>DATMDV010000351.1:0-10231 GCA_035557475.1 Ilumatobacteraceae bacterium
CCGGTCGACGTGGGCGAGCACATACGTGGCGGTCGCGCCGTGCACGACGATCGAGATGAGGATGACGAGGATGGCGACGGCCCAGACGTCGAGTGCGCGCGGGAACCGTTCTTCCGTGACCGCATGGGCGAGGTAGTAGACGGTGCCCATCCCGCGGATCCCGAAGAACGCGATCGTTCCCCGGGTGCGCCGGTCGGCCGGTGAGCCGGTCAGGCCGATGATGCCCGCGAGCGGCCTGACCACCAGCACGATCGCGATCGCGACCAACACCGACGAGACCGACAGGGCGTCGAGGGCGCCGTCGACGGCCGAGCCGCCGAGCAGCAGCAGGAACACGATGCTGGCCAGTCGTTCGAGCGTCTCCGCGAAGTCGTGCAACGCCTCGTGGTACTCGTGGTCGAGCTCGTAGCGGCGGATGACCAGCGCGGCGACGAACACCGACAGGAAACCGTAGCCGTGGGCGAGCTCGCCGACACCGTATACGAGCAGCGTTGCGCCGACTGCCACAAACCCCTGGCCGGTGCGGGCAAGCGCCCAGCGCGAGCCGAGGCCGAACGCGAGGTAGGCGATCATCCGTCCGACGACGAGCCCGACGACGAGCCCGATGACGAGCTTGAGAACTACGTCGTCGACGACCCATCCGAGGAACCAGCTTCCGCCGGCGGCGATCGCGATCGCGAGGTTGGTGAAGGGGAACGCGAGCGCGTCGTTGAGGCCGGCCTCGGATGTGAGCGCGAACCGGACCTCGTCGTCGGCGTCCTCCTCACTCGGCCCTTCGACCTGGACGTCCGACGCGAGGACCGGATCGGTCGGCGCGAGCACCGCTCCCAACAGCACTGCGGTCGCCACCGGCAGCCCGAGACCGGCGCTCGCGAGCAGGGCGATCGCACCGATCGTGAGTGGCATCGTGATGCCGAGCAACCGCCATGTGCTGCCCCACGTCCTCCAGCCGATCGGCCGCCGGAGCTTGAGGCCGGCACCCATCAGCGAGACGATCACGACGAACTCCGTGAGCCGCTCGGCGTAGCCGGCGTCTTCACTCGTCGGACGGGGCGCGTCCAACTCGATCGGCATCGCGAACAGCATCATGCCGGCCACGACGTAGATGATCGGGAGCGAGAGCGGCAGGCGGGCGATCATCTCCGGCAGCACCGCGGCCGTGAGGATCGCGACGCCGAGCACGGCGAGCAGCAGCGGATAGGTGTCCATCGGCGCCCCGACCAATACCCGGTCGACGTTCACCGTACGCAGGCTGCGCCACGCGCGATGCACCGTGCGGATTCGCTCGGCCAGCGACGATCGGGTCGTCCGCGTGGGCAATGAGGTGTTCAGCACCAATGCCGGGACGGCGCACCTTGACGGTGTCGATGTGCATCTGGAACGACGCCACTTTCCCGTCGGCCAGCGTCCAGACGTGGACCATGTCCAACTCGGCCGGCGCCCCTGTGCCCTTGTGGCTCCGGCTCGTCGTGCCGAGCGCGACAACGGTGTCGCCGTCGGCGACGACCTGGTCGATGCCGATCGAGAAGTCGTCGCCGATCTCGCCGAGGCGCATGAACACGCCGTCGACGATGGCCTGCGGGCCGACGTAGGTGCCCGCCAGCGGGTACCCGGCGGGCTCCGTCCACGCGATGGACGGCGCCATCTTTGCCAGCACACCAGCGACGTCGCCCTTGGCGAAGCTGGCGTAGGCGTCTTGGATGATTTCTTTGTTCGTGGCCATCTCGGGCCCCTTTCCGTCGGTGTCGTGTGAGCACCGTCGCACCGTCCGATGTGGACCCGATGTGGTGACGATGTGAGGTGACGGCTCGACGCGTGGCGACGCAACAGCGGGAGGTTGGAACGCGCCGTAGTCGATCCCGATGGCACGACGAACACGATCTCGCCGTCGGCGCATTCGACGATCAGTCGGGCGATGTCGAGCGGCACCCGATTAGTCGGTGCCAGCGGGGTGCTCGAATCGTGGACTGCGGTTCCCGTCCCATCCGTCCTTTTCCCGTCCTGCGACGGGGGGTGGAAACGGGGGTGCGCGTTGTCATGTTTCCATCGTCCAAGGGTGACGTCACGGATCGCATCACATGTGGCGAATCGGTGGGCGAGAATCGATCGGCGACTCGCCGCCGACCACCGACGGCTCCTCGGCAACGGCCACTGCACACGACCCGCCGCGCTCGACTGCAACTTCGAGACGATCTGCGAACGATGCGGGTTCTTCGACACCGGACCCCAGTTCATCCCGATCCTGCAACGTCAACGCGACCACGCCAAAGAACGAGACCAACACGACCGTGCCCAACTCTTCGCCGGCCTCATCGACCGCATCGACAACCAGCCACCCGACATGCTCCAATGACCCCAGCCCAAGACCCCAGGATCACCCGTGTAACAACACTTCTGGGACACCCTATGTCAAAGCGGCAGGGTCAACTGCGCGTCTCACCATCGGCTTGGGACGGCTCAACTCGATTCAACGTCTCACGCAGCTGGTCCAACCATTTCTGGCTTGGCATCGTTCCTGTGACGACATCCTCGAAGTGGATGTTGTTGAGCGCAAAGAAAACCTCGCCGTCTAACAGCAGTGGAAAGATTACCCTCTCTCGACTCATCGCATAGTTGACTTCTCGGCTCACCCAAGCCGACTCCTGGCTCGCCGCGCTCATCACGACTACGACCGCACGACACGCGTCGAGGTTCAACTTGATCTCGTGTTCCCAGCGACTTCCATACCTGATCTCGGAACTGTCGATCCAGCAGGTGATGCCCGCCTCCTTCAGGTGATCCACGAGGAGATTCACATACTCCACGTCACGCCTGCTGTAGGAGATAAAGACACGTTGCGCTGACGGAAGCCGCGCGTCTACATCGTGGTGGACCGCGGTGCGGCCATGGTCGACGGCTGCGGATCTCGTAGTCTCAGCGACGAGTGCTGGTCGATTGCGCTCGAAGAGATCGTCCTCGCACTGTCTTAAGAAGTTCCGGAGAGCAGACTCCCAGTCAGGCGGCAATTCGCCCTCACCATTCATCCATAGGTTGAGTTGCGGCTTCCCTGTACGCACATCCAAGGTCGTCCATGGAACCTGCCAATCGCCTGAGAGAGACACCTCAACCTGCACGATCGCGTCGCAGCGCTCGGGCGGCTCGCTCACATCGGACGTCGCGTTTGCGTTCCAGCGCATCGTCTCCATGGCTGCTCGAACCACGTCATGAGCAGGATGTGGCGTCACGAATCGCAGCCAACCGTCCCAGTAGGCGATGTCGCTCCGCGAGTCCGGCTCCAGATCGAGGTTTTCCCGGTGCGCCTGTTCAGTCGATGGCTCGAGGTCAAGTTGGCGCAACGCCTCGATGGCGCGGCCCGCCGCCCAAGGGGCTCGTGAGTGCTGCGGGTCCTCGAGAAACTGACGAAGCTCGTTGGCCCAGTCATCTTGGATGGCGGCGGTGTAGACCGAGTCTGCGTATCGCCAACGCCGCCATTGATCGTCCCGACTGTCCCTATGGTTGTCGGGGTCGAGGAACCGAATCCTCGGCACGACGGGCGTCGGCGCAGTCCACCGATGAGGAACTCCGACCTCGATGTCGACGTCTCGATCGACTGACCCAACCGCTGACGCCACGGGATGCACAGATGTCCAGCCGTCGATGCCCTCGATGACCTCAACGATCGGCTGGGTGTCCAGGAACTTCCTTGTCGGTCCACCCACAGTGTGGTTCCATATCGCAGCACGACGTGGTTTCGAGTGCTTGGCCAGCACCATCGAGACCGAATATACTCGTCGCGCCGAATCGAGCGTTTGAAGGCTCCGCCACGAACGCGCATAACGGAGTAGGACAGTGGCCGAATCGGCAGGCCGATCAGAGGTGGCCGCAACCAACGTCCGCTTGTGCCCGCTCGTACCCGCGATTGACCTGTGCCACGGCGCCGGCTGGACGGCCGACTGCGTGCTCGCCCTTTCCCGGCTTTCCAGTGAAGGAACGACAGCCTCGGCAGGCAGGCCTGATGTGACCAGAACGCCAGCCTGTCTCCCAACGCCGGATTGATGACCTGCGACCGACCCCGCCGGAGGGCACCTGCTCACTAGCGCGAGCGCGCCCTAATGCCCGGTCCGGCGCGTCTACGCAACGACGGTCACGAGCGCAGATTGTGCGAGCACCGAGCGGCAGCTCGATGCGCGTCGGTCGGCGACGATGTCGCACGGTTGGCGGTCCTGTCGCTCGTTTGGTCGACTTGACGAACGCCGCGCCTGCGATGGACAGTGGCGTGCGTTTCGATTGCAGATGGAACGGACCCAGCGAGGCAGGGCCGTACCAGTCGCAAGCCGGCGGGGTAGGCAGGGGATCGTTTCACAATCCACGATGGAAGGGAGTCGTGCATGGATGTTCAACGAACGGGGCGAATCTTCGGCTGGTTGTTCATCGGCACATTCGTCACGAGCATCCCGGCACGCTTGCTGTTCGTCAACGGACTGGGCGCGAGCTGGAGCGACATGCGCTTCATTCCGGGGGATACGTCCATCAACAGCCTCAAGCTCGGCGCGGTCCTCGAGTTCGGATTGATCGTCACCCAAATCGGAACAGCACTCATCATCTATCCACTCGTCAGACGGCAGAGCGAAACCGTGTCGCTCGGATACGTCAGCGCCCGCACCATCGAGTCGGTCTTCGCCGCGATCGGTCTCATCAGCATCATGTCAGTCGTGGACGTGGCCGACTCGTTGGCGCCAGCTACCGGTGCCGACGCCACAGCGCTCGCCGTTCAAGGCGATTCCCTGGTCAATATCTATGAATGGTCGTTCCAGTGGGGACCCGGACTCGTTGCGGGGATCGGGAACGGCTTGATGCTGGGTTACTTGATGTACCGATCGGCACTCGTGCCGCGTCGCATGGCGATGCTGGGTCTCATTGGCGGCCCGGTGCTGATCGTTTCGTTCGTGCTGAAGTTGTGCGACGTGTACGACGACGGTTCAGCACCTGCTGGCCTGCTCACACTGCCGGAGGCCGCGTGGGAGCTGTCGCTCGGCATCTACTGTGCGTGGAAGGGGTTCAGGCCGGAAAGCCCGATCGCCAGACCACAAACGGCTATGGCCGACTAATGCTGTCGCGGCGCTCAGATTGCCGGCTCGTTGGGCACCACGCAACGACGAACACGCGCACAGGACAGCACTGCTATGACAGCAGTTCTGCCGCCGGGTTCTCACTCGGCTTCGATGTGCATCCCGCTGATCAGCTCGCCGTCGAACGTGAACACGTGGACGACTGTTCCCTCGTGGAGCACGTTGCCAGACCGGTCGCGGACGACCTGGCGTGCTCGGACCCGTGCGGTATCGCCGGTCACCTCAACATCGAGAACATCGAGCGGACTGACGCTTGGATCGATCGTTGCAAACTGCTCCGTCCAGTAGCGACGCGCTTCGTCGTGGCCGTGGAGTGTCCTGCGGCCTGCAACGTCGGGCCACGACACATCGTCGGTGAGGGCGCTCAAGGCACCGTCGATGTCACGACGCGCGTGAGCCTCATAGAGGAAACGGATCACGCGCTGGCGATCACGAGAAAGGGCCCCGCGAACGCTGGTTGGAAATCGGGAGAATCGTCGGATCGGACACCGAGGAGAAGATGGACGCGGCAATCACGGCGACAAGCTGTCCAGACGTCGCGTCTGCGATCGGCCGGGGGGCGAAGCCGAGGTGTGCAGGCGCCGGTGGCCTGGACTCATCGCCCAAGGTCGATCTCCCAGTGGATGCGGGCGGCCGGTTCGGGGGTGTACGAGCAGTGATGTCCGGTGCGGATCGAGACGGTGAGGTGGGCTGCGAGTTGTGGCGCGACCCTGTCGATCGCGGCGATTGCTCGGCGGATGTTGCGGGTGACGTTGATGCGGGCGCGTTCTGATCCGCTGCCCTGTGGGCGGTCGCGACCGCTGAGTCCGATCGCTCGTCGGAGTTCGGAGATGAGTGCGTCGAGTTCGCGTCGGGCGGTCTCGGCGCGTTCGGGGTCGGCCCATCGTTCGGCTTCGTCGATGTCGGCTTGGAGCTCGTTGATCCGATGCCGGTACTGGCGTTTGGCGCGGGCGTCGAGTGCGGGTCCGAGGTCGTCGGCGGGTGCTTGATGTGTGCCGTTGAGCTCGGAGGCGCCGATGTCGACACCGGGGACGTGTAGGAGTCGTGCGAGCTGTTCGAGTCCGGTGATGTGTGCCAACGTGGCGGCCTCCGAGCCGACGCCGATTCTCCATATGTCACCGTTGCGTTCGAGCCGGCCAGTTCGCGTTGATGGCAGTTGGTCGGTGATGTTGGTCGCGGTGGTGTCGCGTTCCGTGGCGTGCCGTGACCAGGGGGGCGCCAGCGCAACTCCATTGCGCTCGGCGGCCCCCGTCGCGGCGGCGGTTGCGGCTGCCGCTGCGGCGGCGTTGCCGACGCCCAGTTGCGCTTCGGCGACGGCGCCCAGGCAGTGCGCCTCGAGCACTGGCGATGGCATCGAACGAGCAAGGACGAGGGCGCGTTGAGCGTGATCGATGGCGGCAGTGGAATCGCCGGTGACGGTGGCCAGTTGGGCAAGTAGCAGATCGACCGGTACCGGGATCGCGCCGGCGAGAAGCCCGGAGAACTCGTTCAATGCTTCGGCGATGGCCGGCGCCGGCTCGGCGATCTGCAGTTCGCAGGCGAGGACTGCCATCAGCGCGAGCGTTCCGACTGGGTCGGGCGCCTCGAAGGCGCTGGTGGAGTCGGCGAGCCAACGCGTCGCCCGCCGGCGCGCCGCTGCCCGATCGCCAACCAACAGATCTCCCACGGCCAGCCGTACCTGCATGAACGGCGCCGGCACGTGGTCGAAGATCTCGACCATCTGTGCCTGCAGCTTCGGGACGCGCGGGTCGGGAAGTCCGTAGAGGATCATTGCCGGCGCGCGGATGCCGAGCTCGTAGCCGATCAGCTCGAAGTGATCGACGAGACCCCTCGATGCCTGCGCCGATGCTGCGATCGTTTCGACGGCGCCGTCCCGATCGCTTTGGACCAGGAACAGCATGGCCCGCCGGAGTGACGAGGTGTAGCGCCAGAACGGCGAGGGCGCGACGGAGGCCAACGCCTCGAACTCGTCGAGGGCACGGGTGGCGGCGGTGAGGTCCCCCCGGGTGAAGCAGTCGTCGAAGCGCCACTCATGTCCGGCGACGGCCCGTTCCGGCCGCCCGGAGACGCGGGCAAGCTCGAGCACTTCCTCGGCGAGGTCCTTGCGGCGTCGCAGATCTTCGGCGGAGCCGACGACGTACGCGCGATCGCAAAGGGCAGTGAGCAGCGCATCGGGGTCATCGAGACGACGCGCCATGGCCACCGCCGCGTCGGCCAACGCCGAGGCCTCGTGGTGGCGGGCGGGCGGCTGCAGCGCGAGCACCGCTCGGCGCCCGAGTAACCCTGCTCGGAGTGCGGAATCTTGGGTGGGCAGTTGTTGGTCGAGATCGGACAGCCGCTGGCGGGCGGGAGGGTCAGGCACGAAAGGGTTGTGGTTGCGCTGGCGGGCGACTTCGATGGCCGTCACGGTGACGAGGTCGTTCTCGTCAACGCCTTCGGCGGCGCGATCGAAGCACTCCAGCGCGGCTGGCCTCTCGCCAAGATCCCAGCGCGCCTCGCCCAACGCCATCCACAATCGAGTGGGAAGCGGGGTCGGCGCCGTGCCCCATGCGTCGAGGGCTCGTTGGAGCAGGTCGGCGGCGTCGCCGGCTCGTCGCTGCCGGCGGAGCGCAGTGGCGGTTTCCAGGAGGACGTTTGTGTCCTCGACACCAGGGTCTGATGGTGCGGCCGCGAGAAGGTGCCGGGCGCGTTCTAGCCCATCGTCGTCGAGGTTCGGCAAGGTCGCCCAAAAGTCGGCGAGCGAGCGGTGCACAGCGCGACGGGCGCCGGGATCGAAGCGGTTGGCGGCGGCGTCCGCCAGCAGATCGTGGCGGAACCACACGCCGTCCGCTCCGGCCGTGAGGATGCCGGCGTCCACGGCGCGTCGCTGGTGGAGATCGAGGTCGTCGGCCGGGATCGATAGGGCGTGGGCGGTGGCCGCCAGTGGCGCGGCCCGGCCGGCGATGGCGATCGTTCCCAGGACGTCGGCTGTGAGCGGACCGAGCCCGGTGAGGGCGTCGGTGAGCAGGCCGCCGGTTGCGATCGGTAGCCGTGTCGTGCTTGCGCCGAGCAGCTCGCGGACGAACAGGGGGTTGCCGCCGGTTCGGCGGTGCAGTGCGGCGGCAGCGTCGGGCGCCAGCGTCTTACCGGTGTGGTGGATGGCGATGGCCTCGATGTCCACCGGCGTGAGGCCGGCCAGCAAGATCGACTGCGATTGGCGGTGCAGCCGTGCCAGCGCCTGCGCTCGGGGCTCGCCGGGACGGGCGGTGGCGACGATCGCGACCGGGCACGCGATCAGACGGTCAACGACGAGCTGCAACACGTCGACCGAGGACGCATCAGCCCAGTGGACGTCTTCGAGCACGATCATGCGCCACTCGCCGGTGGCCGACGAGTCGCCGATCGCCGCCGCCAGCTCATCGACCTGGTCGGCGGCGCCGATGCTCGGATCGGCATGTGGCAACGCGACGCCGAGTTCGCGCATCACGCGCCGCCACAGCGAGAACCGCGCCGTCGCCCGCTCGTCGCCTGCCCCGCGTAGCACCCGGTCACCGGCGGCGAGGCGGTCTGCGACGACTTGGTTGACGAGGGACGTCTTGCCGATCCCGGCCTCGCCAGTCACCATGATCAGCGCCCCCGGCGGCGGATTGGCGACCAGCTCGCTCAGCCTGGCCAGGTCGCGTTCGCGGCCGACCAAACGTGCGGCATGGGAGACACTGGCGTTGGCGGCCATCGTCAGATTCTCGCCCATCGCAACCCCCGGCGGCGGACGTGTCAACGCTGCAGGAGGTTCGTCGCGGTCCACTGCGGGTTCGAGCATTCGATCAGCTCGTCGTCGACCTGCGTGGGGTCGAACGCCTGGTTCGGGCAGATGATGTTGCCCTCGAGCCCGTCGGCATCCCGGAACGCCACCGACTGATACGGTCCGAACGCGGTCACGGCACCGTTGGACGCGCCGGCGGCGACCAGTCGATCACGGACGTCGAAGAAGGCGGCTTGGTCGACACGCAGCGCGAAGTGGTCGATCCGGCCGCGGTGCCCCATCTCGACACCGATCCCGTCGGCGACAGGGTCGTAGCCCGGCACCTCGAATGCGAGCAACGCTGTGTCGGGTCCGACGGCGAACACGCCGTACCGCAAATGGGGAGGCTGGCCCATCCTCAGCGAGATCACGTGCGGCAGACCCAGCAGCCCTTCGTAGAAGGTCCGGAACCTGTTCAAGTCACTGGTGTTGATGGCGATCTGACCTACCGCGGTCACCGCCGACGTCACGGCGGCCTCGTCGTTCGATGGGGTGGTCGCAGCGCTCATCGCCGCGACCGCCTCTGCCCGATCGTCCACTGCTGCACGCTGCAGGCCGGCCAGATGACCGACGCGGCACGGGCGAACCCGTCCAGCCAACCTTGTCGGCTCGTCGAACCGTCTCTCGGTGAATGGTGTTGAAGGTGTCGATGCATACCCGAAAGGCGTTCCACCCCAGGGAACGACGTTCCCTGAGCGACAAATGAGGAATTGCGGCACGCATCCAGCCCCCTGCGATCGCCAGCAAGCGGAGCGTCTGAGTGTCCCAGCGTTGCGCGATCTCTCATCACTGACCGTCGGCGTCGGTGACGGGGCGGATCAACCGGTCGTCAACACCTCGATGATGCAGGTGGCGAATGGGAACGATGCGGGACCGTGCAACTCTATCGAGGGCGCGTGCCGTCGCCGGGCAGGCCGACGGCGGCGTGGCGCGAGGACCGGGTCAACGAGGCGGCGGGCCAAGTCGAGGACGCTGCGACGCGGGTGTCATACCCGATTGCGTTCCGATGGCTCCGTCACGCTGGTGGTGTGAACTCATGTCTGCCTCCGACCGTGGCGGGCCACTCTCTGTGATTCGAACAAGGTCGCCCCACGGCTCGCCGCCCACCTCGCCGTCTCCATCCGCACGTGGCTACCGCTATGGCACAGGCCCGAACGAGCAGCCGACATCCATCCGCGGATCGACATCGGACGATGAACAAAGGCCAACCGCCACCGGACTTGGCGTGATCCAGAAAATCCTTGGCGGCGGAACATCGTTCCCGCCGACGGAACGCCTGTTGGTACGGGAGACCCCCACCGTTGAGAGGACGGCGACGATGAACCGGAACGTAATCGCTGTG
>DATMDV010000352.1:0-3645 GCA_035557475.1 Ilumatobacteraceae bacterium
TCCGCTCCTTGCCGGCGACGGTCACGAAGTGAAGCACCGTGCCACCCGCCCCGTTCGCTTGCCGTGCGTACGACCTGCGATACCGTAACGCATCAGTCCTCGAAGCTGGAAGGCGAGACTCATGGAACTCGACCGGTCGAAGCTGCTCGGATTCAAGCTCCCCACCGGGCAGGTCACGGGGGCGAAGATCGGTGCTGCCACCCCCAGCCCCACTCCAACGCCTCCAGACCCCAAGGTCACTCCTGCCTCTTGACGCGGCCGTTCACGCGAACCTCCGTCGATCGATGATGCGAAGCGAATCGACATTCCTCTTCGTGCCATCGGGAGAACGGGGTCACGCCGTCGACCGTCGGATGCACTCCGCCCTCGCGGACAGCCTCAAGTACCTGACGACCGCGGTCCCAGAGCTCGCGCGACGCGCCGGCCTCACGCCGGCTGAAGTCGACAAGCAACTGATCCGACTGGCCGAACAACGTTTCGCGCCACACGTCTTCGCGAGGTACTACGAGCTCGTGCCACAGGTGGAGGCGGGTCAGCTTGACGCTGCCGCAGACCACTTCGGCGTCATCGTCCGGGCCGAACCTCTCGCCGGCGACCGTCCGCGGATCTGCGGCATCGAGGACCCCCCACTGCGGGAGGTCGCCGATCTATATCGCAGCAAGCTCGACACTGATCCCCAGACGGACTTCCGCCTGCTCCAGCCCGATGACGCCGAACTCGATCGTGCGCAGCGGCTGCTCGAGTCGGCGTCGCGACGGTTTGAGCCCGTCCTTTCGGACGGATTCGCCGAGCTACGCGCCACCGTCTCCGAGGTGATTGTCGCCGTCGGTGAGCCGGGGTCGCCGTACCAGTTCGGCGGTGCGTCCAGCTACATGCTCTGGGGTGCCCTCCTGCTCAACGCGCAGCGCATGGAGGACGAGCGCGCGGTGACGATCTCGCTGATGCATGAGGCGGCCCACACGCTGCTCTTCGGCCAGACCATCGATGAGCCGTTGGTGCTCAACGGTGACGACGAGTTCTACGACTCTCCGCTTCGCAGCGATCCGCGGCCGATGGACGGCATCTTCCACGCCACGTTCGTCTCAGCGCGCATGCATCAAGCCCTCGCGATGATGCTGCAGTCGGATGCCCTGAGCGATGACGAGCGCGAACCAACCGTGAGCGATCAGCAGCTCAGTGAGCGGGCCTTCCTCGACGGTCTCGAGGTCGTTCGCGAACACGGCCGGCTCACCCCAACCGGCCGCGAGGTCATGGCCGCGGCCGAGGCGTACATGAACAACTAGTGCCCCGGCCCGGGTTACGTTGACTCATGGCGCATCCCGTGATGTTCAGCGACGACGACCCGGGCCTCGCCGAGCTGCGGGCCATCGCGCTGGCCATGCCGGGCGCGGAGGAGAAGGTCTCGCACGGCCGGCCCACGTTTCGCGCGGGCAAGATCTTCGCGACATTCGGTGGGTCGGAGAAGCTCAGCCCGGGAAATCACCGGATGGTTCCGAGCGCGCTGATCTTCATGCCCGACACGGCCGACCTGCCCAGCCACGATGAGGATCCTCGGTTCTTCGTGCCCGCCTACTACGGCCCGTACGGCTGGCGCGCAATCGACCTCGACGGCCCCGGAGTCGACTGGGACGAGATCGCCGAGCTGGTCGACGCGTCGTACCGCATGATCGCGCCCAAGCGCCTGGTCGCCGAGCTTGACGCCCGCGGCTGACCTGGGATCACGTCTGAATGAGTGCCATCTGTTCGGCCGCGACGACTCGGCCCGAGGGCAGGTGCCACACCGCTTGGCCTTCGTCATCGAGCGTGGCAGTGAAGATTCCGGCGGTCTTCGCGCGGTGATGTCGTCGGCACAGTGACCACATGTTCTGGCCGTTGGTCGGACCGTGTGGCCACGGGACGCGGTGGTCCTTGTCGCATCGTGCGGCGGGGCGGGTGCAGGTGGGGAACTGGCAGACCGCGTCGCGGACCTCGAGGCCGAACTCCAGGTCGGCCGGGGCGAATCGTCCGAGCTTGGTGACGTCGAGGACGCGTCCCGCAGGGTCGGTGATCACCCGGTGGAAGAGGGCGCCCGCCTGCGTGGCGAGCTCGCGGACCACCGACGCCGGGAGGGACCATTGTCCGTCGATACTGGTACCCGGCTCGTCGGAGAGTCCGGCCAGCGATGTGGCCGGGATCGTCAGCGCGATGGTGGCCTTGACGGCCGGTTCGCCGTCGGCACCGGCCAGCAGGCGACGGCTGAGCTCATCGGCCATGAACTGGTCGCTGGTGCGGGTGTCGTCGGAATCCTTGCCCAGGAGGGCGTCGCCGAGCAGGGTGTCGATCGCCGCGACCTGAGCGGTGGGCAGCAGCGCCCAGAGCTCTGAGACGCCGTCGTCGCGGTGGTCGATGTGCACGCGACGGTCGTTGACGGCATCGCGGCACCGCTCTTTGTGGTGCTGCGGTTCGAGCCGGGCGATCAGCCGCCTCAACCACGCGCGGAGCTCGGTGGCGGTATGCGTTGCCGCGTAGCCGACCACCCGATCGTCGACGACACCGTCTGATCGCGGGTCGTGCAGGCTGCTGAGCGCGTCGCTGATGATGCGCACGCGGTACCCGTCGATCCGGCCGGAAACGAATGCTTCCCACGCCGCGGGAGTCCGTCCTCGGACCTGTCGAGCCTGATGCAACCGGTTCTGCACGCCGCGGACGCTCATCTGGAGCTCGACAGCCAGCTCGTACGCGACGGATGCCAGCTCGGTGTCGCGCCACTCGGTGCGTTCGGTGGCCTCGTACTCGGCGCGACGGGCGTCGGCGAACTCCAGCATCGCCATCGTCGTCCGCGCCTCGGCCCGGGCCTGTTCGCGAGCGTGCCGGCTCACCCGGTCGAGCAGGGTGTCGGCGCGTGAGGTCATGTCTCCAATCTAGGGAGATTCGACCCCGAATTCGCCTGCTGACCTGCAGGTTGTGGACAGCCCTCGACCACCGTCGACCTGTGGAAACCGAAGTCCCCCACCTGATCGATATCGTCACCCCCATGGCGATCTACCCGACGACGTTCCCGGTGAACGCGAGCGCCGAGACGGTGTGGGGAGTCCTGGTCGACTTCGATCGCTGGTCGGAGTGGAACCCGTCGGTGCCGTCGATCACTGGTGACGCCCGGCTCGGCAGCACGCTGGCCATGACGCTGGCGATGCCCCGCCGTCCGTCGGCGAAGGTCAAGGCCGAGATCACAGAACTCGTCCCCGAGCGTCGATTCAGCTGGCACGGCAACATCGGCGGCGACCGTCTCTTCTCCGGCACGCGCGAGTTCGAGATCGACCCGCAGGCCGACGGCTCGGTGATGGTGACTCACGTCGAGACCGTGACCGGCCTGCTCTTTCCGGTGTTCCGCGCCGTCATGGGCAGCGCGATCCAGGAGCATCACGACAACCTGAACACGGCACTGAAGGACCGCGCAGAGAACGTAGCGGCGTGACTGACCTCGCGGTCTCCCTCGTCCCGACCCCGCACGGCGACGCGCGCGTGCACCTCGCTCTGCCGGCAGATGGATCGGTCGGGCTCATGATGCTCGGCCACGGCGCGGGCGGCGGGGTGACCGCCCACGACCTGCGCCTGGCCACGGGGGTGGCGCTGGGTGCAGGCCTTGCAGTCGCGCTGGTCGAGCAG
>DATMDV010000353.1:0-5575 GCA_035557475.1 Ilumatobacteraceae bacterium
GAGCGCCTCGCCGCCGGCGGGCGCCGCGTGGTGCGCTACGACCTGCGCGACAGCGGCGAGTCGACGACGGCGGACCCGGACGCGCCCGCCTACACCCTGCGCGACCTCGCCGCCGACGCGGCGGCCCTTGCCGACGCGCTCGGCGGCCGGCCCGCGCACCTCGCGGGGATCGGCGTCGGTGGGATGGTCGCCCAGGTGGCCGCGCTCGACCATCCGGGCGCGTTCTCGGCACTCACCCTGGCCGGCACCCGCGCGGTCGCACCCGGCCCGCCCGACGATGACATCCCCGACCACGACCAGGCGACGATGAGGCGGCTGTTCGCGCATCCGATGCCCGACTGGACCGACCGCGAGGCGGTGGCGGAGTTCGCCGCGGCCGGCGCGGAGATCCTCGGCGACGACCTCGTCGCAGCGCGCGCGATCGCCGCCCGCATCTGGGACCGTACGCCCGGCACCGCACCGCAGGTCCAGATGGCCAACCAGATGGGCATGGTGTTCTCCAAGCTCGACTGCAAACCCCGCTGGCGCGAGCGCCTGCCCGAGATCGCGGTCCCCACGCTCGTCGTCCACGGCCGCCGCGACCCGTTCTTTCCCGTCGGCAACGGCGAGGCGATCGCCCGCGAGATCCCCGGGGCGCGGCTGCTCGTCCTCGAGGACGCCGCCACTGCGATCCCCGTTGCGGCGGCCGGCGAGGTCGCCGAGGCGATGCTCGCGCTCGGGTAGAGCACGGCGCGTGCCGCGCGGGTTCGGCATCCGCGTAGCAGCTCGACACGGCCGGGCGCCGACGCGGACACGCCTGTCCGCTCAGGTCGTCAGTCCTTCGGAGTGTGGTCGAGTCGTCGGGCGCCCCTGGGTGTTCGAGACGAGACCGTCCCGGCCAGTGCAATGTTCAGCGTTGCTCTGACTTCAGGCGTCGAAACCTGTCGAGCGACTAGTGCGTGTTGGAGTCGTCTGAGAGTCGTAGGTCGAACGGGGCGTCGAAGATCAGGACGAACGTGCAACTTTCGTTGGCGGCGGGCTCGTGCACCATGGTGGTGTTGCCGGGATGATGGGCATACCCTCCGGGGCCCAAGCGATGGCCGTCAACCGTCATATGGCCGTCGAGGACGACGATCGTGTGGGCGGCGGTGTGGCGGTGGGGGCGGGCTCTCGTACCGGGTCGATAGCGGACGATGTAGTGCTCGGCGCCGGTTTGCTGATCGTGGTGGAGCAGTTGCAACTCGAACGGCTGGTCGTACGCGGGCTGCTCGGTCGTGCGGAGCGGGATCGCGTTCAGGTCCGGGTGGATGACGGGTCCAGTCACGCCCTCCATCTTGTCCGCTCCCGGCGTCGGGCTCGGCCGAAACAGCCAACTCCGCACCGGACTGCCGCTCGGCCGCTCGAGTGGGAGCAGGTGGCCGCCGTCTCCTAGGCGTCATAGCGATCGAGGACGCGCTCGGCGCGGTCGAGTTGGCGGGGCACGTCGTCGGTGTGGTGGTGGATCTGCCACGACGTGCACCGCAACGCGTGGTGGGCGACGTACGCCCGGAGCACGCGCGGCTCGATGCCGGTGCCCTCGACGATGTCCCAGATCGGTTGATCGTGCCCGTCGAGGTCGTACGCGAACCTGACGAGATCGAAGCGGGGATCGCCGCCGCAGGCGCCCTCCCAGTCGATGATCCCGGTGAGGGTGCCGTCGTCGCCGGCGAGGATGTTGTCGGTGTGCAGGTCCAGGTGCACGAGCCCGTCGGTCGGGAACCATGCCGGGTCGGCGTCGGCGCCGACGGCCTCCACGCGGTCGAGCACCGCCGCGCTGCGACGCCCTCCGGTGCGCAGCGGCTCGTGCATCGCCCACCGGTCCACGCCGACGGTGAGTGTGTGCACGACGGACGCACCCCAGGGGCGCAGGTCTGGCGCCGGTAACGCACACGCGATACCCGCCATGGCGGCGACGCACTCGACCACCTGCTCCACCATCGCCGGTGACGGGTTGCGCACCGACCCACCCGGCAGGACCTGCTGCGCCGACAGCGTCCAGCCGTCGACGGCGACGACGTGCGGGTACGCCGGTACCGGGACGCCGCGCGATCGGAGCTCGTCGAGGCCAGGGAGCAGGACCGCATAGCGCTCGGCAACGGCCTTGTCCGGGAACCACTTGAGCACCACCGGCGCGCCGTCCGGCGCCGTCGCGAACCACGCACCCTCGTCGGACACGCCGGCCTCGGCGCGAGCGCCGAGCTCGAAGCCCAGTTCGCGCAGCCGTGCGCGGTTCACATCGCGGGTGGCTGCTCGAACACCACCGTCACCATCTCGAACCCGAGCGAGCGCGGCAGCGCCGCCAGCGCCTGGGCCACCTCGCCCGTCGGCCATCGAACGCCTCGCGCCGCACGGTCATGACCTTCAGTCTGTCTGCAGCTGCGACTCACGGCTGTTCGGAGTCGGCGATCTCGCGCGCAACGCACACAACGACCGGCACTGCCGTGCGGTCGTTGTGCTGTGAGCGACGAGCAGGTCGCCGCCGAGATCGAATTTTCCAGCGGCCCGGTGTGCGGTGCAATGCTCTGACCACACCGGCCGTCGATGTCGACGACGGTCAGAGCACGACGTCGGCGAGACGGCGCCAGGCGTCGCGGGGGAGGGCGGCCGCGTCGGCTTGGAGAACTTGGATGCACACGTGGTCGGCGCCGGCGGCGTGGTGTTCGTCGATGCGGGCCGCGATCCCGTCGAGGTCGCCCCAGGCGATCACGCCGTCGACGAGACGATCGCTGCCACCGTCGAGCAGGTCGTCGTCGGTGAACCCGTGGCGGAGGAAGTTGTTCGTGTAGTTCGGCAGCACCATGTACCGCGACAGGTGCTGACGGGCGACGGCGCGGGCCTGTTCGGGGTCCTCGTCGAGCACGACCATCACCTCGGTGGCGAGCAGCGGGCCGTCGCCGAGCACGGCGCGTGCCGTCGCGGTGTGATCGGGGTTCACGAGGTAGGGGTGCGCCCCGGCGCTGCGATCGCGGGCGAGCTCGAGCATGCGCGGACCGAGAGCGGCGAGCATCCGCTCGCCGGTGGGTACGGGTGGCGTGGTGGCGTCGAGTGCGTCGAGGTAGTCGCGCATCTTGGCGAGCGGCCGTGCGTACGTCTGGCCGCTGTTCGTGACCGGCGGCTCGTGGCTGACGCCGAGGCCGAGCAGGAAGCGGCCCGGGTGCTCGCCCGTCAGTGTGGCGTGACCCGTGGCGGCCTCGTCTGGCGTGTGCATCCAGATGTTGAGGATCCCGGTGGCGACGGTGGCCCGGGTGGTGGCGGCGAGGAGACGTCCGGCGTCGCCGAACACGTCGCCGCCGAACCCGCCGGGGATCCAGATCGCACCGAAGCCGAGTTCGTCGAGCTCGGCCGCGGCCTCGCTGATCGCCGTTGGATCGGCGCGCCGTAGCTGACCACTCCAGATGCCGACACGCCCCAGCTCCATGCGACGAAGCTACTGGCGCCGCCGGTGCTCCACCAGCTCGGACAGACTGTGGACGACGAGGTCGGGCGTGGCGTCGACCGGCTCGGCGCGCGACGCCCCGCCCGGGGCGCCCGCCCGACGATCCACCCACACCGATGCGATGCCGTAGCGGTTGGCCGGCTCGATGTCGTGGCGCAGCGATTCTGCGACGTGGACGTGGCGGTCGCGGTCGAGACCCCATCCGTCGATCGTCTCGAAGAGGCGTTCGAAGTGGGGAGCGGCCGGCTTGTACGCGTCGACGTCCTCGGCGGTGATCACCGCGTCGAACTCGACACCGAGCTCCGGCGCGGTGTGGTCGAAGAACATCGACCGGTCCACGTTCGACAGGATGATCAGCTTGGCGTGCTGTTGCAGCTCGCGGAGCCCATCGGGAACGTCGTCGAACACGGGCCAGTTGTCGAACGCGGCGGCGAACGCATCCGCGTCGGCGTCGTTGGCCGGTACGCCGAGCTCACGCGCGATGTCGCCGTGCACGCGCCGCAGGACCTCGCGGTAGCGCAACGCCGGGCGCGACGTCTCGTGTGTCGGCTCCGACCGCGAGAACGCGGCCAGCAGATCGTCGTCGGACGGCGTGATCCCGTTCCGTGCGGCCCATGGGCGCAGGGCGGCGAGGATCCCGGTCTCCCAGTCGGCGAGCGTGCCGTAGCAGTCGAACGACATGCTCGTCGCAGCGGCGAGGTCGAGTGCGCTCATCGTGGAGAGTCTGGCCGACGCTGGGTGGGGGATCAGACCGGGTTGCGGCGGACCTCTCGATAGGGGAGATCGCGGTCGATCTGTGGTTCTTTCGGGAGGCCGAGGATTCGCTCACCGATGATGTTGCGCTGGATCTCGTCGGTGCCACCAGCGATCGAAGCCGCGGGCACCGACACCAGGACCTGCGCGATCACACCGTCGAGCAGGCTCTCGGGCCCGACGAGCAACGCTTGCGCACCGGCGACGAGCGCGTGCACTTCGGCCGACGTCTTGGCGATCAGGCTCCCGTGCAGCTTGCCCAGCGAGCCCTCGGCGCCCGGCGGGCGTCCCAGCACGCGAGCCGCCTGCGCCCGCCGATTCGTCCACTCGGCGGTGCGGACGATCGATTCGAGGCGGGCCAGGGCCTGCCTGACCACCGGATCGCGGTTCCGGCCGAGCGACGCCGCCAGCGGCGCTGCCAACTCCGCCCGACCCGCGCGCTGGGGGTACCAGTCGTACGGGGCCAACAGCTCGTCGGCTTCGGCCTGCGCCGCGCGGACCGTCCGACCCGCACCCGGATGAACCGACATACGCGGTGGGCGCCGGTCGAGCCGCCGCTCATGGGCGAGCGTCGCGAGGGCCACCCGCCACCCCTCACCGGGTTCGCCGATGATGTTGGAATGGGTGACCCTCGCGGCGGTGAAGAACACTTCGTTGAACGAGGCGTGCCCGTTCATCTGACGCACCGGGCGCGCCTCGATGCCGGGCTGGCGCATGTCGATCGCGAAGCACGTGAGTCCGCGGTGCTTCGGGGCGTCCCAATCGGTGCGGGCGACGAGCAGGCCGTAGTGAGCGTGGTGGGCGCTCGTGGTCCACAGCTTCTGTCCGTTGACGACCCACTCGTCGCCGTCGCGGTCGGCGTGAGTTACCAGCCCGGCGAGGTCGGAGCCGTAGCCCGGCTCACTGAACAGCTGGCACCACGGATGCTCTCCAGTGGCGATCGGGCGGAGGAAGCGCCGCTTCACATCGTCGCTGCCGTGCTCGAGGATCGTCGGCGCGGCGAGGCCGATCCCGACCCCGGCGGGCGGCCCGGGAATACCTGCGGCCGCCAGCACGCTCGTCGCGAGCGAGGCGTCGGCGGTCGACAGCCCGCGCCCGTACCACTCGACCGGCCAGCCGGGACAGGCCCAACCGGCGTCGACCAGGCGCTCGCGCCACTCGACCAACGGCAGCTCCGGATCCCATTGCCGGTCGAGGAACGAACGAATCTCGCGGCGGACATCGTCCCCCACGAGTTCCTTGCGCTCGCTCATCACCAGCCGTTGCGGCCGAGAAATCCAAGCACAGCGTCGCTGAAGGCGGCCGGTTGCGACACCGGCGGGGCGTGCGCGGCGCCTTCGATCATGGCCAGCTCGGCGCCGGGGATCT
>DATMDV010000354.1:0-2238 GCA_035557475.1 Ilumatobacteraceae bacterium
TCGCCGATCCGGGCGCTGCGGCGGAGGCCACGAACGACCTCAACGCCCGGACGCGGATCGTGCTCGACGACGCGAATACCTCGCAGAACGCTGATCCGACGCGGTACCCGACCGGTGGCCTCTCCGCGTCGAACACGCTGCGCACCGGCGCCACCGTTGCCGACCTGACCGCCGTCGTGCACCAGGGCTTCGGCTCGTACCGGCTCCAGCCGGTTGGCCCGATCGCCTTCGACGGGGCCTCCGACCGCCCGGCGACCCCGCCCGACGTTGGCGGCCGCATCCAGGTCGCCGCGTTCAACGTCCTCAACTACTTCAATGGCGACGGAATGGGCGGCGGATTCCCGACCTCGCGCGGCGCGATCAACCCGTTCGAATTCGACCGCCAGCGCACGAAGATCATCGAGGCCATCGCCGCGATGGATGCCGAGGTGGTCGGCCTGATGGAGATCGAGAACGACGGGGCCGATGCGAACCCGGCCATCGCCGACCTGGTGGCCGGCCTGAACGACGAGGCCGGCGCGGGAACGTATGCGTATGTCGACACCGGAGTCATCGGCACCGATGAGATCACCGTCGCGATCATCTACCAGCCCGATGCGGTGAGCCCGCTCGGCGCCTTCGCCATTCTCGACTCGAGCGTCGACCCACGCTTCGACGACACGCTGAATCGCCCGGCTCTGGCCCAGACCTTCACCGAGACGGCGACGGGCGCGGCATTCACCGTGGCGGTGAACCACCTCAAGTCGAAGGGGTCCGACTGCGGAGGCCCGCCAGACGATCAGCCTGAGCACCTGGGCGGTAACTGCAACGGCACCCGCACGTCGGCGGCCGATGCGCTCGGCGACTGGATCGCCACCGACCCGACCGGGTCGGGCGACAGTGACTCGATCATCATCGGCGACCTCAACAGCTACCGGAACGAGACGCCGATCGCGGCTCTTGTCGACGACGGCTTCACCGACCTCCATCGGCTGCACGAGGGCGATGAGGCCTACTCGTATGTCTTCGAGGGCGCCTCGGGCTACCTCGACCATGCCCTCTCGAGCGTGTCGCTCACCGACCAGGTGACCGACACGGCGACCTGGCACATCAACACCGATGAGCCTCCCGTGCTCGACTACACGACGACCTTCAAGTCGCCCAACCACGTCGTCACGCTCTACGCGCCCGACGCGTTCCGGTCGTCCGACCACGATCCACTGCTCATCGGCCTCGACCTGGCGACGCACGCGCCGGTGATCACCTCGCTCGACGTGACGGCCGGGCCAGTCGAGGTCGGCGATCAGGTCGCGCTCTCGGCCACCTACGCCGATATCGACGGTGGCGAGACCCACGCCGCCACGGTCGACTGGGGTGACGGCACAGCCTCCGCGGCGTCGGTCGACCAGTCCGCCGACACGGCGGCCGCCACCCACGCCTACGCCGACGCAGGCCTCTATAGCGTGACGCTCACAGTCAGCGACGGCACGTTCGAGGACACGGAGACGCACTCGTATGTCGTCGTGGTCGATCCCGACGGCGGGTCTGTCATCGGGGCCGGCATCGTCAACAGTCCGCGCGGCGCCTACCCCGCGCGACCGAACTCGGGTGGCCTCGGCATCCTCGGGGTAGCCGCGAGCTACCGTGCCGGCGCCGACACGCCGAGCGGGGCGAGCGCGTTCGCGCTCCCGGCGGCGCGGTTCACGTTCCGCTCCACCGGCTACGAATGGCTGGTAGTCGACGGAGACGTCGCCTACCTGCGAGGCCAGGGGACCGTGAACGGCACCTCCGGCCACGAGTTCCTCATCTCGGTCGTGGACGGCCGCATCGACCGGGCCGGTCCGGATCGGTTCCGCCTCAAGGTGTGGCGAACCTCGGACGGCCAGGTGGTCTACGACTCACAAGCGAGCGCGCCAGACGATGCGCGCCCGGCGCTCGGGGTGCTCGGGCAGGTCGTGATCCTGCCCTCCTGAGGGTTGGCCGCTGATCAGCCGAGGTCGGGATCGGGCTCGTCGCTCGGGGCTCCAATCGGCGGCTGGTCGGCGCCCGGGGCGCGCTGCTCCGGCTCGGCCGGCGTGTCGATCGGCGTCTCGTCGGGCTCATCGACCGGGATTGCCGGAGGGGTATCGTCGTTGGGCGGGTTCTGGATCGTCATGCCACCCCACTGATGCAGTCCGCGTGCCGCTTCAGAACCAGCCGCGCCGCCGAAGAAAACGATCGTGAGCACGACCGCCAAGACCACGATGCCGCGCCAGCGGG
>DATMDV010000355.1:0-6596 GCA_035557475.1 Ilumatobacteraceae bacterium
TCCGCGGACGGTAGTGTCCCCTCGACACGGCTGGCAGCATCAGCGGAACAGAAAGGCCCGTGTGGCAGTCATCGACGTAGCAGGATTCGTGGCGGACCTGAAGAGCCAGGCGATCGACCACGGCTTCCACGTCCACGATGAGCGCCACTTCGTCGAGACCTACTCACTGCGTCAACTGTGGGAGGTCGACCTGCACCCCGAAGAGGCATGCAGCGGCCCGATCGACCTCCATCTCTCACTCGACGTCGACCCTCGCGCGTTGCTCGGCTTCGAGGACGAGATCATCAAACTCGACGACGTCGACGACGACCCACCGACCGGTTTCACGTTCCCTCTGCTCTTCACGTGGACCCTGCCGCCGCTCCCCCAGCCACCCGATCTGCTCGTGCTCGCGACCGAGCTCGCCGGGGTCGGCGGCGTCGAGCTGCCGGTCGAGGTATCGGCGATCGACTCGTTTCCGAGCGTCACCGACGCCCCCGAACGGAGCCTCTCGATCGTCGCCCGGATCTCGATCGAACTGGCCGACGTGTACCTCAACAACGATGGGTCCGTGTCCGACAGCCTCGATCGGTGCAAACATGTGAGCTTGTACCTGCTCGATCGTGCCGACGCGTGGCTCGGCGAGCCGTAGTCGAATCCCCTTGACGGTCGCGGAGGACCCATGCTCGTAAGCGAACTGATCGACATCCTTCGTGACCAGCCCGCTGACGCCGAGGTCGAGCTCGCCGTCGTGGCGCCCGTGTCCGACGACGCCGAGGACATCACGGTCGACCGGTACGCGGTCGATGGTGTGCTGCCGTGGGACGACGGCGACGACGAGGGGATCGTGATCTGGCTGATCGGCGGCGAGGACGCCGACGTCGACGTGTTCCTCGATGCCATCGAGCAACCCGGCGAGGCTGCCCCGTAGGGCGGCCATCGGGACTCGTCTGATCAGCTGGCGAGTTCCTCCACCATGACGAACGTGTCGACTTCGATGTCCGACAGGATCTGGCGGGTGCCGGACGGCCAGATGACTTCGAGCTGTCGCACGGTCGTCGATGCGCCGAGTCCGAAGTGGACCGCGTGTTGACTGCCGGCTCCGCCGCCGCCTGACCCGCACGAGACCTGACGCGTCATCACGCCATCGTCGAGCTCGAGGATGATGCGCGCTCCGCACCCGTCGCGATTCGACGACGTCCCAACGGTGTCGACCTGGAGCCAGTGCTGGCCCTCGGTCGGTGTGTCGTTGCGGTAGAGGTGCGGCTCACCACCCTGGTTGATGACGAACATGTCCATGTCGCCATCGCGGTCGTAGTCGGCGAACGCGACACCCTTCGAGTCGCCTTCGTCATCGGCGCCGGTGGCGGCGCTCACGTCGAGGTACCGCTCGCCGGCGCTGTCGTACACGTACACCTCATTGGGTTGCGGGCCGATCGCATCGACGCTGCGGTCGTAGAGGTTGCCGGCCGCGAGATGGAGGTCCTCCCACCCGTCGAGATTCAGGTCGTGGAAGTTCGTCCCCCACGTGATCGACGAGTAGCTCGCGTCCTGCAACGGGCGGGCGATGTTGGTCGTCAGCTCGTCGGTGAACAGGCCGTCTCCCTCGTTGCGGACGAGCTTGTTGGCACCGATGTTCGACAGCGCCAGGTCGAGATCGCGGTCGCGGTCGAAGTCGCCGACGCCGATGCCCATCGTGTTCATGAAGAACGACGTCCCCGATGCGACCGACACGTCCGTGAACCGCCAGTCGCCATTGACTTGGCCGGCGTCGACCGGTCCGTCGTTGTGCCAGAGCCGGTTGCTGTCCGGCGACGGGCCGACGAAGTCGTTGGCGAGGTAGAGGTCCAACCGGCCGTCGCTGTCGTAGTCGAACCAGGCGGCGCCGAACCCGGCTCCGATCGTGGAGCCGTCGTCTCGCGTCTCCGGGTCGTTCTCCAGATACGACGTCACGTCGGAGAACGTGCCATCACCCTTGTTCCGGTACAACGTGTCCGGGTAGTACGAGACCTGGGAGATGATCTCCTCCTCGGTCGCCCATTCGCCCGTGCACGTCATGTAGTTGGTGACGTACAGGTCGAGGTTTCCATCGTTGTCGAAGTCGCCCCACGAAGCGTTCATGCCCCGGAACCCGTCATCACCGATGCCCGCCGCGACCGATACATCACCGAACCGCCCGTCGCCGTCGTTCTCGAACAGCAAGTCCGAACCGTCACGCACGACGATGAGATCGGCGTCGCCGTCGTTGTCGTAGTCCGCGAACGCGGCGCCGTTGGTGTCGTTGATCGCGAGGCCGCGTCCTTCGGACTCGTCGACGAATCCGCCGTCGCCATCGTTGATGAACAGCTGTGACCGATCATCGAGACGCGTCACGAACAAGTCGTCGTCGTCGTCGCCGTCGACATCGCCCCAGGCGGCTCCGTTGGAGAACCGCCCACACGTGGCTTCGGGGACCGACGTGCTCACACCCGCGGATGCGGTGACATCCTCGAACACCGGCACGACCACCGTCGGATCGGAGACGTCGAGCTCGAGCGAGTCGCCCGCCGCGTCCCCGTAGGCGGTGACCGCGACGCGGTAGCGGCCGCGGTCGGCGAACCATTGCGATGGTGTGACCCGCCCGTCCTCGGTCACCTCGGCGCCGGCGGGAGCGAACAGTGTGGTCGTGTAGAACGACACGTCGTCACCCGAAGGTGCCGTGAGCACGAGGTCGAGCGGGACGCTCACGCTCTTCGGGCCGTGGTTGCTGATCGCGACCGTGTACTCGAACGGTGCTCCGAGTGGCAGGGACTCCTGGCTCGTGCGCAGCTCGACCTCGATGTCGAGGTCCTGCGGCACGGTGCCGTCGCCGGCCGTGTCCGATCCGTCGGGTGCTGTACTCGGTCCTACCGGTCCGGACGGATCGTTCGAGCACGCTCCGGCGAGTGTGCCGACCGCGACCACACAGCACCCGAGCGCAGCCGCTCGGTTCATGCCGCACGATTCACGATGGCCGAACCCATGTTCCCCGTACCACCCCTTCGAGTGATCGTATATGATCAACACGGAGCTCGGTGAGGGCCGACGAAGGGGGACGGGTGCACATCACGATCTCGATCGTCCGACACAGCGCCGGGTCAGTCGCCTCGTGAGCACGACGCTACTCCCGGGACCCCGTCCGTGGCCGGCGCGCGATGCGCCGCTCGCCCGTGCCGTGCGGCTCGGCACACGCTCCTACCGGTACGTACCCCCGAGCATCCGCGACCCGCGCATCCACCTGTCGGTGGTGATCCTCACGATCCTGTTCATCGGCATCGGGTGGCTCGGTTTCCGGGTCTCGATCGCCCAGATCATCGTCACCCTCGCGACGTGTGCTGCGATCGAGCTGGCGATGACGTACCGCCGCACCGCGATGTTCGTGTGGCCGGCAAGTGCACTTCAGACGGGCACCAGCACCGCCCTGCTGTTCCGCGTGATCGGAACCGAGAACGGCGACTACTGGACCCTGCGGGGGTGGTACCTGTTCGCCGCCGTCGGAGCGCTGGGACTGCTCAGCAAGTACGTGATCCGGTTCCGCAGCGGCCACGTCTTCAATCCCTCCAACATCGCCCTCGTCGCCGCGTTCCTCGTGCTCGGCAGTGGACGCGTGGAACCGCTCGACTTCTGGTGGGCGCCGTTCGACTGGCCGATGGCGGCTGCCTATGCCGTCATCGTCGCCGGTGGCTTGTTCATCTGCAGCCGCCTGCGCCTGCTCGGGCTCGGCGCCGCGCTCTGGCTCTCGCTCGCCGCCGGGATCGGAGTGCTTGCCCTCGCCGACCACTCGATCACCGCGCGCTGGTCGTTCACGCCCATCACCGGCACCCACTTCTGGTGGATCATCATGACGTCGCCGGAGATCCTGATCTTCTTGTTCTTCATGATCACCGACCCTCGCACGGTGCCCTCCGGCCGGGTCGCGCGCATCGCGTATGGAACGGCGATCGGCGTCGTGTCGACGGTGCTCATCGCCCCCTGGGAGACCGAGTTCGGCGCCAAGGTCGGCTTGTTGTCGGGGCTGGTGATCGTGTGCGCCGCGCGTCCACTGTTCGACCGATACTTCCCGGCCGCCGGATCAGAGGACGACCATCCCGGCCGGTTCCTCGTCCGGGCACTCTCGGGCGGCCGTCGGCAGATGGTGCCGGCAGCGGTGCTGCCACGCGTCGCGGCCGGAACCTTCGTGGTCGGGTTGCTCGCGGCGGTGATCACGGTGGCCGGTTGGCCGGCCCGATCGACCGACGCCGAGGCTCCCTTTGCGACCGACATCGGGACGATCGCCGAGATCGACCCCGCCATACTGCCGACCGTGACCATCGATCCGCAGGTCGCCGGCCTGAGCGCCGGCCTGGCGACACCGGAGGGGGCGCAACAGCTCGCCGCCACGCTGGCGTGGAACCTGCAGGTCGAAGCGGAGGCACTTTCGACGGGCGATGCCTCGTTGCTGCCGGCGATCACCGACGGCGCCCGGTTGCACGACCTCGAGGCCCTCATCGAGGCCGGTTCAGTCGACGGTCAACGCGTGATCCCGAGCTACACATTCGATTCGCTCGACCTGATGGTGGTGTTCCCCGGAGGCTTCCAACGCGGCGCGAACGCAGGTCTCGCCGCGCGTGGCACGGTCGAAGAGGTCGTTCGATCGGACTCCGGCGATGAGATCGAACGCCGTGAGCGACCATTCGAGATCACGTTCTCGCTCCGCCAGACGACGTCGGGTCGCTGGCTGAACACCGACACGCTTCCCTACGGCACGGGCGCCGATCCACCACCGTAACCAGTTGCGGGCCGGACCTTCGGGCGACGTTGCACCCTCCACAACGGGCGCTGCGAACGTTTTCAGCGTTCGGTGCTCAGCTTGAGCGGTCTTCGCGCCGATAGAGCAGCCTATGGCGGCACATCTGACGGCTCGCGAGCAGCAGTGGACCCTGCGGCTGCGCGCCTGGTTGCCCACGGGTGGCATGCTGCCGGCCGACGCGTGGGATCGCCGTCACCGCTGGATCCTGAAGATCATTTGGGCCCACGCGGTCGTGCTCGGCCTCGTGTCGTTCGCCCTCGGTAACGGCGTTCTGCACAGCGCGTTCGAGGGTGGCATCCTGGCTGCCTGCGCGGTGACCGCCACGCTGTGGCGCGCCGATCGCAGGATCAGCACCCTGGTCGCTTCGGTGGGGTTGTTGACGGGTTCGGCCGTGCTGGTGCACCTCTTCGACGGGCGCATCGAGATGCACTTCTCGTACTTCATCATGGTCGGTGTCGTCACGCTCTACCAGGACTGGCTCCCGCTGCTCGTCGCGATCGGCTATGTCGTCCTCCAGCACGGCATCGCCAGCATCATCGACCCGTCGCTGGTGTTCAACCACCAGGCCGGAATCGAGCACCCGTGGAGATGGGCCGCGATTCACGGCGCGTTCATCCTCGTCATGAGCGCCGTCGGGCTCGTGTCGTGGCGCATGAACGAGACGTTCCAGACGCGCGTCATCCAACGCGAGGCGAAGCTGGCCGAGGCGCAGCACCTCGCCAAGCTGGGGAGCTGGGATCTGGATCTGGCGACCGGAACGATGGACTGGTCCGAGGAGCTCGGTCGCCTTCTCGGGCTCGACGCGTCGAGACTGACGCCGAGCCTCGAGTTCCTGCTCTCACACGTCGACGCCGCGGACCGACCGGCGCTGGAGCACGGCGTCAACGAAGCACTTCGCACCGGCGTGGCCTTCAGCGGCGACTTCCGGGTGCAGACATCGAGCAACGAGCAGCGGTGGCTCCATGGCACCGCGGATGTCACGAGTGTCGTGGACGGCCGAATTGCCGTCATCTCGGGGACCGCCCAGGACATCACCGACCGCAAGCTGGCCGAGACCGAGCTGGCCGAAGCGCTGTCGCAGCTCAACGCCACACTCGATTCGACCGCCGATGGGATCCTCGTCGTCAACACGGGCGGCTTCATCACCAACCTCAACGAGCGGTTCCGGGAGCTGTTCGGCTTGCCGGAAACCCTCACGACGCCACTCGCGCGGGAAGAAGTCCTGTCGATCGTTCTGCCACAGGTGAAGGACCCGGACAAATTCATGCGGCGAGTCGAAGACGTTGCCGAACATCCGGACGGCCGGAGCGAGGACGTCGTCGAGCTTCACGACGGACGAACCTTCGAGCGCAGCTACATGCCGCAGCGTGTCGATGGAGAGATCGTCGGTCGGGTGTGGAGCATGCGCGACGTGACGGAGCGCATCCGGTTGGAAGTCGCGTTGTCGCACCAGGCGTTCCACGATTCGCTCACCGACCTCGCCAACAAGGCGCTCTTCACCGATCGCCTCGGACACGCACTCGCCCGCGCCGAACGCAGCATGCGAGCGGTGGCCGTGCTGTTCATCGACCTCGACGAGTTCAAGACGGTGAACGACGGGCTCGGGCACACCGCCGGTGACCTGCTGCTGGTCGCCGTCGCCAACCGATTCCGGGGATGCCTGCGTGCAACCGATACCGCGGCCAGGATGGGCGGCGACGAGTTCGCAGTCCTCATCGAGGACGTGACGGACGAGCACGACGCGGAAGTGGTCGCCCAGCAGCTGCTCGACGCGCTCGAGGAGCCGTTCACGATCTCCGGAACCGATCTG
>DATMDV010000356.1:0-2090 GCA_035557475.1 Ilumatobacteraceae bacterium
GCTTCCCGGTGCCGACCGACGACTTCCAACTGCTCTCGCAAGGCGCGGTCGCGCGAGTCGGGGGCACGGGGCCCGGCCGCCAGGTGCTGGTCGGAACCGGCCTCTACAACCTTCACGCCTACGGCATCGGCGGCGACGAACCCGATGGCTGGCCGAAGTTCACCGGCGGCTGGATCCAGGCGACACCCGCGATCGGCGACATCGACGGTGACGGCGAACTCGACGTCACCGCCCTCACGCGCGAGGGATGGCAGTTCGCCTGGGCGACCGGGGTAGCCGCCTGCGACGACTCCAACAACGAGTGGTGGACCTTCCATCACGACGAGCACTCGACCGCCAACTACGGTGGCGACGGGCGGCCGCCGGGAACGGTCGCGAACCTGACCGCGGCGGCCGGTACCGACGGCGCGGTGACCCTGAGCTGGGAGAACCCGGGAGACGACTGGCTCTGCGGCGCTCCCGACCGGGTTCGCGTTCTCGTCGCCGACGGCCCGATCGATTCCGCGTCCGATGGGCGCCTCGTCACGGAGCGAGCGGCCGCCGGGGCTGTGGGCGCTACCGATACGCAGTCGTTGAGCGCGGCTGAGATGGGCTCCGCCACCCACGCCGCGGTCTTCTACCGCGACGAGGCCGGCAACTGGGGCCTTGTCACGGACGTGGTGCTGCCCGGCGGCGGCACGACCGACCCGACCGACCCAACTGATCCCACGGACCCAACGGACCCCACCGATCCCACGGACCCGACAGGGCCGACCGGACCGACCGTCCCGGGCCCGAGCGCCAGCGACTGCTCGAACCAGATCGATGGCACGGCCGCAAAGGACCGCCTCGCCGGCACAGCTGGTCCCGACCGCATCCGGGGCCTTGGCGGCAACGACCGACTCAACGCGGGCGCCGGCAACGACTGCGTCTCCGGTCAGGGCGGCAAGGACCGCTTGGGTGGCGAGGCGGGCAACGATCTGCTCAAGGGCGGCAGGGGCCGCGACCGCCTCTTCGGCGGCGACGGCGACGACACGATCCGCGCGCGCCGCGGCGGTCGTGACCGCATCAACTGCGGTGCCGGCGACGACACCGTCTTCATCACCCGGCGCTTGGACCGGGTGCGCAACTGCGAACAGGTGAGGAGAAACGGGTGAGGAAGCAGGTTCTGTCGGTGGCGGTCTTTGTCGCGTTGGCCGCGGCTCCGCCTGCGCTCGCGGACTTTCCGTATGCCCACCAGGGCACCGACCCGAGCGACTACACGGACCTCTACCTCGAAAACGAGGAGCCGGACGACGTCGGCGAGGAGGCGACCCTCGACGACAACGGGGGTGGCGAGTACTGGAAGTACTCGGCGTCGCCGGAGCCGACGCCCCAGAACGCGCTCAACGACGTTCGTCCCGCCGAGCTCGGCGGCGTCCGCGGCGCCTCCCTCTTCGACTTCAACGAGGGTCTCGACTGGGCCTGGCAGGTGAGCACGGGCCGCCCCGACGTGACGATCGCGGTCCTCGACTCCGGGATCGAGTGGGACAACGCCGGGGCCATGACCGACCTGCGCTTCAAGACGCGGATCAATCGGGGCGAGGCGCCGGTGCCGCTCACAAACCGAACCGATGCCGAAGCTCTTGTCGGCGGAACCGATTGCGACGCGTATGCCGACGTCTACGACGCCAACGACGACGGCGTTTTCAACCTCCGCGACTACGCGTGCGACTTGCGCGTCAACGTCACCGACCCGCGCCGGGTCGGTCCGGTGGGCACGCTGATTCCCCAGGACGTGCTGATCGCGTTCTCCGATGGAGTCGACGACGACGACAACGGCTTCGTCGACGACATGGTCGGCTGGGACTTCCTCGACGACGACAACGACCCCTTCGACGACGTCGGCTACGGACACGGAACCGGCGAGGCCGAGGGCTCCAACGGCGAGGCCGGCAACGGCAACACGATCGGCTCGTGCCCCAACTGCACCGTGATCCACATGCGGGTCGGTGACAGCTTCATCGCCGACGTCAACCGCTTCGCCGCCGCCGTCGTCTACGCGGTCGACAACGGCGCCCTCGTGATCCAGTCTGCGCTCGGCACGCTCAACAACACGAGCCTCGCGCGCG
>DATMDV010000357.1:0-3046 GCA_035557475.1 Ilumatobacteraceae bacterium
GCGTCGGAACCCGTTAGAGAAACCGTTAGATATCCAGGCCCGGACGCGAGAAGGCCCTGGCGGATCTTGCCATCTACCAGGGCTTTCTTGGTGGCGGGGGCAGGATTTGAACCTGCGACCTTCGGGTTATGAGCCCGACGAGCTACCGGACTGCTCCACCCCGCGGTGAAGACGATCAATGATAGAGGTGTCGCCCGTCCCTGACAACCGCTGGCCGCGGCGCTGCGCTCTCAGATCGCCTTGCGGGCAGCTCGACCGCATTCTTCGGCCTCGCCGGCGGTCGCGACGAGGGGATGGGAACTCGCCGAAGTCGCTCGGCTTGAGCAGGCGGCCCATCTTGCGGTACTCGTGGGCGACGCCGCGGATCGCGCACGCCATCGTGATCGGCGATCCGGCGGCAGCGGCCAAGAACGCGGCGTGGACGGCGGCGTTGCGGATCCCGCCGCCGGACATCTCGAACTGCGTGGCGAGCCACTCGACGTCGACATCCTCGACCGGCGCGGTGGTCGGGAGGTTGTGCTCCCAGATCGCGCGTCGCTCGGCCGTCCCGGCATCGCGAACTCGATGCGGGCCACGACGCGGCGTTTGATGACCGGCTCGATCCGCGAGTCGAACATCTGAGGCCGAGTCGCCTCAGGCAGTGTCACAGGGCGGCGTCGGTCGGGCGATCCAAGCCGGACGTGACCCGACCCCGGGCGCGCAGCCGCATGTCGTCGAGGGGGGTGCCGCTGCCGCGGTCGACGAGCACCGGATCGACCACCGCTCCGGTGGCCGTGTCGACGATCGTCGTCGGAGGGTCGTCGTCGCGGACCCACTGGTCGCCCCACTGCATCAGGGTCACGACGACCGGCCGCAACGCTCGACCCTTCGACGTGAGGACGTACTCGACGCGCTCCGGTCGTTCCTGGTACGGCCGCGGCTCGAGCACGCCGCGATCGCACAGGTGGTCGAGCCGCGCCGACAGCGTCGCCCGCGGGATGCCGAGCCGGGTCGAGAACGACTCGAAGCGCTGCACACCGAGCAACGCGTCGCGAAGGATCAGCATCGTCCACGGATCACCGACAATGTCGAGCGCCTTGGCGATCGAGCAGTCCATGCGATCGAGCGGTTTGCGTTTCATCAGCTGCCGTCCTAATCCACGGCCGCTGCGTCGACCACCGCGGCATCGGCCACTTCCAGGTTGCCGTCGAGCGCGGCCGGAACCGATCTCGGCACCGTTCGCAACGGGATCGACAGCAGCGTCGTCAGCACCCCGCCGGCGACGATCATCCACCAGATCCGCTCGAACCGGCCGAGGGCATCGTCGATGTCGGTCGCACCCGAGACGAACCCGACGGCGACAGCAACCCCGAGCGTGCCACCGAGTTGACGCAGTGCCTGGTTGACCGCCCCACCGACGCCAAATCGGTTGGGCGGCAACGACTGGCCGATCACGCTCGAGAGCTGCGGGATGCACAGCGCGACGCCGGTGCCGGTGAGCAGCATCGACGGCAGGTAGGCGGTCGCGAACGCAGGTTCGGCGTCGAACGTGAACAGCCGCCACGCTCCTCCGGCCGCGTAGACGAGCCCACCGGCGATGATCAGCGGCCGCTGCCCGATGCGCGCGGCGAGCTTGCCGAACGGCGGTGCGAGCAATGCCACGAGCAGTGGGCCCGGTGCGACTCCGAACCCGGCCTCGAGGATCGACCAATTCCACACCGACGTCAGGAACAAGATGCTCGACAGGAACATCGCGCTGAACGCGATCCCGAACACGATCGTCGACGCGTTGGCCCAGCGGAAGTTGTGCGACTCGAACAACGAGAGGTCCATCGCCGGTGCCGGCGTGTGCGCCTGGTGAGTGACGAACACACACAGCACGGCGATTCCGGCCACGATCGATGCAACCGTCGAGCCCGACGTCCATCCCCAGTCGTCGCCGCGCACGAGTCCGAGCGTCAGCAGCACCGAACCGGCGACGAGGAGTCCGACGCCGAGCGGGGCAGGCAGCATGCTCTGCGGATCGCGCGACTCCCGCAGCGATCGTCGTCCCATGACGATCGTCGCCACGCCGACGGGCAGGTTGATCACGAACACCCACCGCCAGCCGCCCCATTCGACGAGCGCCGCGCCGAGTGTCGGTCCGACCGCGCCGGCCAGCGCGGCGGTCGCTCCCCAGATCGCCGCCGAGATCGGGACCCGCTCCCGCGGCGTCGATCGCAGGATGAGCGCCAACGATGACGGCACGAGCGCCGCGCCACCCACCGCCTGTACGGCGCGGGCGGCGACGAGCATCATCGGGTTCGGGGCGATCGCGCACAGCAGCGAGGCGGCCGTGAACAGTGCCACACCGGCGAGAAACATCTGCTTGTGGCCGCGGCGGTCGGCGAGCTTGCCGAGCGGCACGAGCAGCGCCGCGAACACGATCGTGTAGCCGTTGAGCACCCACGACAGCTGTGACGGGGCGACGTCGGGGAACGACGTGGTGATGTCGGGGAAGGCGACGAACAGTGCCGTCGTGTCGAGGAACACGGCGAACGCCGCGACGCTGGCGATCAGGAGAGTCCGACGGGCGTGATCGGATGCTGGGGGAAGCGTCGTCGTGTCGTCTGCCGTCACTACGTTCAATCATTGAACGAACTGAGGCGCGAACACAAGCGACATCCGCCACACTCGCCGACGGTGGTGCGCTGGCGCCGGTCACGGTGATGTCCATTACCTCTCTCACGCCTGGGCGGCGCGATCTGTTGCAGTCCTATCATCGGATCTCGCCCGGTCTCACGAACCGGGGCGACGCAAGCGACACAACACGACGACTGGGGCCGACGATGACATTGACGATCCAAGCGCAGAAGCCGATCCACGCCGCGCATCCCCTTGTGCACAACGGAGCGGTCGACGCCGACGGGCACATCCTCGAACCGCCCGACCTCTGGGAGACGTACCTCGAGCCGAAGTACCGCGATCGTGCGCTGCGCATCGTGCAGGACGACCATGGCCTCGAGGCCCTCGAGATCGGTGGCGCGCCATCGCGCATGAGCAGGCGAGGGTTCCCGTCGACCCTCGG
>DATMDV010000358.1:0-5616 GCA_035557475.1 Ilumatobacteraceae bacterium
CGGTGGCACCTCGTCGTACGCGGAGATCGAGGACACCGATGTCATCGTGATGTGGGGCTCGAACGCGCGCGACGCGCACCCGATCTTCTTCCACCACGTGCTCCAGGGCGTGCGCAACGGCGCCAAGCTCTACGTCGTCGATCCGCGCCGCAGCTCGACGGCGCAGTTCGCCGACGTCTGGCTCGGCCTCGAGGTCGGCACCGACGTCGCCCTGTCGAACACGATCGCCCGCGAAATCATCCACGCCGGTCTCGCCAACACGAAGTTCATCGAGCGCGGCACCTCGGGCTTCGCCGAGTACGCGGCGTCGGTCGAGGAGTGGACCCTCGAGCGTGGCTCGCAGGTCACCGGGGTGCCCATCGAGGCGATCCGTGAGCTCGCTCACGCCTACGCCCGCGCCGACCGGGCGCAGATCTGCTGGACGCTCGGCATCACCGAGCACCACAACGGCGTCGACAACGTGCTCGCCCTCATCAACCTGTCGCTGCTGTGCGGGCACGTCGGCCGGTGGGGCGCCGGGCTCAACCCCTTGCGCGGGCAGAACAACGTGCAGGGCGGCGGCGACATGGGTGCCCTGCCGACCAAGCTGCCCGGCTTCCAGGACGTCGAGGACCCCGTGGCGCGGGCCAAGTTCGAGGCCGAGTGGGGAACCACGATCCCACCCGAGAACGGGTGGCACCTCACCGAGATGTTCGAGGCGATGGCGCGCCGCGAGCTCAGAGGGTTGTTCGTGATCGGCGAGAACCCGGCCCAGTCGGAGGCCGACGTCCACCACTCGATCGGGTTGCTGCGCGACCTCGACCATCTCGTCGTGCAGGACATCTTCCTCACCAAGACCGCCGAGCTCGCCGACGTCGTCCTCCCCGGTTCGGCGTCGTGGTGCGAGGCCAACGGGACGGTCACCAACTCCGAGCGTCGCGTGCAACTGGTCCGCAAGGCGCTCGACCCGCCCGGCGACGCCCGCGACGACATCGAGATCCTGCTCGCCGTCGCCGCCAACCTCGGGCACGAGTGGACCTACGAGTCGGCCGAGGAGATCTGGAACGAGCTGCGCGCGCTCTCACCGATGCACGCCGGCATGTCGTACGCGCGCCTCGCCGAACTGGGCGGCATCCAGTGGCCGTGTTACTCCGAGGACCGGCTCGAGCCGTCGTTCCTCCACGGCCGGCTGTGGGCCGACGACCCCGCCGATCGCGGCCGGCTGGCACCGTTCAGCGTCGTCATCGACGATCCGCCCGTCGACCTGCTCGACGACGAGTACCCGTTGCGGCTGACGACCGGCCGCCGGCTCGACTCGTACAACACGGGTGTGCAGTCCGGCGGGTTCCAGAGCCCGCTGCGCTTCGGTGAGACGATCGACGTCTCGCCAGAGGATGCCGAACGGCTGCATCTCGACGACGGCGAGATGGTTCGCGTGACCTCGCGGCGCGGCGCGGTCGAAGCGCCGGTGCGCATCGACCACACGCTCCGACCGGGTCTGGTGTTCATGACGTTCCACTTCCCCGACGAGATCCAGACCAACTTGTTGACCATCGACGCCACCGACCCGAAGTCGGGGACCGCCGAGTTCAAGGCGGCGGCGGTGCGGATCGACAAGATCGCCGACCGCGTGCCCACGGCGGCAGACTGACTTCGATGGGCTCGTTGGGTTCGGCCGCATGGATCTGAAGGTCGGTTCGGCTCGCGCGACCGACGTCGAGCGGGCCGCCGTCGATGCGCTGCTCGGCCCGGCGCCGGCGGCTTCGCAGGGCGGCGCCCGCGACGCTGCCGACCACTTCCTCGCCCGTGGTGGCGCGGCGTTGCGCGAGATGCGCCACCTCCTGTTGCCGACGCTGCACGCGGTCAACGACCACGTCGGATGGATCAGCCGGGGTGCGATCAACTACATCGCCGAGCGACTCGACGTCGCACCCGCCGAGATCTACGGCGTGGCCACGTTCTACGCGTTGTTCTCGATGGACGAGCGACCGGCCCGTCAGGTTCACGTATGCGTCGACCTCGCGTGCCGCGCCGCTGGCGGGCTCGCCGAGCACGACCTCCCGCCCGGCACCCACCCGTCGCCGTGTCTCGGCGCGTGCGAGCGGGCGCCCGCCGCGCTGGCGATCGAGTCGGGCGATCCGCAACGCCGCGCACTGTTCGCGCCGGCGACACCGGTCGAGGTGCGGCGCATCGCCGAGGGCGCGTGGCCCGAGGCCGAGGCGCCGGTGATCGCCGCCGTGCCGCAGGTCGCCGACGACGACCAGTCGCTCGTGCTGCTCCGACGCGTCGGCCGGGTCGACCCGACCAGCCTCGACGACTACCGGGCGACCGGTGGGTACGAGGCCCTCCGTCGGTCGTTCGCCATCGGACCAACCGAGGTCATCCGGGAAGTCACCGACTCCGGGCTCGTCGGACGTGGCGGTGCGGCGTTCCCGACCGGGCGCAAGTGGGACGCCGTCGCCCGCCAGCCCGCGCGGCCGCACCATCTGGTGTGCAACGCCGACGAATCGGAGCCAGGAACGTTCAAGGACCGCGTCCTGATAGAGGGCGATCCGTTCGCGTTGATCGAATCGATGACGATCGCGGCCTTCGCCACCGGCTGTGCCCACGGATGGGTCTACCTGCGCGGCGAGTACCCACGCGCGCTCGACACGTTGGAGGCCGCACTCGTCGCGGCGCGCGCCCGCGGCTATCTCGGCGACGACATCCTCGGATCCGGGTTCGCGTTCGACATCACGATGTTCCGAGGTGCCGGCGCCTACATCTGCGGCGAGGAGACGGCGATCTTCAACTCGGTCGAGGGATTCCGCGGTGAGCCGCGCAACAAGCCGCCGTTCCCGGTCGAGGTCGGGCTGTTCGGCAAGCCGACCCTCGTCAACAACGTCGAGACGCTCGTCAACGTCGTGCCGATCGTCGCCGGTGGCGGGCCGGCGTACTCCGCGCTCGGCACCGAAGGGTCGAAGGGCCGCAAGCTGTTCTGCGTGTCGGGAGCGGTCGATCGGCCCGGCGTGTTCGAGGTCGAGTTCGGCGCCACGCTGCGCGAGCTGCTCGATCTGGCGGGCGGCATGCGCGGTGGTGCACGCCTGCAAGCGATCCTGCTGGGCGGTGCGGCCGGTGGATTCGTCGGTCCCGACGACCTCGACCTGCCGCTCACGATGGAGGCCGCGCGCACGGCGGGCACGACGCTCGGCTCCGGCGTGGTGCTCGTGCTCGACGACTCGGTCGATCTGATCGACCAGCTGCGCCGCATCGCGGCGTTCTTCCGCGACGAGTCGTGCGGGCAGTGCGTGCCGTGCCGGGTCGGGACCGTGCGTCAGGAAGAGGTCCTCGCCCGTCTCGCCAGCACTCCGCGCGAGGGCGACCTCGAGCTGTTCCGCGAGCTCGCCCAGGTGATGCGCGACGCCAGCATCTGCGGCCTCGGGCAGACCGCGCCGAGCGCCATCGAATCCGCCATCGAACGGCTCGGGGTGTTCCAGTGAGCACCACGGAAGGGCTCTCGATCCGCCGCAAGATCGAGCTCGAGATCGACGGCGAGACGGTATCGGTGCTCGAGGGCACGACGATCTTGCAGGCGTGCCGCGAGATCGGCACCGAGATCCCGACGCTGTGCTACGGCGAGACGATCACCCCCAAGAACGCATGTCGCGTCTGCATGGTCGAGGTCGAGGGCTCTCGGGTGCTCGTGCCGTCGTGCTCACGAAAGGCGGAGGCCGGCATGGTCGTGCGCACCGATACCGATCGCGCCCACCACAGCCGTCGCCTCGTCCTCGAACTGCTCGGCTCGTCGGTCGACCTTTCGCTCACCCGCAACGTCGAGCGGTGGAACGCCGAGTACGGCGCCGATCCCTCGCGCTTCGGCCCCGCCGCCGCACCGACCGACGATCGTGACGAGGCGGTGACGGGACATCACCACGCTCCGACGGGGGACGTTGCCGAGAACGTCGACCAGCCGGTGAAGATCGACAACGAGCTGTACGTGCGCGACTACGCCAAGTGCATCCTGTGCTACCAGTGCGTCGACGCGTGTGGCGAGCAGTGGCAGAACACGTTCGCCATTGGCGTCGCCGGGCGCGGCTTCGACGCCCGGATCTCCACCGAGTACGACGTGCCACTCCCCGACTCGGCGTGTGTGTACTGCGGCAACTGCATCCAGGTCTGCCCGACCGGTGCCCTGATGTTCTCGTCGGAGCACCAGATGCGCGAGGCCGGAACGTGGGACGAGGCGAGCCAGGAAGTGACCGACACGATCTGCCCGTACTGCGGTGTCGGCTGCACGCTGTCGCTGCACGTCCAGGACAACACCATCGTCAAGGTGATGTCGCCCCCCGACCATCCCGTCACCCACGGCAACCTCTGCATCAAAGGCCGCTTCGGCTTCCAACACGTCCAAAACCTCCCCGGCTGACCTCGAAAACCCGACCTGTCTGCTTCAGACGTGGCCACCGGCAATCTGAAGCAGACAGAACGGTGGGTTTCAGGTGCCGGCGAGGGGTGGGCCGAGGCGGCGGGTGACGGCGTCGCGGATCTGTTGGTCGAACGAGCGGACGTGGGCCGCGGCCAGTTCGGCGGCGCGGTCACCGTCGCCGTCGACGAGGGCGTCGAGGATCGGACGGTGTTCGTCGACGGCGTGGAGCATGTCGGCGACGTCGGCGAGGTACATGTGCCACAGCCGGTCGCTCTGCGCGTACAACATGTCGAGGGTGTCGGTGAGGAAGCGGTTCTCGGCCGCGGCCCATGTGATCTCGTGGCACTCGCGATCGATGTCGATCAACTCGGCGGGCGACACGCCGGGTCGCTCGGCGCGTCCGAGGCACGCCGCCATCGCCTCCCAGTGCGCCGGCCCGCCACGTGCGCATGCGAGGCGCGCGGCGTACGGCTCGAGGATCGCCCGCGTCTCGTACAGCATCGACAACTCGGCCACGTCGAGGCGCGAGACGAACATCCCCCGCCGCGGCACCACGGTCACGAACTGCTCACGCGCCAGCCGCTGGAGTGCCTCACGGATCGGCGTGCGACCGATGCCGAGCTGGCGCTGCAGATCGTCCTCGCGCACGACGGCGCCGGGCGCGAGGTCGAGCCGGATGATCATCCGGCGGATCTGCTGGTAGGCCTGCTCGCTCAGGGAAATGCTCATCGTGAACCTGTGATACGGTAAAGATATATCACCACCGACCACCCCGGAGAGTTCCCCGTGACTGAAGTCCCCGCACGCGCCAGGTGCGTGATCATCGGCGCCGGCATCGTCGGCAACTGCCTGGCCGGCCATCTCGCCCGTCTCGGCTGGAACGAGATCGTGCTGCTCGACAAGGGCCCGCTCCCGAACCCGGGCGGCTCGACGGGTCATGCCTCGAACTTCATCTTCCCGACCGACCACAACAAGGAGATGGCGCTGCTGACGCTCGAGAGCCAGCGCCAGTACGACGAGCTCGGGCTCAACTCGGCCTGCGGAGGAATCGAGGTCGCCCGTGACGAGGCGCGGCTCGAGGAGTTCAGGCGCCGGATGACGTCGGCCAAGGCGTGGGGCATCGACGCCCGCCTGCTGACCCCGGCCGAGATCAAGGAGCTGGTGCCGTTCATCAACGCCGACATCCTGCTCGGCGGCTACTACACGCCGAGCGTGTCGGTGGTCGACTCGTT
>DATMDV010000359.1:0-2689 GCA_035557475.1 Ilumatobacteraceae bacterium
ACCACCGCGCCGCCGTGGGACGAGGGCGGGCCGCAGGCCGAGAGCGAGAGCTTCGTCACCGTGCTCGCGAACGATCCCGCCGAGGCGCGCCTACGCGACGTCGGCCGCGTCGGCGGCCTCGGGCGCGGCGAGCAGATCTACGCGGTGCGCTTCCTCGGCCCGACGGCCTACGTCGTGACGTTCCGCCAGACCGACCCCTTGTACGTGATCGACATGGCCGACCCGGCGAACCCGGCGCTGACGGGCGAGCTCAAGATCCCCGGCTACTCGGCCTACCTCCACCCGGTCGGCGACGGCCTGCTGCTCGGCGTCGGCCAGGACGCCACCGACACCGGCCAGACGCTCGGCACCCAGCTGTCGCTGTTCGACGTCAGTGACCCGGCGAACCCGCAGCGCATCTCGACACTGTCGATCGGTGGCTGGAGCGACGTCGAGTGGGACCACAAGGCGTTCCTGTACTGGCCGGCCGACGGCACGATCGTGCTGCCCGTCTCGCCCGGCTGGGGCAACTGTGGACCACAGGTCGACTGCCTGGCCTCGGAGATCAACGGCTCCGGCGGCGGCGCCGTCGTCGCCCGCCTCGACGGCCAGACACTGGTCGGCGTCGGCACGATCAATCACGAGTCCCGCAGTCAGAGCGGCTGCTGGAACCCGCTCCAGCGCTCGATCGCCATCGGCGACGAACTCGCCACGATCGGCCTCGACCAGATCAAGTTCTCGAACCGCACCGACCTCAGCGAGCGCGACAGCGTCACCTGGGGCGACCCCGACCAGTACGGCTGCTACTGGTACATGGAGGGCTGAGGTCCACTCGCGGACCGGCGGAATCCCACAACTCGCGGAGCGTTGACGCTCCAGGACGCCCAGGCGTACGGTCGGTCCGTCAAGCCGCCACAACGCGAGGAGGTCACCATGACCATCCGCCCGCCCGACGAGGCCGACCTGGCCGCCGTCGCCGACCGCTACGAGTTCGGCCTGAGTGCCGCCGACATCACCGCGTTCGCCCCGTTCGCCACCGGCCTGCTCGCCTCGTGGACGGCCGTCGAGGAGCTGTACGGCCGCACGGCGCCGGCGCCGCGGAGCGACCGTTCCTGGTCCCGCCCGGCCGACGCCGACAACCCGCTCGGCGCCTGGTACGTGACGACAGCGATCCACGAAACCGATGACGGCCCACTGTCGGGCCGCACGGTCGCGATCAAGGACAACGTCATGGTCGCCGGCGTGCCGATGATGAACGGATCGGAAACGCTCGAGGGCTTTGTGCCGACGCGTGACGCCACGATCGTCACCCGCGTCCTCGCCGCCGGGGCCACGATCGCCGGCAAGGCGGTGTGCGAGGACCTCTGCTTCTCAGGAGGCAGTCACACGTCGCGGACCGGCCCGGTGCGCAACCCATGGGACGCGACCCGCTCCGCCGGCGGATCGTCGAGCGGCAGCGCCGCGCTCGTCGCCGCCGGCGCCGTCGATCTTGCCGTCGGCGGCGACCAGGGTGGCTCGGTGCGCATCCCCAGCGCGTACAGCGGCACGGTCGGGCACAAACCGACCCACGGCCTCGTCCCCTACACCGGCGCGTTCCCGATCGAGTTGACGCTCGATCACCTCGGTCCGATCACCCGCACCGTGGCCGACGCGGCGCTGATGCTCGGCGTGTTGGCCGGGTCCGACGGGTTCGACCCTCGCCAACCCACCGGGGTCGCGGGCGCCGACTACGTCGCCGCGCTCGACGGACCGGTCGAGGGGCTGCGGATCGGCGTCGTCGCCGAAGGGTTCGGGATCCCTGACTTGTCGATGGCAGGTGTCGACGACGCGGTGCGGGCGGCGATCGAGCGGCTCCGTCAACTCGGCGCCACGGTCACCGACGTGTCCGTTCCGTGGCACCGCGACGCGATGCACGTGTGGAACGTGATCGCGACCGAGGGCGCAACCGCGCAGATGGTCGACGGCAACGCGTACGGCATGAACTACCAGGGCATGTACGACCCCGAGCTGATCGCGTTCTATGGGCGGCAGTGGCGGGAACGAGCGGCGCGATTCTCCGAGACGGTGAAGCTGGTCGTCATGGCCGGGCGCCACGCGATCGACACCTCGTACGGACAGCACTACGCGATGGCGCGCAACCTGACCTTCGAGTTGCGCCGCGCCTACGACGACGCACTCGCCGAGCACGACGTGCTGGTGATGCCGACCTTGCCGCTCACGGCGACTCCGATTCCCGCCCCAGATGCACCGCGCGAGGAGTACCTGGCCAGGGCACTGGAGATGATCGCCAACACGGCGCCGTTCGACGTGACGGGGCACCCGGCGACGTCGGTGCCCACCGATCTCGTCGACGGCCTGCCGGCCGGTTTGATGATCGTCGGACGGCACTTCGAGGACGCCACCTGCCTCCGCGTGGCGCACGCGTTCGAGCACGCCGTCGGTGGCTTCCCCATGGCGCCCATGGCCCAGACCGTCGACGCCTGACGTCGCCGCCGGCAGTCAGTCGGCTCGCTCCGCATCCAACACCTCACCTCGCAACCGCCCTCCAAGGCGGGTCGGACGGCGGTTGCACGGTCATTTTTGGCGGCCGTTGGTGAGGCGGTCGGTCGACCGAGGGGTCCCGATACGGGGTTCAGTCGACCGTCGCAGCCGCCTTATCGGCATCCCGAAGCCCGAACTTGAGGGGATTCTCGGAATTCTTTTCGACGCG
>DATMDV010000360.1:0-18281 GCA_035557475.1 Ilumatobacteraceae bacterium
CGACCTCGGCGACGCGACCGACGGTACGCGCCTCGAGTGAGGGCTCGAAGCCTTCGAGGTTCTTCTTGAGGGCCGCCGCGATGTCGGCGGCGGAGAGGGTGAGTTCAGCCATTGTGAGGATCTCCTACAGGCGGCTTTTCAACTGGTCGACACGGGTGCGGACGCTCCCGTCGATGACGGTGTCGCCCACGGTGGCGACGATGCCTCCGAGCACGGAGCGATCGACGACCACCTTGAGGTTCACTTGCTTGCCGGTGGCGTTCGTCAACGCCGCTTTGAGACGGTCTTGCTGGTCGTCGGTCAGCGGAACCGCGCTGCGCACCTCGGCGACCTCGAGGTTCTTCGAGGCCGAAGCGCGTTGCACGAGGCTGTCGATGATCGCCGGCAGATCACGGCCGCGGCCGGAACCGACCACCATCGAGACGAGCTGCACGGTCGTCGGGGTGGCCTTGCCGAGCAGATCCTCGACGACCGCCTGGCGCATCGCCGCCGGCACCATCTCGTCGGTGAGCGTCTCGCGAAGCGACTCGTTCGACTCGTACGTCCTCGCGAAACGGAACAGCTCGTCTTCGACCTCGTCGAGTGTGCCTTCGGCGCGGGCGACCTCGAACAGCGCCCGTGCGTACCCGTCAATCCGTCCTTCGTCGCTCATGTGCTCGCACCGTGCCGGATGGTCGTTTCCGCTCGCCGCAGATCCAACCGTCGCTTCTGTGTACTTACGAGCTCGCTCCAACTCCTGCTCATGTGCTCGCTCCAACTCGTGAGATAAAGCTCTCGATCAGTTCCTGCTGGGTCGCGTCGTCGAGCGTGTCGGCGACGACCTCTTCCAACGAAGCGCCGGCGACGCGGATCATCTCGCTGCGCAACTCGTCGCCACTGCGTCCGGCCGCCGCTTCCAGGTCGGCTGCGGCCCGGGCTTCGAGCTCGGCCAGCTCGACCTCGAGTCGCGCCCGCCCGTCGGTCAACAGGGCTGCGGCCTCTTCGTCGGCGGCAGCCAGGAGCCGCTCGCGCTCCTCGTCGATGTTGCCCTTGGCCTGACGGATCTCGGCCGCCTCGGTGTCGGCGTCGGACACGGCGGCGGCGCTGGCGTCGAGCTCGGCCTGGATCCGTTCGGTGCGAGCTGCCAGACCCTTGCGGATCGGCGGACCGGCGAACTTGTACAGCAGGGCGAAGATGATCAGCGAGGCAGCGGTGCCGTAGATGATCTCCGATTCCTCTGGCAGCAACCAGTGGTGGGTCACGATCTGGCCGTTGTCGTCGCGGTGCGGTTCCTCGGCAGCCGCGATCAGGATGGCGTTGACGAGCTTCATTGGGCGACCGCCGCGGTCATGGCCGACGACACCGCGCCGGATACCAGCGCGTCGTCGGGCTGCTTGCCGGTCGCCAGTTCGGTGATGTTCGACACCAGGCCGGCGACGGCCTCCTCGATTTGGGCGCGAGCCGCTTCGCGTTCGGCCTCGACCCGGGCCACTGCCTCGGACCGCCGCTCGGCGATGCGGGCGTTGGCCTCGGCGAGCCGCTCCTGGCGTTCGGCTTCGAGCGTCTGGCGGGCGACGTCGACGCGGGCGGCCGCTTCGGCGCGCACTGCGGCCAGTTGGGCTTGGTACTCCGACACCTCGGCGCGCGCGGCCACACGCGTGGCGTCGGCGTTCTCGTGGCCGGCGCGGATGCTCGCGTAACGGGCCTCCATCCCGGTCTTCATGCGCGGATACAGCACCAGCCGCATGAGCACTGCGAACACGACGAACGCTCCGGCGCCCCACGCGAGCTCCTTGAGCTCGGGCGCGATCGGGCTCGGGCCGTCCTTCGGCTCGACATCGCTATGCGCTTCGCCCTCTTCGGACTCCTCCTCGTCGGTGGTGCCGACGACTCGGACTTCGATCAGAGAGCTACCCCGTTGGGTGGCGACGGCGATCAGCACGTCAGCTCCTTTGGTGGGATGGGGATTCGGATGGGGATTCGGTGGCGGGACCCAGGTTCGAGCTGAACGCTCGGAGCCGAGCCTGTGAGGCAAGGTGTGAAGGCCGGAGCCTGCGCGGCAAGGCGTTACAGACCGAGAAGGATGAACACCACGAAGCCGATCAGGGCGAGCGCCTCGGTGAAGGCGATGCCAAGGAACATCGTGGTGCGCACCATGCCGGCGGCCTCCGGCTGGCGGGCCATCGCCTCGATGGCCTTGCCGGCGACGTAGCCGATGCCGATGCCGGGTCCGATGGCCGCGAGGCCGTACGCAAAGCCGGCCCCGATGGCCGCGTTGGCGGCCTTCTGGTCGTCGGCGTTGAGAGCGGCTTGGGCAACCAGGCCGGTGATTGCTTCCATGGTGGTGTCTTTCTCCTATGAGTGGATCGTGAGTGGGAGATCAGGCGGATCGAGTCAGGCGACGGCTTCGGCGTGCTTCTCGGCGGGACCGTGCTCGGCGAGTTCCGGATGCTCGGCGTGCTCGTCGTGGCCGGCCATCGACAGGCCGATGTAGACGCAGGCGAGGATCGTGAAGATGTACGCCTGCAGGAAGCCGACGAGCACTTCGAAGGCGGTGACGAACGTGAGCATGAAGAACGGCAGGATGCCCATCGGCTTCAGCAGGGCGGTGTCGCTCTTGACCAACTCCTCGGTCAGCACGGCGAACGTCACGAGGAGCATGTGGCCGGCGAGCATGTTGGCGAAGAGTCGGATCATCAGGGCGAATGGCCGGAGCAGGATGTTCGACACGAATTCGATGAGCCCGACGAGGGGCTTCATCCCAACTGGCACGCCGGGCGGCCACAGCATGTGCGTGATGTAGCCGAGCTTCTGGTGCTTGAACCCCACCGCGTTGTACATCACCCACACCACGAGGGCGAGGAACATCGGGATCGCCATGCGGGCGGTGGCGGGCATGTACACGATCGGGATGATGCCGGGCACGTTGCACAGGTAGATGAAGATGAAGAACGACAGCATGTGGGGCGTCCATTTGAGGCCCTCCTTGCCCATCGTCTCCATGATCAAGCCCTCGATGAACTCGACGACGATCTCGGCCAGGTTCCGAACACCCTTCGGCGCGACCAGCGGATCCCTTCCGGCGGCCAGCACGAAGATCGCGGTGCCGATGATCGTGGCCGCACACGCAATGAGCGCGATCTTGTTGAAGGTCGGGAACAGGTCGACCCAGCGGACCACTTCGTTGATTTCGGGAAATTCGAGTCCGAGCACGGAGGCTGTCCTTTTGACGTGACTGGTGTGTCGTGACGAGACGGTGGGAGCGGCGCGGGATTCTTGCGATGGGCGTTACGGGCGTGCCGGTTTCAGGCCGGGATGGGCGAGCGAGATGGCGACGTACTTCAACTCCCAGACGAGGAGCCCGAGGTGCGTGACAATGATGCTTGTTCCGAGGGCCGGGAGCGAAATCCATCCGGCGTCTTTCACCACGTACACGGCGACGAAGATCAATGCCAGACGGAAGAGGTATCCGAACAGGACGCCGCCCATCATCACCGCCAGCGAGATGCGACCGGTCCAGGCGATGATCGCGGCCGACAAGCCGAAGTTCACGAGCACCAGCGCGATCGCGTAGGCGCTGCTGAACGCGCCGTCGCTCCCCCAGATGACACCGCAGATGGCGATCAGCACGGGCGCCGCGATCAGGCCGCGCTTCACCATGTCGAGCGAGACCGACACCTCGGGCGCGGGTCCTTCGAGGCGGGTGTTGAGCATCGACGCTTGCGGCTTGGGCATCAGGTCACCCCCTCTTTCGTTCCTGGGCGTGACCCGGAGCTCGATCGCCCACGGCGATCGGCGTCGAGGCGGTCCATGCGGGCGGTGTACGCGTACTTGAAGCGAAAGAAGACCCCGACCGCGCCGAGCAACATCATCACGATCGTGAACACGGGTGCCGTCTCGAGCCAGCGGTCGATCAGGACACCGAGGCCGAGGAACAGCACGAGGGCGAACACCGCCTCCATACCCTGGACGACCGAATCGTCGGGCTCCACTCGTTTGGGGGTGCTGGGGTGTCTCATCGGTCACACAGGGTTTCACAGCCTCGTCGATGAAGCTTGTGAAACTATGCACAAGCTAACCCGCTCCGCCCACCCGGCGCAACTACGTCTCACGTCAATGATGCGGCCGACGAAGCGCCTGACGGCGCCGTCGTGCCGAACCGGGCGTTCACGTCCGAATCCGGTTGTCACATCCGCAGACAATTCAGGGCTCGGGTCAATGGACGCCGTTGATGCGGCGGCGGACGCTCGGGTGGAAGACCGTGAACAGCACGATCGCCAGGGCCCCGATCCCGAACGGGAGGTAAGTCGGGTTCTCGTTGGTGAGCACCGGGTAGAGCACGAACGCCGACAGCAGGGCGGTCCACGTCCACAGGATCAGCACGCTGCGCCGGTGGCCGTGGCCGAGGTTCATCAGACGGTGGTGCAGGTGACCCTTGTCGGCCACGTCGATCGCCTGCCGTCTGGTCGTGCGCCGCACGATCGCGAACAACGTGTCGACGATCGGCACACCCAGGATCAGCAGCGGGATCACCAACGGGGCGAGGAAGAAGAACGTCTGGCCGACGAATGCTTGCGTGTTCTCATCAGCGCGTCCACCGACCACGCTCGTCGACACGGCCATCAACAGCCCGAGGAGGAACGCGCCGCCGTCGCCCATGAAGATCCGCGCCGGGTTGAAGTTGTGCGGGAGGAAGCCGAGGCACAGCCCGACCGTGATGATCGCGAACAGCGGACCGATGTTGGGTGCCGACAGCAAGTCGAGCTCGTCGAGCCGGTTGCTGTACAGGAAGAACGCCCCGGCACCGATGGCGACGATCCCGGCGGCGAGACCGTCGAGGCCGTCGATGAGGTTGATCGCCTGCGTCATCACCAGCAGCCACAGCACGGTGACGAGTGGTTTCCAGTCCGCTGACAGGACGATCACTCCGTAGAACGGCACTCGGAAGGAGTACATCGTCACGCCGAACCACACCAGGGTGATGCCGGCGAGGACGGTGCCGGTCACCTTCGCCGGAGGTGGGATGTCGTAGATGTCGTCGATGAAGCCGACGGCGAAGATGATGAGTACCGCGACCGCCACCCCGAGCGGCTCGGTGTTGGTGTGGAACAAGCCGTCGAACTGATCGAGCATGCGGGCCACACCGAGCGCCACGAAGAAGCCGATCAGCATCGCCAGGCCACCGACATCGGGGACGGGCGACGTGTGCACCGATCGCTCGTTGGGGACGTACACCCAGCCGCGCCGCTTGGCGAACCAACCGACCACCGGCGTGACGGCGAACGTCACCGCCGCGGCGACGACACCGATGATGAGGTAGTCGCCCAACGTCGGCAGCATCGAAGGTCAGCCTACGGGAGCGCTCCTGCGGTGATCACACCCGCTCCGGCGCGTGACGGGACCGCGGATGTCAAGCGGTCGTGTCGGGGTAGGCGGGGAACCGGGCACACAGCTCGGCGACCTCCTTGCGAACGATCTGCACCTCGTCGGCGTCGTCGCGGCCACGGAGCACCCTGGCGATGCCGGCCGCGATCAGCGGCATCTCGGCCTCGGTCATGCCCTGGGTCGTGACCGAGGGCGTGCCGATCCGGAGCCCACTCGTCACGAACGGGCTGCGCGGATCGTCGGGGATGGTGTTCTTGTTGAGCGTGATGCCGGCGGTGTCGAGCACAGATTGCGCTTCCTTGCCGGTGAGCTCGCTGTCGAACGGACGGAGATCGACGACCATGAGATGGTTGTCGGTGCCACCCGACACCAAGCGGAAGCCTTCGACGACCAGCGCCTCGGCCAACGCCGACGCATTGCGCACGATCTGGTGGGCGTACTCGCGAAAGCTCGGGTGGGCGGCCTCGTGGAACGCGACGGCCTTGCCGGCGATCACGTTCTCGAGCGGCCCGCCCTGCCAGCCGGGGAACACGGCCTTGTCGATCGCCGCCGCGTGGGTCTTGGTGGTGAGGATGCAGCCGCCGCGCGGACCGCGCAGCGTCTTGTGCGTCGTGAACGTGACGACGTCGGCGTACGGGACGGGATCAGGGTGGGCGCCACCAGCGATCAGGCCGGCGACGTGGGCCGCATCGAACATGAACAGCGCGCCGACCTCGTCGGCGATCGCGCGGAACGGCTCGGGATCGAGGCGGCGCGGGTAGCTCGTCGTGCCGGCGACGATCATCTTGGGACGGTGCTCGAGGGCGAGCTCGCGGACCTGGTCAAGGTCGATCCGCTCGTCGCCGGGCGTGATGCCGTAGGCGACGAAGTGGTAGAGCATGCCGCTCGCATTCACCGGCGATCCGTGGGTGAGGTGACCGCCGTGGTTGAGACTGAGCCCGAGCACGGTGTCGCCCGGCTCGAGCAGTGCCTGGTACACGCACATGTTGGCGTTGGCACCGGAATGCGGTTGCACGTTCGCGTGCTCGGCTCCGAACAGCGCCTTGGCGCGCTCGATGGCGAGTGCCTCGACGTTGTCGATGACCGCGTTGCCGCCGTAGTAGCGCTTTCCCGGATAGCCCTCGGCGTACTTGTTGGTGAGCACCGATCCCACGGCGCGCATCACGGCCGGCGACGTGAAGTTCTCGCTGGCGATGAGCTGCAGTCCGGTGGTCTGCCGCTCGAGCTCACGTTCCAGGAGGTCGGTGATCTCGATGTCGGGATCGATGTCGGATGGGAAGGGCATCAGAATTGCTCCTCGAGCTCGGTGATCTGGGCGACCCGCTTGGCATGGCGGCCGCCGTCGAACGACGTGGACAGGAACACCGCGAGGATCTCCTCGGCCAGCCCGACACCGACGACGCGCGCGCCGATCGCCAACACGTTGGCGTCGTTGTGCGCGCGTGCCAGGCGGGCGGTGTACAAGTCGTTGCAGAGCGCGGCGCGCACGCCGCGCACCTTGTTGGCGGCGAGTTGCTCGCCCTGTCCACTGCCACCGACCACGATGCCGACGTCGGCGGCGCCGTCGCGCACGCTGCGCCCGGCGGCCGCGCAGAACAGCGGGTAGTCGACGGTCTCGGTCGAGTGGGTGCCGTGGTCGATGATCTCGTGTCCCTCCGCCGACAGCACTTCGACGAAGTGCCGCTTGAGCTCGTACCCGGCGTGATCGGACCCGAGTGCGATGCGTGCCACGCCGCCCGAGTGTACGAGGGCGGCCGCAGCCACCCCGGCCGCATTGACGAAACGTCAGCCACCCTCGTCGACCTGTCTGCTTCAGGCGGCCCGTGGCTTCCAACGGAGCAGACAGAACGCCCTGTGCCTATTGTCCGGCTCGATGACGATCGACCCGCGGACGCCGGTGCTGGTTGGGGGCGGGCAGGTCCTGCATCGCGCCGAGGGAGTGGGCGACGCGCTCGAACCGGCGGCGCTGATGGCCAGGGCGATCGAGGCGGCGGCCGGCGACGCCGGCCTGCCGGCGCCTCCCGAGGCCGATTCGCTGCGGGTGGTGAGCACGTTGTCGTGGCGGTACCAGAACCCGGCCTACGTCGTCGCCCGGCGGCTGGGCCTCGAACCACGCGAGCTGGCGGTGACGACGATGGGCGGCAACTCGCCCCAGGCGCTGGTCAACGCGACCGCCCGGCAGATCCTGGCCGGTGAGCTCGACGTCGCCATCCTCACCGGTGGCGAGGCGTGGCGGACCCGGATGCGAGCGCGGCGCGAAGGCGTCGAGCTCGACTGGCCGCGAGCGCCCGACGATCAACCACCGACGACGATCGGCTCGGAGTTCACGATGAACCTCCAGGCCGAGCTCGACCGCGGGATCGTCCAACCGGTGCAGGTCTACCCGATGTTCGACACCGCGATCCGAGCGGCGAGTGGCGTCAGCCCGGATGCACACATCGAGCGGATCAGCACGATGTGGTCGCGCTTCAGTGACGTTGCCGCCGCCAACCCGAACGCCTGGTCGCGCGAGGCCAGGTCAGCGGTCGAGATCCGCACTCCGTCGCCGGCAAACCGGATGGTCGGGCTCCCGTACACGAAGTACATGAACTCCAACAACGACGTCGACATGGCCGCGGCGCTCATCCTGTGCTCCGCCGGCGCGGCCGAACGGCTCGGCATCGACCCCGACCGCTGGGTGTTCCCGCACAGCGGCACCGACTGCCACGAGCACGCGTTCGTGTCGCACCGTGACACGTTCACCCGCACCCCCGCGATCGAGATCGGCGGTCAGCGCGCACTCGCCCTCGCGGGTGTCGGCATCGACGACGTCGCGCTGATCGACCTGTACTCGTGCTTCCCGTCGGCGGTGCAGCTCGGCGCGACGTCGCTCGGCATCGATCCGTACAGCGCCGACCGCCAACTCACACGTACCGGTGGGCTGGCGTTCGCCGGTGGACCGTGGAACAACTATGTGATGCACGCCATCGCCACGCTGATGACCGAGCTCCGCGACCGTCCCGGTGAACACGGCCTGGTCTGGGCGAATGGCGGGTACGCCACGAAGCACTCGTTCGGCGTGTACTCGACTACACCACCGGCCACCGCCTTCCGGCACGAGTCGCCGCAGGCCGAGATCGACGCCCTGCCCCGTCGACAGCTCGCCGAGCCCGCCGCCGCAGCCGGCCCGGCCACGATCGAGGCCTACACGGTGATGCACTCGCGCGACGGGGTCCCCGAGACGGTGATCAGCAGTTGCCTGCTCGACGACGGCCGGCGGGCGTGGGGGCTGTCCGAAGACGCGGACACCGCAGCAGCGGTGTGCGACGGTGAGTGGGTTGGCCGCGCCGTGACGCTCGACGGCGAGGGAACCCTGCTCGTCGCGTAGCGCAGCGATAGAGCTTGCGGACCACTGAAGGACAGGTACCGCATGCGGTTGAAGTCACCCGTCGACGCCGCCGAGGGTGCCTCGATCTGGGCAGTTGTCGATGAAGTACTGCTCGGTCAACGGCACCTCGACGTCGGTGACGAGGCTCGGGTCGGACGGGATCGGCACGACCTGCGACGCGAACTCCGACGCCGCGGCGTCCACGATCACCTCGACGTCAGCGGGCAGGGCGACGACGATCTCGGGGTCGGCCGGGTCGCGCCCCGCGAGCGCCGTCTCCCACGCGGCCACGATCGTCTCCTGCGCCAACGCATCGCCGCCGGCGGCTTCGAGCGCGGCGAGCGCCCGATCGGCACGCCGAGCGAACGGGCCGAGGAAGTCGTCGGCGACCAACTCGGCCTCGCCGGCCAGCTCGTCGGGCCAGTTCTCGACGAGGTCGTCGTAGGCGCCGGTGACCGTCGGCGAGGCGATCACCTCCAGCGCTGCGACACGTTCGGGATCGCCGGCACCGAACGACGCCGCGACCGCGAGGACCTGGAACGAGCCCCCGAACCGGCTCCACCCCGCACAGACCGCGTCGTCACTGTCGAGGCCCGGAACACCGACCTCGGGGACCGACGCCAGCGACTCAGGCGTGACCTGGGCCGGCCCCGAACCAACCGGTGCCGACGTTCCCGCCTGACCGCCGGCGTCGCTCCCATCCGGATCGAACGCCGTCGTCGTCGGCCCGTCGGCGCGCTGCGGATCGTCGTCGGTGGCCGAGCACCCGGCGAGTGTGGCCGCCACCGCGACGCCGATTGCCAGCGCGACACCAGCGCCTGGTGCGACGCCAGGACGTCTCGAACCTCGTGCGACCGGGGAGCGCCGCATCGAATCATCGTCGCGCACGGCGTGCCAAGCTCGCCGTCATGCCACGACCGCCGATCATCCTCGACTGCGATCCGGGCCACGACGACGCCGTCGCCATCGTGGTCGCCGCCCGCCACACCGACCTGCTCGGCATCACGACCGTCGCCGGCAACGCGCCGCTCGAACGCACCACCTACAACGCACGCGTGATGCGCGACCTGCTCGGGCTCGACGTCGAGGTCCACTCCGGAGCCGAACGGCCGCTCGTGGCCGAGCCGAAGCACTCCGGTTTCGTCCACGGCGCAAGTGGTCTCGACGGTGCCGACCTGCCGGCGCCGACACGCGACCTCGACGGTGCGGACGCCGTCGGTTTCATCGTCGAGACGTGCCGCGCGAACGAGGGCACGTGGCTGGTGCCGGTCGGACCGCTCACGAACATCGCGCTCGCGCTGCGTACCGCGCCGGACCTGAACCGTCGCATCGCCGGGATCTCGCTGATGGGAGGCGGGACGTTCGGCAACCGCGAGCCGGTCGCCGAGTTCAACGTCTGGGCCGACCCCGAAGCGGCCGCCGCCGTGTTCGACTCGGGGCTCCCGCTGGTGATGGCCGGCCTCGACCTCACCCACCAGTTCGTGACGACACCGGAGCTGATCGCCCGCCTGCAATCCCTCCCGGGACGTCTCGCGAGCGTGCTCGGCGACCTGTTCGTGTTCTTCTCCGACAACTACATCAGCCGTCACGACGACGGCATGCTGGGAGCAGCCGTGCATGACCCGCTCGCGGTGCTGGCGCTGACCCACCCCGATCTGTTCGGTCGCCGCGCCCGCAACGTCCGGGTCGAGACGAGGGGCGAGCACACGCGAGGGATGACCGTGATCGACCAACGCACGATCACTGCCCGACCGCCGGCCAACTGCGACGTGCTGGTGGAAGTCGACGCGGACGCGGCGTGGGAGATCGTGCTCGAAGCCATCGGATGGTTGAGCAGATAAGAGCCTCACGTACAGTCCGGTCGTGCGCGCCACGGTGATGCGGGACTGGGAGTTGCGGGTCGACGACGTGGCCGACCCGGTCGCCGGGCCGGGCCAGGTACTGACCAAGGTGTTGGCGTGCGGGATCTGCGGGAGCGACCTGCACATGCTCAAGCACGGCGCCGAGCTGCGGCGCCTGGCGCTCGAGCTGGAAGCCGAGTCGCCCCCCGACCCGATGCGCCCGATCCCGTTCGAGCCCGATGCCGACACCGTGATGGGGCACGAGTTCTGCTGCGAGGTCGTCGAGCTGGGACCCGACGTGACCAACCTGACCACCGGGCAGGTGGTGGTGAGCATGCCGGCGGTGTTCGACACCGACGGCATCCACGCGGTCGGGTACTCGAGCCGCTACCCGGGCGGTTACGCCGAGTTGCTGGTGCTCAACGAGTTGCTGGCGATTCCCGTCCCCGACGGCGTCCCACCGTCGCTGGCGGCGATGACCGAACCGCTGGCGGTCGGCGTCCACGCCGTGAACAAGAGCCGGATCACCGAGCGCGACGCGGCGATCGTGCTCGGGCTCGGCCCGGTCGGGCTGGCATGCGTCGCCGAGCTCAAGATGCGCGGGATCGGCCCGGTGATCGGCGCCGACTTCTCGTCGCGGCGGCGGAGTCTCGCCGAACACCTCGGATGCGATGTCGTCGTCGACCCCCGTGACGAGCGGGTGATCGACGCCTGGCGGCGCGTCGACGGTGTGCGCCCGCTCGTGATCTTCGAGGCTGTGGGCGTGCCGGGCATGATCGAGCAGGCGATGCGTATGGCGCCCAGGGACGCCAGGGTCCTCGTCGTCGGGGTGTGCATGCAGGAGGATCGGATCCATCCGATGCTGGGCATCGGCCGCGAGCTGAGCATCCAGTTCGCGCTGGGATACGACCCGCTCGAGTTCGCCGCTGCCCTCCGCTCGATCGCCGACGGCGCGGTCGACCTCGCTCCCCTGGTGACCGGCACCGTCGACGTCGACGGCGTCCCGGCGGCGTTCGAGGAACTGGCCGATCCCGAAGGACACGCCAAGATCATGGTGGAGCCACGCTGAGTGGCCGCGCCAGCCGACCGGATCGGTGAGGCCAGATCCCGCGTAGTGTGACGGCCGTGGCCGACAGCTTCCCGCGCCAGTACGCGCGCACCCAACGTCTCACACTCGGCGATCCGCGTGACGTGAGCGTGTCCTCCGACGGCCTCCGCATCGTCTTCCTGCGCAGTCGCGCCGGCGACGACCCGGTCAACTGCCTCTGGGTCGCCGATGCCCGCACCGGTGAGGAACGCCTCGTCGCCGATCCGCGTGACCTGGCCATCGAGCATCCTGACGCCGACGACGACCTCCCCGCCGAAGAGCTCGCCCGGCGGGAGCGTGCCCGCGAGAGTGCGTCCGGCATCACCGCCTACGCGACCGACGCCGCTGGCACCGTCGCCGCGTTCGCGCTCGCCGGCCGGCTCTTCGTGTCGGGGCTGGTCAGCGGCGTCGCGCGACCACTCGACGTCGCCGGGCCGGTGTTCGACCCCCGCCCTGATCCACCGGCTCGCCGGGTCGCGTACGTCAGCGGGCGGCTGCTGTGCATCGGCGAGCTCGACAGCACCTGGTGGGTGCTCGCCGGTGGCGATCTCGACGAACCCGAGACCGTGTCGTGGGGCAGCGCCGAGTTCGTCGCCGCCGAGGAGATGGATCGTTTCCGCGGCTATTGGTGGAGCCCCGACGGCGACGCGATCGCCGTGTGTCGCGTCGACACCAGCCCAGTGCAACGCTGGTACATCGGAGATCCGGCCGACCCCGCTGCCGAGCCGACGCCGATCGCGTACCCGGTGGCCGGCACCGACAACGCCGACGTGAGCCTGCACATCTTCCCGATCGATCACAGTGAGCCGATCGACGTCGAATGGGACCGGCACGCGTTCCCGTACCTCGCCGACGTCCACTGGTCGGCTGCCGGGTTGATCGCGACCGTCCAATCACGCGACCAGCGTTCGACCCAGATCATCGCCATCGATCCCACGTCGGGCGAGACGACGGTGCTGTTCGTCGACCACGACGAGGCGTGGGTCGAGTTGGTCCCCGGGACCCCACGCCTGCTCGCCGACGGTCGGCTCGTCGCCTGTGCCGATCGCGATGGTGCCCGCCGGCTGATCATCGACGGCGAGCCCGTCAGCCCGGGGGACCTGCAGGTGCGAGCGATCGTGGCCACGGGCGACAGCGACGTGACGTTCATCGCCAACCCGATCGACGACGCGACCGTGCAACACGTGTGGCGCTGGAGCGACGACGGATTCGAACCGATCGCCGATGGGCCGGGCATGCATTCGGCCGCCGTCGCGGGCGGTTCGACGGTCGTTCGCAGCAGCCGGATCGACGAGCCGGGCGTCAGGTACGTGTTGCCAGGGGGCCATGCCCTCGAGTCGCTCGCCGAAAGCGCGCTCGTCACTCCGAACGTTCAGATCCTCTCGTCCGCCGGGCGCTCGACGACCACTGCCGTCCTGCTGCCGCACGATCACGACGGCTCACCGCTCCCCGTGCTGATGGATCCGTACGCCGGCCCGCACGCACAGCGCGTCGTGCAGTCGTACAACGCCTACCTCAGCTCGCAGTGGTTCGCCGACCAGGGGTTCGCGGTCGTCATCGTCGACGGACGCGGCACGCCGGGGCGTGGTTCCGAGTACGAGCGGGCGGTCAACGGCGATCTGGCCAGCGTCGTGCTCGAGGACCAGATCGACGGCCTGTACCAGGCGGCCGACGAGCTGGGCTGCCTCGACCTCGACCGGGTCGGCATCCGCGGTTGGAGCTTCGGCGGATACATCGCCGCCCTCGCCGTGCTCCAGCGCCCAGACGTGTTCCACGCCGCCGTTGCCGGCGCTCCGGCCACCGAGTGGCGCCTGTACGACACGTTCTACACCGAGCGCTACCTCGGGAACCCGAACGAAAACGCCGACGCCTATGACGCCAGCTCACTGCTCCCCCTCGCCGGTCAGCTGACCCGCCCGCTGTTGCTGATCCACGGTCTCGCCGACGACAACGTGGTCTCCGCCCACACGTTGCAGCTGTCGTCGGAGCTGCTGGCGGCCGGCAAGCCGCACGAGGTGCTGCCGCTCGTCGGCATGACCCACATGGCCAACGACGAGGTCGTCGCCGAAAATCTCCTGCTGCATCAGCTCGAGTTCCTCCGCCGGTCGCTCGGTCTGGCGGCCATCAGAACGGAGGTCCCGACATGAACGAACGGCTGAGTGATCTGTACCACGGCGTCGCGGTGCACGCGACGGCCGATCTCGAGCACATGGCGGCTCTCGAGCTGTTGGTGCTCGTCATGCTCGCCGACCGGCACGTCGATCAGGACGAGGTCGACACGATCCGCTCCATCAGCGAGGACTGGCGCGGCGGAGCGTTCTCGTTCGAGCAGTACCTCGGACCGGCGGTGGCGCGAGCTCGTGCGGCGGTCGACCAGGGCGACGTGACCGAACTGCTCGACGACATCGACCGGCGGATCTCGAGCCGCATCCTCCGGCGAGCCCTGTTCTCGGCGGCGCGGGAAGTGGCGGGGATCGACGAGGACGTCACGCTGGACGAGGGATCGATCCTCGCCGACGTCGCCGTTCGCTTCGGCTGACAACGGATGGGCGTTGAGGTGCGGTGTTGACGATCGCGACACCGGCGATCGTGATCACCATGCCGAGCAGCACGATCGCGCGCGGCGCGTGCCCGAGGACGATCTCGAGCAGCACCGCGACCACCGGAGACAAGAACGACCATGCGGTCGCCGTGGTGGCACTCATCGCGCGCAGCGCGAAGAAGTAGGCGATCGTCGCCAGCGCGCACCCGACGATCGAGACGAACGCGACCGAGACCCACAACTCACCCGATGACCACTCGGTCGCGCCGAGGTCCTCGAACGTCGACGCCAGTACGAGCAGCGCGACACCACCCACGACGTACTGACCGGCCGTCACGCCGATCAGGTCGACGTCGGGGTGACGCACGACGAGCTCCTTTATGACGAACGTCCCGACCGCCCACCCGATCGCGGCGGCGAGCGCACACGCCATGCCGATCGCCAGATCGCGGCCGTCCTGATCACCGCCGAGTTGGGTCGACACGACCAGCACGACCCCGACGAAGCCGATGACCAGCCCGGCGAAGCCCTGCCACGCGATCCGCTCGCCGGCGACGAACCATCCGAGGATCACGACGAAGAACGGCGTCGTGCTCGCCAGCACGATGGCGTTGCCCGGGCCGGCTCGAACGACGCCTTCGGTGAAGCCGGCGAGGAACAACGTCACCATCAACAGGCCGCTGACCGCGGTCCAGAACCACAGGTCGGAACGGCGCGGGAGGTGGCAGCGCAGGAACGGGAGCGCGGCGAGCAGCAAGACCGCGGCGGGGACCGCCCGCATCATCGTCAGCGTGATCGGTTCGCTGTGCGGCGCGCCGACGGCGATCACCCGGCCCGTGCAACCCCACACCACCACGGTCGCCGCCAACAGCAACGTCGCGTTGCCCGCCGGGCGGGCAGCGACGACCTTCATCGGCGGCGAGCGTAGACGCCCGGGCCAGCTCGCGACCTGCCCCGAGCACCGTCACGGCACGCCGGTGGGGAAGGCGGCGACCAAGGCGTCGGCGATCGCGTGCGAACGCCATGCCGCTCCCCCGCTCGTGTAGTGGATGCCATCGGGCACGAACCACTCGTCGAGCGCCACGTCGCTCCAACGGAACACGCGGAGCGTCGGGAACCGCGCTTCGGCCGCGTCGAGGACATCATTCCAGGCATGCATGTTGATGTCGGCGTACGGTCCGTCGTCGAGGTTCGTCACGGCGTCGACCCAGAGCACCGGATCCGTGCCGAACAGGAACATCATGCGATCGAGTCGGGTGCTCAGGTCCGGGACACCGCCGATCGCGACGTTGGCGGCATCGTTCGTCCCGATCGTGACCACCCAACAGCCGCGATATCCCATGCCGCGGAGCCGCAGCACGGTGTCGAACGCGTTCTCCTCGCCGCCGATCGTCTCGATCGTCGAGCGACCACCCGACACCTCGGTGTAGAGCGCCAGGACTCCGACGCGCTCGTACTGGGTCGGCAGCGCGTCGGCGGGATCCGGCATGAACGTCGGCTCGAAGAGGCCGACCGACGTCGAGTCACCGATGTGGGCGACGGTGGTGCACCTGGTCGTCGTCGCGGCCGGCCGCACCGTCGTGGCCGTCGCGAGCGATGTGGTCGTGGCCGTCGTGGCCGTCGTGATCGTCGGCGTTGGTGTCGGCGGGATGGTCGTGGTCGGAACGACGTTCGTCTCTGCCGCTGCCATCGAGGCGAGGGTCGTGGTGGTCGCGGTTGCGGCGACCGGTGGCGTGCCATCCGGTGTCGAGACGGCCGGCGCCGTCGACAAGCTCGCGGCTTCGAGCTCGTGGCCGCTGGCATCGGGCCCTGCTCGGCAGCCAGCGACCGCCGCCAGCGCCGCGACGGCGCACGCGTACGGGGCGACGCGGAGGGGACGGGCCACGTCCCGAGTGTGACACGCACGCGCGGGCGTGCCACTCCCGCCCGATGCCATGCTGGGCCGATGTCGAACGCCAGGGCCGAGATCGCCGACCAGATGGCGAGCGCGGCCGACGCGTGGCTGACGTCGCTCGGAGACGCGGAGCGGGCCGTCGCCCAGCGGACATTCCCGTCGGACGACGACCGTCGTGCGTGGTTCTACACGCCGACCGACCATGGAGGACTGACGCTCGGCGCGATGAGCCCGTCACGCCAGCAAGGAGCGTTGCGACTGCTCGCCACCGGCTTGAGCGCGGCCGGCTACAACACGGTCGCCGCGATCATCGGGCTCGAGAACATCCTCGACGCGGTCGAGGGATTCGGTCACGTGTTCGACCGCGAGCGCGGACGTGATCCGGGCATGTACTTCGTGCGTGTGTTCGGCGAGCCGCGACCGACGGCGACCTGGGCCTGGCGCTTCGGCGGCCACCACGTTTCGATCAACCATCTCGTTGTCGACGGGGAGGCGGCCGCGCCGACGCCGTGCTTCATGGGGGCCGATCCGGCGTCGTCACCGCTGCTCGGTCAACATCTGCTCCGTCCACTCGGCGGCGTGGAGGATCTCGGACGTGAGCTCGTGCGCTCGTTGTCGCCGGCGCAAGCCGGGCAGGCGATCGTGGCGCCGGTGCCACCGGCCGACCTGGTCGGCGCGAACCGTCCCCGATTGTCCGACGGCGACGCGCCCATCCCGCTCCCGCAGTTGTTCCGCCCGACGTCCGACAGCAGACTGCAGGCGGGGCTCGCCAAGTCGCAACGACGGACCGAGGACGCGCTCGGCGTGCGACCCGAGCACGTCGAGGCCGTGCGGTACAGCGTGATCCCGAAGGGCGCCCCGGTCGCCGACTTCACCGCTGCTCAGCGCGACCTCATGCGCCGGCTGCTCGACGCGTATCTCGGACGCCTGCCGGACTCCATCGCCGACGAGGAGGTCGCGAAGTACGCCGGCGACGGCATCACGGCGTTGCACTTCCTCTGGGCCGGCGGCACGTCACCGGGCGAACCGCACTACTACCGCGTCCAAGGTCCGCGCCTCGTGGTCGAGTACGACAACGCCCAGCGCAACGCCAATCACGCCCACTCCGTGTGGCGTGATCCGCTCGAAGACTTCGGCGACGACGTGCTCGGCCGGCACTACGCCGACCACCACGCCCGCGACGAGACGTGACCCGCGCGGGTCACGCGTCGGACGTCGGTTCTTCGTCGCCGAGGAGCTTGTTCCGGAACAGGGCGAGCACCTGATCGAGCGCGTCGCGTGTCGGTTCGCCGGGCTCGTCGATCAGTCCTCCGGTCAGGACGGCGTGGTGCTTGCGCAGCGTCTCGGCCGGGTTGCCATCGGCCTGATCGAGCTCGACCGCGACGAACCCGTCGCCGAGCCGCTTGCGAAGGAACGCGAACCGCTCGGCCGGCACGATCGGGTCGCCTTCGAAACGAAGACCGAGGACCCGCAGACCCTCGGCGGCGCAACGGCCGACGACGATGTCGAGCTCTGCCGGGCTGCAGTCGATCGTGCGCTTGCGGCGCTTCGTCACCGCCAGGGGGAGCGACGGCTGCGAGAGCACCGGCGCGACGACGCGTCGGTCGACGGCCATCGCCAGCGCGAAGCCACCGGTGAAGCACATCCCGACGACGCCGACACCCGGCCCTCCGGCCCGGTCGTGCTCGATCGCGGCGAGCGCCCGCAACCAGCCGATCACGCGCGACGTGCGTCCGGTGGCGAGGACCGTGAACTCACGGCTGATGCACGCCCCGACCATCGAACCCAACCCGTACATGGTGTTCTGGAACGCGCTGCCGGCAGTCGGATCGCGGCCGGCCGTTCCGAACAGGTCGGGCAACACCGCCGTGCAGCCGAGGGCGACGACGCGATCGGCGAACCCCAGAACGAGCGGCGAGATGCCGGGCATCTCGGTGATCACGATGACCGCCGGACCTTCACCCTTGCGGTACACGTCGTGTGTTGCGCCGTCGTGGCTGAACGGAGCGACCGTGAACGATTCGAGGTCACCCTGCGGTGCGGTCGTGAGCTTCCGGTCTGTCACTCCGCCATTCCACCACGCATCGCCAGACGGTTTCTCGCCACGCGGGCCTCAACGCAGCGCAGACCGGCCGGTGGGCTCGAGCCGCAGCTGCGACGTGGCCGTCGAGCGCAACGACCGGCCG
>DATMDV010000361.1:0-10177 GCA_035557475.1 Ilumatobacteraceae bacterium
CGACCGCCGTGGCCGACATCCTCGAGAGCGTCGCCGCCGCAGGATTCAACGGCAAGCTGGTGAACGAGCGGCGATCGTTCGTGCGGTTGGGCGAGGACCAGTTCGATCCGGCGATCACGCTTGTGGACGATCCGCTCGCGATCGGGCTCGAGTACGACAACGAGGGCACACCTCGTCAACGCTTGGTGCTCGTCGACCGCGGCACGACCGTGTCGCTGACCCACGACCGCCGCTCGGCTGCCGAGGCCGGCGCGGATTCGACGGGGCACGCGGCTGAAACGCCGTTCTCGTGGGGGCCTGCCGCCCGCCACCTCGGGCTGCTGCCGTCGGGCGCCGCGACCGACGTTGCCAACGAGGTCGAGGGGCCAGTCGCCGACTCGTCCGTCGCCGAGTTGCTCGCCGGAGTCGAGCGCGGCGTGCTGGTGTCCGACTTCTGGTACACCCGGATGCTCGACCCGCGCACCCTCGCCATCACCGGATTGACCCGCAACGGGGTGTGGCTCATCGAGGACGGCAGCGTCACGAGGCCGCTTCGCAACTTCCGCTTCACCCAGTCATACGCGCAAGCGTTGATGCCGGGCAACGTCAAGGCGGTCGGGCGCACGTCGACCCCGGTGCCCGGCGACACCTATACGGCCACCGCGCCGCGGTGGTCGTGTCCCGCGCTCCACCTGGCATCGTGGAACTTCACCGGCGGCGCCTCCGGCTGATCCCCACCGAGGTTCTCGGCGGGTCACCCATTCGGTCCAGCGGGCGGAGCTCGATCGTCAGAGCCCTCGACTCCCGCTGGTTCCTCTGTGGCTTGTTCCCCCGATTCGAATCGCACCCGGCGACGGGCCGAGGCCTGTTGGCCATCGTCGTCGAAGCTCACTGTGACCCATTGGAAGCCTTTGGCTTGTTGCGCCATCGCGGCGTCGGTGTAGACGCGGCGATCGGCCGCGGTCAGATCGACGTCGTCGGTGAACGGGGTCATCAGCGCCCGTGGGTAGAGGCGCTTGGCGCGCACGACGTTGATCTCGGTGCTCATCACCACGCCGACGGCGGCGAGGAAGATCCACGCCAGCAGCCCCAGCACCAACGCGAACACGCCGTACGTCGCTCCGGCGTTCTTCACGACGTTGCCGACATAGGCCGTCCCGAACAACTGGAGGAGCTGCCAGACAACGGCCGCCGTGATCGCGCCGGGCACCAGGGCGCCGAGCGTCGTCGGGTGGGTGGTGCAGATCCTGAAGGCGAGGATGAACACCGCGGCATTGACGACGACGGCGACGAAGACGACGAGGATCGTGCTCCATTGCTCGAGGTCGGCGCCGAACGCACCGGCACTGCCGCCGAGCGCGGACAGGACCGTGGTCGCCAGCACGGCGACGCCGCCGAACGTGATCAGAACGAGGCTGCGCAGCCGCATCTTCAACGGGTTGGGTCGCCGGTTTCGCGGTACCGACCAGGCGACGTTCATCGCGTTCTGCAGCGCCTGGGCGACGCCGAGCGCACCATAGATCGCGACCAGCGCGCCGACCGTCAACGCCACGGCGCTTCCCTGCAAGCCCTGCGTGTCCCCCGCGCCCGGCGGGTTGCCCGCGCGTGCGCGCCTGATCTCGTCGCCGATGACGGGGAACTGGCTCAACGTCGAGTCGAGGATGCGACGTTGCAGATCGGGATCGTTCTGAAGCACGAACCCGAGAACCGACGCCAGCAACAGCAGGAGCGGGAACAGGGCCAGGAACCCGTAGTAAGTGATCAGCGCGGCGAGATACGGACCTTGATCTTCGCCGAACTTGTAGACGACCGCGATCGGGAAGCCCGCCCACCGGTGGCGCCGTTGGAACGAGTCGAGGCGTGACGTCACGCTCACGGTCGCCGTTCCCGTCGGCTTCCACCTCGCATCTCACCATCCTGCCCGTCGTAGGGGGTCCGGACACTCGATACCCGGCCGCGTTCACGCCAACCCGCTTGACCGACCCCGACGTATCATCGATCGACGGCTGAGGCGACGTTCCCGCAGCCGCTCGGTGGCAACGAGATGCGGTCAGAATGTTCGTGACCGTCGACTGCGAGAAGGGAACATCGCCATGACCGTGCAGCTCAACCACACGATCGTCGCGTCGAAGGACCCGGCGTGTTCGGCCGCGTGGTTCGCCGAGATGCTCGGTCTCGACGCGCCGATCCGGTTCGGGCCGTTCTGGCAGGTGTCCACCGGCAACGAGGTCAACTTGGACTTCGGCCACCACGACGCTGATGCCGACATCGCCCCCCAGCACTACGCGTTCTTGATCAGCGAGGACGAGTTCGACGAGATCTTCGGTCGCATCGTCGAGCGCGGGGTCGAGTACTTCGCCGACCCAGCAGGGACGCGCCGCGGCGAGATGAACCACAACGACGGCGGCCGAGGTCTGTACTTCCCGGATCCCGATGGGCATTGGCTCGAGATCATCACTCGCCCCTACGGCAGCGGCGGCTGAATCGCATCGACGTTCCGCGCCCCGGTCAGGTCGACGGGGCGGAACGTCGCCCCCGACAGGTCGACTCGTGTGAACCGCGCGCCCCGGAACTCGTCGGACTCGGACAGTTTCCTCGTCATCGAGGCGGCCTGACTACGAGATGTTGCGCAGCGGCCCGTCGAGGAGCGCGACGCCGTCCTGCCACTCCTTGCCGAGCGGCTTGGTCGGGGAGCCAACGACTGGTGTCTCGACGAACTGATACAGGTTGAGCGCAGCGGGTGAAAGGTGCTTGCCGATCAGCCCTGCGACGGCGTAGGTGTGGACCGCTCCGTCTGGGCCCAGGTAGTAGGCAACGCGGGTCACTTCTTCTTCCTCCTCGGTCTCGGTTGGCGGTTCGGTACCGGTTGTCGGCTTGGTGTCGGGTTTCGTGGTGAAAATCGATGGCCTGCTCGCGTAGTCGACCCCCGGGATGAGCGCGGCGTGGGTCCACTCGCGGACCCGGGGATCGGCGGTGAACGAGCCGACACCCCATTTGGCGCTCGCCGCTTCGATGGTCGTGCCGTCGCCGAGCGACCAGGCAACGTGCGCCTTGCTCGGACGCATCGAGGCGGTGAACGGGTCGGAGTCGAATCGGAACAGGAGAGCGCCGCGTGTCTTGATCGCGTCTTCCACCGAGATGTCGGTGTTGTGGGTGTGGCAGTGGGTGGCCTGGATCCACGACCCGCGCGGCATCGCCGGGCCGACCCGCGCCTGGTGGCACGACCATTGCACAAGCCCCGAGCAGTCGAACACCTCCGGATCGGGGTTGTTGAAGTTGACGGCTGCGCCGAACTCGTATCGGTCGCCGGATTGCGCCACCGCGTTCAGCAACACGTCCTCGATGTTGATCATGGCAGCCGCGTCTCGCCGAGGATCAACGAGGGGGCACGCGCTCGTGGTGGGCGCCGATGAGGAACACTGCGAGGCGCGCCGTCGTGTCGCCGTGGTTCCGCCACGCGTGGCGGGTGCCGTTCTGGACGACGGTGTCGCCTGGTCGCAGGTGGACCTCGACGCCGTCGTCGAGCTCCAACCACACGTCACCATCGAGCACGACCTCGAAGTCGATGGTGTCGGTCGTGTGCATGCCCGGTGCGTCGGGTTCGAGGTACGAGGCCAGGCCGGGCAACGCGGCCTCGAACTCGGCGACCGCCGATGCGACGTCGTCGGGGGGTTGGGTGTCGACACGATGCCCAGGCGGCACGGCGAACATCCCGAAGCGGAAACCTCCGACCGGCGGGAAGTAGCGATCGTGCGCTGGCTGCGCACCATCGCCGGGGAAGGTGGGCGCCTCGTCGCCACCCCACAGGCGGTGGAACTCGGATCCGGGCGTCAGGGCCGGGCGAATTCCGTCGACCTCGGTGTCGCTGGCGACGATGGCCTTGCCGTTCGCGTCGTGTCCGGTGACCACTCGTCGTACTCGCATGGCCGACGATCGTAGGCACGTCTCCGGTCGCACGGCGTGTCGAATCAGTACCCGCTGGGTAGTGGATGGAAATGCGAAAGACACGCACCGATCGCGAGCGACTGCTCGGTCTTTACCTCGACGATCACCGTGCCGGTGCGGCCGGCGGGGTGGCGCTCGCACGCCGGATGTTGAAGGAGAACTCGGACAACTACCTGACGGCGACGATGCGCGAACTGACCGTCGAGATCGAGCGCGACCGGCAGGTGCTCGACGACGTCATCGGCCGGCTGCGACATTCTCCGAACCGGATCAAGATGGTCATGGGTGCGGCGGGGGCGTGGTTGGCCCGACTGAAGGCCAACGGATACGTCCGCCAGTACTCGCCGCTGAGCCGCTTGGAGGAGTTCGAGATGCTGTCGGCCGGCCTCCTGTCGAAGGCGTCGTTGTGGCGGTCGTGCCAGCTGAGCCTCGGCGGGCGTCCAGAACTGGCTGGTCTCGACTTCGATGCGTTGTGCCAACGTGCGGACAACCAGCGCGCCAAACTCGAGACCCACCGCTCACGCATCGTGGACGACGCCTTCGGGTCATCCGTCCGCGAGCGGTGACACGCCTACATCACCATCTCGGCGAACGTCGCAGCCGAGAACCCACCCCCCGATGTTCTGACTGCACGCGGGGACGCGAGGTCAGCCGGGTCGCGTGAAGCGAGTGCTCCGCGACGTACGGGAGATCCTCAAACGGGCAATGGCCACCTCAGCGAGCGAGCGCCGGTGGGCGTTCGTGCGCTCGTCGAGTCGGAGGAGGCTGAGCAGCGCGATGTCACCGCGTCGCGCTCGCTCTTGCAGATCCCCCGCTTCGTCCATGTCGTCCGCTGTGTCGACCAGCTCAAGGCTGCGCTCGGCCCGCCGAGCGGGGAGCGCGTCGGCCTTCGCGATGGCGCGCGGCTCGTCGACGGGACGCGGTTCGCGGAGATCCGCCAGATCACAGAGGTCGAGGACGCGTGCTGCGGACGTCGAAGGCGAACGCAGGGCCAACGTCCGCGATTGCAGCTCGAGGAAGTCGCGGGCACGGACGATGACGCCGACCGTCGCCGCGTCCATGAAGTCGACGCCGCTCAAGTCGATCACGAGGTCTCCATCGTCGAGGGCGATCGCCCGGGCCATGGTTTGCGACAGCGCGGCCACCGTAGAGACGTCGTGCTCACCTCGCAGCCAGACGACCGTGCGATCGGAGTCGCGAACGGGGAACGCCACCGGACCCCGACTCGACGTCACGGACGATGATTCTGCAAGAGCCATTGCGCCCTCCTGGCATCAAGTCGTTGCGAATCAACGCGCTACCAGGGTCCGGAGCATCGCTCCCGAGTCGGCCTCCGCCGGCCCGACACGTCAGGGCTCTTGTCGTGTCGTTCACCAGCGTATACCTGCGTCGCCTTCAGGGCAATGAGATCTCGACCGTTGACGAATTCTGAACAATCGGACCTCCGAGTCCTCGAAGACGGGACCTAAGCCTCTGACCGATTGTCCCGGCGCGGAGCACGATGAACTCAGCATTCGTGACAATCGTCGCGAACCATTTGAGATGAAGAAGGGGTTGTCATGTTGAGGAAACCACTCGGACTGCTGGGGATCTTCTTGATCGTCGTCGGGTTCGGTTATTTCGTGGGCGCCGGCGTCGCCTACGGCAAGGTCCAGGGCGGCTACACCGCGCTGCAGTCGTTCAGCGAGGTGCAGAACGTCGAGCTCAGTTACAACGACGACGGCCAACTCGTCGACCGCGGCGAAGTCGAAGGCGGCCTGGCGATCAGGGCGTTGCTCGAGGACGACTGGGGATTCCCCACCGTCGAATCTGATCTCGACCCCAACGATCCACTCGTCAACACCGCCACCGAGTACATGTACCAGATGGCGACGATCTCCTTTCACACACTGCACGGCGTGCAGGTCGTGACGCTGACCGAAGCCGACCTCACCGGCGATGACGGCAAAGTCGCCACCGAGTTCGACTGCAACGGCGAGATGGTTGCGGTTCCCGATCCGTTCCCGGCCGAGGGCGTCACCTGCGACTTCAACGTCGACGGTCGCTATTGGACCGGCTTCGATCGCAGCGTCCCGGTGGAAGCGGCGGCTCGTGACATGGCGTGGAGCGGCACTGCTCACGCACTCGTCGCTGAGCTCGGTGTCGGTGCGGCGACGCACAGCACCCTGCAGCTGGCCCTCGGTGTCGCAGCACTACTCGCCGGTCTCGGCGTGGTCTGCACGGCCATGGGCGTCGCCTTCATCTGGGACACCCGCCGCAAGGGCAAGGTCATCGTCCCCGACACCATCCCCGAGGCGCTGCTCGCCGACAACCCCGGCAAGGTGACCGCCACCGCCTGACGCCAACAGGTCGAGTCGATTCCAATCGATTTCGACAACCCCGGTGGGCCCCTCTTCGAAGGGGCCCATTGGGCGTTTTCGATGACGCTGGCTAGTTGTTGTCGCTGCACCGCCAGCACTCGTCGTCGACATCGACGGGGTCGAGGTGCACGGCGAACCTTCCCGGTTGGACGACGCGGGTCGTGGGCGTCCCCGCCATGAGGCGGACACTCACGTCATGTCCGGACGGGTGAACGTCGACGAGGGTGACGACACCGGCGGTCAGCGCGAGGCCGGCATCGCCGACATCATGCACGAGCACGTGGTCGCCGCGCCGGAGTGCGTTCCACTGGAATTGCAGCATCAGGTCGATCGGTTCACAGGATCGAGCTCTTGTCGGCCTTCTTGGCCTTCTTGGCGATCCGCTTGTCCTTGAGCGACTTCCCGGCCTTCTTCGCGCTGTGTTTCTGCGGTGACTTGTCAGACATGACGCCTCTTTTCGTTGCCCCCCGGGAATCGTACCGTCCGATGCGCCTCCGGGGTGGTTACGCGAATTCGCCAACGTGTCAGCCGACGTCGCGCACGGCTGGGCGATTGTGTCGACGCGCCTGCCCGATCGTCGAAGCCCGGCTCGAGGGCCGGGCGCTCGCCGAACGCCAGCGTCGGCCAGCTGGAGCTCAGGCCTGACGACCGGACGGAAACGCCGCTGCCAAGCGCGCCAACGTCAATGCCGCGAGCAGCAAACCGAAGTCGCGGAGCGCGATGTCGTAGTAGTCGGCCATCATCAACAAGTTGACGATGATCCCGGCGAGCCAGGCGGCGACGAGGTATCCGCCGAACCGCGGGCGAACGGCGACGACGAGGCCGGCGACGATCTCGATCGCGCCGACGAAGTACATGAGTGTGTGGGCCTCGGCGTTCAGCACGTCGCTGAACTCCGGCGCCAGGTAGATGTCCCAGTCGACCAGCACGTGGGCGAACTTGTCGAGGCCGAACAGGATCGGTGCCACGATGAATCCGATCCGCAACAGCCAGAAGGCCTGGACGGTCGGATCGGTGAGATCGGAGGTCGTACGCGAGTGGGTGTCGGGAGCGGTCGGGGTCGTGATCATCAGCGATCTCCTTCGGAGGTCTCTAAAAATAAGATTGCCTATTTATAGTAGGTCAGACGTGGGGCTCTATGTCAAGGCATGATTGGCGTTAGAACGCGCGCCCGCGCGAGTGGATGACAAGGCATCGGCCATGGATCAAGTGGATGAACCAACCCGGCGGCACGGCCCGGACGGCGTGACCGCGATCAGTTCGCTCGGCGAGCCGACCCGGCGCGCGCTCTACGACTTCGTCGTCGACAGCGCCGACTGGGTCAGCCGCGACCGAGCGGCCGAGGTCGTCGGGATCGAGCGAGGCACCGCCGCCCACCACCTCGACCGGCTCGCGGCCGACGGGCTGCTCGATGTCGACTACCAGCGCTTGTCGGGCCGCCAGGGTCCCGGCGCTGGTCGGCCGGCCAAGTTGTACCGGCGCGCCCGCCACGAGATCGATGTGTCGCTGCCGCAGCGCGACTACGTCCTGGCCGGGCGTCTGCTCGCCGAGGCGGCCGACCGCTCGCGTCAGGACGGAACCGACATCCAGACCGCCCTCGATGATGCCGCCCGATCCGAGGGCCGGCGGCTCGCCGACGAGGTCCGGGCGCGACTCACCGGTGCCGGGGCCGTTCGTGGAGGTGGCACGCGGAGCGAGGTGCTCGAGGTGCTCGGGGCCCATGGCTTCGAGCCGATCGCCGGGAGTGATGGCACCGTCGTGTTGCGCAACTGCCCGTTCCATCAACTCGCCCGAGAACACACCGAACTGATCTGCGGGATGAACCAGTGCTTGCTGAGCGCCGCGGTCGAGGTTCTCGACGGCGCCGGGCTCGAGGCACGGCTCGAGCCCGAGGAGGGCATGTGTTGTGTCCGACTTCACCCGGTCGGGCGGCAGCCCGCCGGGTAGCGTCGCGCCCGGGAAACGATCGGAGGGGGCCCGATGGCCAGGATCATCGTCGCCGGAGGCGGCATCTGTGGTTCGGCGGCAGCGTTGATGCTCGCCCGAGACGGCCACGACGTCACCGTGCTCGAACGCGATGGCGGGCCGGTGCCGGCCTCGGTCGAGGCCGCCTGGGACGAGTGGGACCGACGCAGTGTCGCTCAGTTCCGGTTCGCCCATGTGATGCTGGCTCGGGGTCACCGGGTCCTGGCGGGTGAGCTCCCTGACGTCGTCGATCGCCTCGCCGTCAACGGCGGTCTCCACTACAACCCGGTGGAATTGATGTTGCGCAAGATCCCGGGCGCGACACGGGAGCCCGAAGACGACCGATTTGACACCGTCACCGGGCGGCGCTCGTCGATCGAGTGGGCGCTGGCGACCACCCTCGCCGACGAACCGAACGTCACGGTCCGGCGGGGGTCGCCCGTCGCCGGGCTCGTCGCCGGCGATGCGGTGATTCCGGGGGTACCGCACGTAACCGGTGTCCGCCTCGCCGATGGCGAGATCGTGAGCGCCGATCTCGTGATCGACGCGACCGGCCGGCGCTCTCCGACCATCGACTGGATCACCGAGCTCGGCGGCCAGGCGCCGATCGAGGCCGCCGAGGACAGCGGTTTCATGTACGTCGGTCGCTTCTACCGCAGCGCGGACGGCTCGGTTCCGGAGTTCAGGGCCCCGGTCCTCACCCCGCTCGGGTCGATCTCGGTTCTGTGCATCGCGTCTGACAACGGCACGTGGGCGACGACGTTGTACGCGGCGTCGTCGGATGCGCCGATGCGGCGACTCCGTACGCCTGAGGTGTTCGACCGGGTCATCCGCGAATGTCCGCTCCACGCCCACTGGATCGACGGAGAACCGATCAGCGAGCTCAGCTCGATGAGCGGTGTCGTCGATCGCACCCGTCGATTTGTCGTCGACGATGTCCCCGTCGTCACGGGCATGCTGTCGATCGCCGACGCCCACGCGTGCACGAACCCGTCGATCGGTCGTGGAATGACGCTCGGGCTCATGCACACCGTCGTGATGCGCGACGCAGTGCGCACCTACATCGAGTCCCCGGTCGAGCTCGCCAAAGCATTCGACCAGGCGACGGTCGCCGAGATCGACCCCTGGCATGCCGCGACCCGCGATCTCGATCGCCGTCGCATCGCGCTCATGGAGGCAGCCGTCGAGGGGCGCCAGCCCGAGCTCGACCCGGCCGAGAAGATCGGTGCGGCGTTGCTGGCCGCGACCCGGCTCGACGAACAGGCCGCGCGCTGGTTCGGCGAGATCCAAGGATGTCTCGCGTTCCCGATGGACGTGCTGTCGCGCGAAGGTGCGATCGACCACCTCCTGGCCGTCACGGGCGGGGAGGCTCCGATACCGATCCCCGGACCGGATCGTCAACGTCTGCTGGACCTGGTGTCATGAGCGTCGTACTTGTCCACGGAAATCCCGAGACCGCCGCGATCTGGGATCCGTTGCAGACCGAGCTCGGTCGCGACGACGTCGTCGCGCTGTCGCCGCCCGGGTTCGGGGCACCGGTGCCGAACGGGTTCGGTGCCACTGCCGACGACTACCTCGCGTGGCTCGTCGGCGAGCTCGAGAACATCGCCGGGCCGATCGATCTGATCGGCCACGACTGGGGCGGCGGCCACGTGCAGCGGGTGGCCGCGACGCGGCCCGACCTGATCCGTTCCTGGACCACGGACATCGCCGGCTGCTCCGATCCCGAGTACGTCTGGCACGACCTCGCCCAGATCTGGCAGACGCCGGGTGACGGCGAGGCATTCGTCGAGGCGATGAACTCGATGCCACTCGACGACCGCGTTGCCGGCTTCGTCGATGCCGGCATGACGCCCGAGGCGGCCCGGGCCTGCGCCGCGGCCGTCGACGCCGACATGGGGCGGTGCATCCTCGCCCTCTACCGCTCG
>DATMDV010000362.1:0-12609 GCA_035557475.1 Ilumatobacteraceae bacterium
CCCGGCGCACCATGTCGGGTGCCTCCTCCGGCAGCTCGGCGTCCTCGCCGAAGAAGTCCTGCCCGGCGCGCACCTGGAGCAGGTTGGTGCCGAGTCGGTCGAGCTCGGCCAGCAGGTCGGCGCGACTCGAGTACGAGATCCCGACGACCGACACCAGCGCCGCGATCCCGATCGCGATCCCGAGCGCCGTCAGCACCGTCCGGCCGGGCCGTGAGCGCATGCCCGTGAGCCCGAGCCGCGGCACGTCACCGAACCGCAGCGTCATCCGATCGCCTCGATCGCGTTCTCGACCCGGCCGTCGCGGATGTGGATCACACGCGGCATCGCAGCGGCCACCTCGCGATCGTGGGTGATCACGACGACCGTCGCACCGTCGGCGTGGAGCCTGCGGAAGATGTCGAGGATCTCGGCACCGGTGACGGAGTCGAGGTTGCCGGTTGGCTCGTCGGCGAGGATCATCGACGGCTCGGTCACGATCGCCCTGGCGATCGCGACCCGTTGCCGCTCGCCGCCCGACAGCTCGGCCGGCCGGTGGTGGAGCCGGTGTCCGAGACCGACCCGCTCGAGCGCGGCGACCGCCCGCCGCCGTCGCTCGGCGTGCCGGGTCGACTGATAGAGCAGTGGGAGCGCGACGTTCTCGATGGCCGTCAATGCGTCGACGAGGTGGAACTGCTGGAACACGAAGCCGATCTGGCGTCCACGCAGCTCCGACAGGCGACGGTCGCCGTCGCGCGAGATGTTGCGCCCGCGGAGATGGATCTCACCCGACGACGGCCGTTCGAGGCACCCGATCAGCTGTAGCAACGTGCTCTTGCCGGAGCCGGAGGGGCCCACGATCGCCACTAGCTCGCCCTCGTCGATCCGCAGGTCGACGCCCCGCAGCGCTTCGACGCCGCCGTCGTACGACTTGGTCAGGTCGCTCAGCTCCACGACCGTCACAGCGACACCACCACTTCGTCGCCCTCGGCGACCTCGCCCGTGATCTCGACCACGCCGTCACCTGACGCACCGAGCTCGACTCCGACCAGTTGGGTGGTCCCCGAACCGGTCACCTTCTCGACCGCGTAGCCACCCTCCGACAACGCCAGCAGCGCCCGGAACGGTACGGTCAGCACTTCGCGGGCGATCGTCGTGGTGACGATCACGTCGACCGGCGCGGCGTCGAGTTGTTCCGTCTGTTCGGTGAGGGCGATGACGACCTCGATCGTCGTGTCCGCGCCCTCGGCACCGGCAGTGGCGACCTGGGCGACCGACCACACGACACCTTCGACGAGCGTGCCGTCGGGGAGCTCGATCGACGACTCGTCGCCGACCGCGAACCGGTCGACGTCGTCGGCCGCCACATCGAGCGTTGCGATCTGGTTCACGCCGGTGAGACCGAGCACCTCACCGTCAGCTTGGCCCCCGATCGAAACGAGGTGGGCCGACACCCGGCGCTCGCCGGGCGCGAACACCACATCGGCGGGCCCGAGCGATCCGGTCTCGTCCACGCCTCGGGCCTCCTGCCAGGCGCGGACGGCGGTCGTCGTGTCGGTGTCGAACTCCTCGTCGACGACCATCCCGTCGGGCGCGAACCCGAGGGCGAACAGGTTCTCCTCGAGCTGACGGACGTCGGCGCCGTCGTCGACGCCGCGGCGCAGCTCGCGCCACATCGGCCGGTCGCCGAACATCAGGCGGGGACCCGGCGCGCCATCGATCTCCCAGAGCGGATCGCCGCGACCGATCGTCGATCCCAGGGCAGGGAGCGCCGTGACCACGCCACCGCCCTGCCCGGATGCCTTCGACTCCGGCCCGTATCCCAGCTCGCCGTCGAACTCGTCCGACTCGATGAGGTCACGTCGCTCGACGACCGCCGTCTCGACGGCCGCGAGCGATGCGTCGGCGTCGTCGGTCGGCTCGTCGGAACCGGCGTCGGTGCTCGTCACCGCCACGCTCGTCACCGCGACCGCGGCGCCGACGAGCGCGATCGCGATCCACCACCTCGCCCGCATCAGTCGCCCACCGGTTCAGCGGACGTGAAGATCCCGCCACCGGGCCCGCCGCATTCCTCGGCGGCGGCCTGGAAGTCCTCGTCCATGGGACCTGGACCTGGCGAACCTCCGTCCTCACGTCCGGCGCTGATGGTGACCTCACCGTTCTCGCCGAACTGCGGATCGGGCATGTCGATGCCGTGCTCGCGCATGCACTTGGAGAACTCGAGCGCTTCCTCGCGCATCCGCGCCTGCTCCTCTTCGCTCGGCGGCTCGAACGTCCCCACGACCTCCTCGATGATCGGCCGGCACTCCTCCTCGGCCTCCTCCCACGCGTCAGGATCGTCGATCTCGATGCGTGTCTGTCCCTCTGCGCCCGGGTCGGGCATGTCGATGCCGTGCTCGCGCATGCAACGCGAGTAGCGGACGAAGGCGTCCTGCACCTCGGGGTCGTCGCTATTGCCGTTGGCCTGCATCACCACCATGCCCGGCCCGGTCGCCGAGCCGCCGCCCGGACCGTCGTCGCTGCCCGAGGCGTCATCCACATCGGTCGTGTCGGTCGCGTTGGTCGGGTCGCTCGTGTCGGTCGGGTCGCTCGTGTCGGTCGCCTCGTCGGCGGTCGTGCCGAGGCTGGCGATGTCGCGGATCTCTCCGTCGCCGCCGCCGCACCCAGCGAGTGCGGCGACGGCGAGGAGGGGGAGAAGGAAGGCAAGAGGGGGAGAGGGAAGAATGGTCGTAGATCGAAGTGCTCGTCGCATGTGGCGCACCGTGACGCATGCGTCCTGAGATCTCGCTGAGAGACCCTGAGAGTCCTCTCAGGTCGGCCGCTCACACTTCGGCGCGCGCCACGTGCACAATGCGGACGATGCGCGTGCTGGTGGTCGAGGACGAGGAGCGGTTGGCGAAGGCCATCGCCCGCGGGCTGACCGCCGAGGGATTCGATGTCGACGTCGCCACCGACGGGACGACGGGCCTGTGGCGAGCACGCGAGCACGACTACGCCACGATCGTGCTCGATCTCCTCTTGCCGGGCATGAACGGGTTCGAGGTGTGTCGGACCCTGCGCGACGAGAGCAACTGGACCCCCATCCTGGTGCTCACCGCCAAGGTCGGCGAGTACGACGAGGCGGAGGCGCTCGACACCGGTGCCGACGACTTCCTGTCGAAGCCGTTCTCGTTCGTGGTGCTGACAGCGCGGGTGAGAGCGCTGGCGAGGCGACGGTTGCACGAGGGCCGGCCGGTGCTCGAGTGCGGATCGCTGCGGCTCGACCTCGGCCGCCGGCGGTGCGATCGGAACGGGTCGGAGATCAAGCTCTCGCCCCGCGAGTTCTCACTGCTCGAGTCGCTGCTGCGCCACGAGGGGATGGTCGCCGACAAGGGGGCACTGATGTCGGACGTCTGGGGACCCGATTACGTCGGCGACCGCAACATCGTCGAGGTCTACGTCCGATCGTTGCGCAAGAAGATCGACCTGCCGTATGCGATGGAGACGCTCCAGACGGTTCGGGGCGCCGGCTACCGGATGGTGGCCGATGCGTGACCGGGTGCGCCGCGTGACGGGATCGGTTCGCGTGCGCGTCGCGCTCGTGGCGATGCTGCTCGTCGGCGGCGTGCTCGTCGTGTCCGGGATCGTGCTGACACGGACTGTCAAGCATCGGCTCGAAGAGGAGAACCGCGAACGCGCCGATCAGACGGTCGCCTACGCCGCCGACCGGCTCGAGGCGGGTGTGGCTGTCGACTCGGTGTTCGCGTCGAGCGCCGCGCCAGGCAATGTGTTCATGGTCCTGCGGCTGGCCGACGGGACCGTGATCGCCAGCCAGCAACCCGGCCCGTTCACGATCCCGATCGGCGCCACCGAGTCGGCCGTGGCCGGCTCGGCCGGGTTGTCGTTCGACTCATCGATGGCGGTCCCCCCGCCGGGCTCCCAGATCGTCACCCGCGTCGTCGATCTCCCGGAGGGCGAGTCGGTGCTGGTCGGGGTTTCACCCCTCGACGACGTCAGGGAGAGTGTTGGCACCCTCGTGAACGCGCTGTGGTGGGGCTCCCCCGTGCTCGTGTTGTTGGTCGGTCTCATCGCCTGGGTGCTCGTCGGACGCGCCCTGCGCCCGGTCGAGCAGCTGCGGGCCACCGTCGAGACGATTTCGCGCTCGACGCTCGAACAGCGCGTCGACGTCCCACCATCCCACGACGAGGTCGCCCGGTTGGCGACGACCATGAACACCATGCTCGAGCGGCTGCAGCGCTCCCGGGACCACGAGCGTCGCTTCGTGTCGGACGCCTCGCATGAGTTGCGCAGCCCGCTGGCGAGCATCCGCGCTCAACTCGAAGTCGGTGACGCGATCGACAACGGAACGATCCGGGCCGGCGTGCTGGCCGACACGATCAGGCTCGAGCGCATCGTCGGCGATTTGATGGAGCTGGCGAGGAGCGACGAGACGACGGCGCGGCCCAATGGATCGGTCGCCCTCGACGTCGTCGTCGCCGACGAGATCACCGCGCTGCAACGTTCCTCGCCGATTCAGATCACGTCGGCCGGTATCGACGACACCGTCGTGCGCGGCCGCTCCGACGCCCTCGCCCGCGTCACCCGCAACCTGCTCGACAACGCCATCCGCCATGCGGAAGGCGAGGTCCACATCGGACTCCACCATGCGAACGGTTGGGCCGAGCTGACCGTCGACGACGACGGGCCTGGCGTGCCGGTCGACGCCGAGCAGCGGATCTTCGACCGCTTCGCCCGTCTCGACGAATCTCGCGACCGCACGACCGGCGGCGTCGGTCTCGGCCTCGCCGTCGTGCGCGCCGTAGTCGAGCACCACGGCGGCACGGTCGCCTGCGCCCGCTCCCCCCTCGGCGGAGCGAGGTTCCTGGTCCGCCTTCCCGTCACCGCCTGAAATTCCCCGTTCTGTCTGCTTCAGATTGCCCGTGGGCTCATCTGAAGCAGACAGTTCGGGGGTTGGGGGGCGTTCAGGCACTCGCGGCGAGGGCATCGATGATGTCGAGCTTGGCGGCGCGGCGGGCCGGGCGGACGGCGGCGACGATGCCTGCGATCGCACCGACGACGCCGATGATCACGACCTGGCTCACGGGCACCGCGAACTCGATCGGGAACGAGCCCGCACCGCGTGCCGTCACGAGACCCCAGCCGAGGAACAGCCCGAGAGCGACCCCACCGATGGTGCCGAACACGGCGATCACGACCGACTCCCAGCGGATCATCGAGCGCACCTGTGCCCGGTCGGCGCCGACCGCACGGAGCAACGCGAGCTCGCGCACCCGCTCGTAGATCGAGAGCGACAACGTGTTGGCGATGCCCATCAGTGCGATCACGATCGCCAGCAGCAACATCACGTAGACGAGCCCGAGGATCTGGTTGATGTTGGCGGTCGCATCGGCCACGTACTCCTCGGTCGTCAAGACGTCCGGCGGGGCGAACGTGGTGGTCGCCGATTCGACAGCCGAACGGGCCGTTTCGATGTCGACCCCGTCGGCAGCGCCGATCACGACGATCGTGTCGATCGACTGCACCGCGTGGCGTTCCCACATCACCGTCGGCACGACCAGGTCCTGAATCGTCGTCGAGGGCTCGTAGACCGCGGCGACCTCGAGTTGCTCCGTCGAGCCATCGGTGAACCGCACGTCGAGCTCGGTGCCGACCTTCCAACCGTTGTCGTCGGCGATCGGCTCGGACACGGCGACTTGCTCGTCTCCGAGCTCGGCGACCGCCGACCCGTCGACCACATCGGGCACCACGAGACCGGTGCTGGCGACCGGATCGAGCACTGTCACCTGGCGGGTCCGACCGTCGATCGAGACCGGTCCGGTACCGACGCCGACGGCGTGGTCGACCTCCGGCAGGGCGTCGATGGCGTCGACGATCCCGGGACTCAGTCCGCCACCGCCGAACTGGCTGGCGGCGATCATCAGGTCACCGTCGATCACGGCGCTGACGTTGTCGTCGACCGACGACTTGAGCGACCCGGCGAACGCGGTGAACACGGTCACGACACCGATGCCGATCATCAACGCCGACGCCGTCGCCGCCGTGCGCCGGGGGGAGCGCATGGCGTTGCGACGAGCGAGGACACCAGGGACGCCGCGTGACCGGGCAATCGGCGCGCCGATCACCGAGCCCGCCGGGCGGGCCGCGACCGGCCCGATCGCGACGATGCCCGCGGCGGTGAGCAGGGCGCCCAGACCGGCGCGGCCGAGGGCGCCACTCGACGCACCCGTGACGACCGCGACGACACCACCGGCGAGCATCACCGAGCCGGCCACGAGACGCCACCGCGACGACGCCGAACGGTCGACCGCGACGTCGCGAAGCGCGGCGAGCGGTGCGACCCGCGAGGCACGCACGGCTGGGGCGAGCGAGGCAAGCATCGTGATCAGGATTCCGACGAGCGGCGCGATGACGAGCGTCGTCGTGCTGACCGTCAGACCACCTGCCGGCAGCGCGAATCCGAACGCGTCGAACAACGCCTTCAAGCCCTGGGCGAGCGCGAAGCCGAGGCCGAGGCCCGCCGCCGAGGCGACGACGCCGACCACGATCGACTCTCCGGCGAGCGACCAGAACACCTGGCGACGGTCGGCTCCGATCGCCCTCAGCAGCGCCGACGACCGTTGCCGCTGGGCGGCGATGATCGAGAACGTGTTGTTGATGCTGAATGTGGCGACGAGCAGGGCGACCGCTGCGAACACGGTCAGGAAGATGCGCAGGAACCCGACGAAGTCGGCATTGATCTCGTCGTTGGCCTCGTCGACGAGGTCGTCGCCGCTGATGACCTCGACGCCATTCGGCATGACGTCGGCGACGCGAGAGACGACCGCCTCCTGGCTGACCCCGTCGTCGGCCTTGACGAGCAACGCGGTCACGCCGCCGGGCTGGCCCGTCACGTGCTCTTCGGCGCCGGCCAACGAGAACGCGGTGAATGTCGTCGGACCGAGCCCGTCTTCGCCGCCGAACGTGGCGATCCCGACGATCTCGACCTCGACCGGTTCGGGCGTGGCGACGATCGTGCGGTCGCCGACTGCCAGGTCGCCGTCGTCAGCGGCGCCCCTGTTGATCACGACCTCGTCGTTCGTCACCGGTGCCCGTCCCTCGACGAGCTCGTAGGGATTGAGCTCGGGATCGTCGATCCAGTTGCCGGCGAACGTCGGCGGACCCTCGCCACCGAGCTTCTCGCCGTCCGAGCCGGTGAGTTGACCGAAGCCCTCGATCTGGGGTGCCACGACGGCGACGCCGTCGATCTCGGACAGCTCGGTCGCCAGTGAACCGTCGATGAGGTCCTGGGCGAACTCGCCGTCGGTCGTGAGCGTGTTGGAGCTCCGCACGACGGCGTCGGACGAGCCGAGGGCGGACTGGAACAACGAGTCGAAGTTGGCGCGCAGGGTGTCGCCGAGCAGCATCGTGCCGGCGAGCAGGGCGACGCCGAGGCAGACCGCGAGCGACGTGCTCAGCAGCCGGCGTACGTGGGCGCGCACTGACGAGATGACGAGACGCAACATGATTCAGGATCCGATCGTCTTGAGGGCGTCGAGGACGCGCCCGGGTGTGGGTTGTTCCATCGCGCCGACGGTGCGCCCGTCGGCGAGGAAGACGACTGCGTCGGCATAGCCGGCGGCCACCGGGTCGTGCGTGACCATCACCACGGTCTGACCCATGTCGCGTACGGCGGCACGGAGGAACTCGAGCACCTCGGCGCCTGTCGTCGAGTCGAGGTTGCCGGTCGGTTCGTCGGCGAACACGAGGTCGGGACGCGTCGCCAGCGCCCTGGCGATCGCGACGCGCTGCTGTTGCCCGCCCGATAGCTCCGACGGACGATGGCGGAGCCGGTCACCGAGCCCGACGGTGCCGATGACGAGGTCGAGCCACTCCGTGTCGATCTTGTGGCCCGCCAGCGCGAACGGCAGCGTGATGTTCTCCCATGCCGTGAGCGTCGGCATCAGGTTGAACGACTGGAACACGAAGCCGACCCGCTCGCGGCGCAATGCCGTCAGCTCCCGGTCGGAGAGCGCGCCCAACTCGGTGTCGCCGATGAACACCTGCCCCGAGGTCAGCGTGTCGAGACCGGCGAGGCAGTGCATCAGCGTCGACTTGCCGGAACCCGACGGGCCCATGATGGCGGTGAAGCGCCCACCGGGGATCTCGACGGTCAGGTCTTCGAGAGCCCGCACGGCCTGATCGCCGGTGCCGTACACCTTGGTTGCGGCCAACGCTCGGGCGACTGCGGGACGCGGTGGTGCGAGAAGTGTGGAGGTCGATGTCATGGCTCCCATCGTGCGCTTCGAAGCGCCCCGCGTCGTCCGTCACGCGACGGCTCTCGGCGCTACGTCGAGCTGCGTACTAGTGCGGCGCGACGAGACCCGACTCGTAGGCGAACACGACGAGCTGGGCGCGATCGCGGGCACCGAGCTTGATCATCGCTCGGCTCACGTGGGTGCGCGCCGTCGCCGGGCTGATGATGAGGCTCTCGGCGATCTCGTCGTTGTTGAGGCCGCTGGCGACGAGGGCGACGATCTCGCGCTCACGCTCGGTCAGCACGCCGAGCGCGGACGGGTCGACCGTTCGACGCTCCGGTGACGCCGCGAACTGTTCGATGAGCCGCCGGGTGACGCTCGGGGCCACGAGCGAGTCGCCGATCGCTGCATAGCGGATGGCGCGCAACAGATCGACCGGCTCGGCATCCTTCAGGAGGAAGCCGGTGGCTCCGGCGCGGATCGCCTCGAACACGTACTCGTCGAGATCGAACGTGGTCAGGACGACGACGTGCACCGACGAGAGTGACGGATCGGCGACGATCGTGCGGGTGGCGGCGAGCCCGTCGACGTTGGGCATCCGGATGTCCATCAACACCACGTCGGGGAGCAAGGCGCGGGTGAGCTCGATCGCGGCGGTGCCGTCGTCGGCCTCGCCGACGACCTCGATGTCGTCCTCGGCATCGAGCAGAACCCGCAGCCCGGCCCTGAGCAGGGCCTGGTCATCGGCGAGGACGACTCGGATCCCAGAGGGTGTCCCAGAGAATGTCCCAGAGAGTGTCATGGTTCCGACCCGACCGCGACGCCGGTCAACGGCAACCTGGCGACGACCCCGAACCCACCACCCGGGCGAGGGCCGGCGACGACGTGCCCGCCGACGGTGATGGCCCGTTCGGACATGCCGGCGATGCCGTGTCCGCCCTGTTGGGAATCGACGGTCGACGCCGCACCCCGGCCGTCGTCGACGACTTCGACCCGCACCTCGTCGGCGGCGTGGCGGACGGTCACGGTGGCCGTCGCGTTGGCGCCCGCGTGACGCATCACGTTGGTCAGCGCTTCCTGAACGATGCGGTACGCAGCGACGTCGACCGCCACCGGCACCGACGCCGGCCGGGTGTCGCAGTCGACGTTGATCGTGACGCCGGCGCTGCGCACGTTGTCGATCAGGGCGCCGAGCTGTTCCAGGCCCGGCGTCGGCGCGAGCGGAACCTCCTCGTCGTCGCGCAGCACACCGACGGTCACACGCAACTCGTCGAGCGTCTGCTTGCTGAGCTGTTTGATCGCGGCCAGCGCCGGCGCGGCCTGCTCGGGCTGGCGTTCGAGCACGTGCAGCGCGGCACCCGACTGCATGTGGATCGTGGCGATGCCGTGGGCGATCACGTCGTGCAGGTCGCGGGCGATGCGAAGCCGTTCCTCGGCGACCCGTCGACGCGTCTCCTCCTCACGGGACTCTTCGAGGTAGCGAGCACGCTGTTCGAGCTCGGCAAGGTAGGCCCGGCGACTGAAATGTGCGGTCCCGAGGAACACCGCGCCGCTGATCCAGCCGGCGAAAGCGAGGAAGTAGAAGAAGTTCTGGCCGGGGTGCTCGCTGAAGAGCGCGAATGGGAGGAGCAGCACCATCGTCGCCAGAACCGTGGTCCACGTCCGGCGGCGGTCGCCGCGTTGGGCGATCGTGTACAGCGGGACCAGCGGCGCCAGATACACAGGCCCCCCGGCGAAGTCGGCGACCGTGTAGGTGGCGAGCCCGGCGATGACGATGCCCAACGCCACGTACGGGTGCCGGCGTTGGACCAACATCGCGGCGCCCACGACGACGATCGTGGCGACACCCCAACCGTTGTAGCGCTCGCCGTCCTCGGGCGGGATGTGGTCGGTGACCACCAGGCAGAACACGGTGAAGACGAGCGCGACGGCGACGTCGACGCCAAACCTCCACCGCGCCCATCCGGCTCTCATCGAGCCTTGACGCTACGGCGCAACGGCCCGTGCCACATCCGCTCGGCGACGCATCACGCGCCTACGTCGGCTGACGTAGACGAGGACCACGATGCCAGACTGCGCCGGTGACGCGACCCGCACCGAACGACCTCACCACCGCCACCGTCGAGCTGCTGCAGGAGCTGATCCGCAACGCGTGCGTCAACGACGGCACCCCGGAGTCCGGTGAGGAGATTCGTAACGTCGACGTCATCGAACAGGTCGTGTCGGCGCCCGGCGTCGAGATCGAGCGCTATCAGCCGACACCCGGACGGGCGTCACTCGTCGCCCGGATCGCCGGGACCGACCCCACCGCGCCGTCGCTGTGCCTGATGGGGCACACCGACGTGGTCCCGGTATCGGTCGATGGGTGGCGGCACGATCCGTTCGGCGGCGAACTGATCGACGGCGAGGTGTGGGGGCGCGGTGCGGTCGACATGTTGAACCTCACGTCGTCGATGGCGATCGTCTTTCGCTCCCTCGCCGAACGCCGTTTCCGCCCGCGTGGCGACCTCGTCTACTTCGCCGTCGCCGACGAGGAGGCCGGCAGCGCGCACGGTGCACGCTGGGTCGCCGACCACCATCCGGACTCGATCCGCACGACCTACCTGCTGACCGAGAGCGGCGGGATCCACACCGGCACGCCCGACGCGCCGCAGATCGGCGTCACCGTCGCCGAGAAGGGGGTCGCCTGGCGACGGCTCCGCGTCCGCGGCACTCCGGGCCACGGGTCGATGCCGTTCCGGATGGACAACGCACTCGTCGCCGCGGCAGCCGTGGTGCAGCGCCTCGCCGACTACCGGCCGGCGCCGCAGTTCCACGAGCTGTGGCGCGGCCAGGTCGAGGCGCTCGGTGTCGACGACGAACTGAAGCAGTCATTGCTCGATCCCGACCGCATCGACGCCGCGCTCGACGAGCTCCCCTCGGTCGGCATGGCGACGCACCTGCACGCCTGCACCCACACGACGTTCTCGCCGAACGTGGTGGCGGGCGGGCGGATGAAAACGAACGTGATTCCCGACGTGATCGACCTCGATGTCGACGTGCGCACGCTGCCCGGCGAGGACGGTGACGATGTAGCTGCGCATTTGCGGGCGGCACTCGGCGACGAGCTCGCCGACCGGGTCGAGGTCGCCGTGCTCATGAACGATCAAGCGTCGATCAGCCGGACCGACACGCCGCTGTGGGACGCGCTCCACCGGGCGATCACGGTGCCGTTCCCGGACGCCCGGTTGAACCCCCAGTTCAGCGTCGGGTTCACCGACGCCCGGGTGTTCCGCGAGCTCGGCACGATCTCGTACGGCGCCGCCCTGTTCAGCCCGTCGGTCGATCCGGCCGAGTACGGACGCCGGTTCCACGGCCACGACGAGCGCGTCGACGTCGAGTCGCTGCGCCTCACCACCGAGCTCTGGGAACGCGTCGTCCTCGACCTCCTCGCCTAACCCGATCTCGAGGTGGTAGGCCAGGGTCATGGAACTCGACGCAGCACTCGACTTCATCCGCTCCCGGCAGAACGGGGTCCTCACGACTCAGAAGCGTGACGGCCGGCCGCAACTGTCGAACATCACGTACTCCTTCGGTGGCGACGGCATCGTGCGCATCTCGGTCACCGACGGACGCGCGAAGACCGCCAACATCCGACGCGACAACCGGGTCTCGTTGTACGTGTCGCAGGAGGATTTCTGGGCGTACGTCGTCGTCGAGGCCGACGCCGAAGTGTCGCCGGTGTCCGCGTCCCCGGACGACGCGACCGTCGATGAGCTCGTCGAGTACTACCGGGCGGCCGCCGGCGAACACCCGAACTGGGACGAGTATCGCAGCGTTATGGTCTCGGAGGGCCGCCTCGTGCTGCGCCTGCGCCCGACCCGCGCGTACGGGATGCTCGGCGGCTAGCGGCGGCCGGGACACGAATCCCGCCTCCTGAGTGCATGCGCTCGCGGGTTGCGCACAGTCATCGAGGTCGTGTGCCGCATCCTTCGTGTCCTCATCCCCGCGCTCGTCGTGGCGACCCTGCCGCTGGCGTCGCGCGCCGACGCGGCGGAACCGCCCGCACCCGCGACGCAGGGCGACGACTCAGCAGCCGGGTCCGGCGTCGACGGCGCCCTCAGTGGCGCCGAGGCGTTCACCTCGTTGCTGCTCGACGGCGAGCTCGTCGAGGTCGCGGCCGGGGTCGACTGGACCGCCGGTGAGCTCACCACGACGCTGCTTACCGACGACACCTTGTTCGTCACCGACGACGGCGACGTCGGATACGCCGACGAGGCGCCGGGAGCGGGCGAGTTCACGACGACGGAGCCGCCGCTGGCGCACGCCGACGCGGCGAGCGTCCTCACCCTGCACTCGCGACCAGCCGCACCGTTGACGATCCTGCTGGACATCGACGGCCACGTCACGAAGAACACGG
>DATMDV010000363.1:0-13453 GCA_035557475.1 Ilumatobacteraceae bacterium
GGGCTGGGCGTCACGTACGACCCGGTGCATCTCGGCGGGGTCGAGTGTGAAATCAGCCGACCGCTCGCCCTCGACCACGGTCGATCCCGTGATGCGTCCGATGTGGCTGTGCAGCTGGTACGTCGGCTCGAACGTGGCGACGGTGCGACCGGGCCCCGCGTACGTGAGGAGCAGGGTCTGGATGACCTCGTTCGAGCCGTTGGCGGCGAAGACCTGGGACGGGTCGACGCCGTGCCAGTCGGCGATCGCGGTGCGCAGCGCCGTCGCCGCCCGATCCGGGTAACGGTGCCACTCGACACGCGAGAGCTCGGCCGCGAACGCGTCGCGCCACGCGGCTGGTGGCGGCGACGGCGACTCGTTGGTGTTGAGCCGCACGCGGACGTTGACCTGCGGGGAGTGGTACCCCTCGAGAACACGCAGGTCATCACGGACCGGAATCATCGAGATGGAGGCTACTGACCACCCTCACCGCGCCCGCCACACGTTGTGACCTGGCGCATCGACAAGGTGGGTCGACCGTGTGGTCGTTCGTGGCGTGTGTCTACCGTGTCGGGATGAGCGTTCCAGATCCGTCGTCGACGGCCGCCGAGCTCTCGGCCGTCGCCGACACCGTCGGCCGCTACCGGCAACGGGTCGCGGGCCTCGCCGAGCCGTATCTCGGCTCCGACCGCGAAGACATCATCGCCGCCGTCTACGAGGCAGAACGCCAGCTCCGCGGCGCCGAACGAGCCCTGCACCGCGCCCTCAAACTGCTCTCCTGAGCAGACCGCGCGGCGACGGCCCCTTGGTGGAAGGGGCCGTCGCCCTGCGATGCGACGCCAGGCGGCGGATCCCGGCTGTCGCTGCAAACCAGGTGGCGGGAACCTGGTTGATGGATCGATTCTACACATCGGCCTCGTGACAGCAACGGACTGAATCCCCCGGATCCGGGTCCTTGCCTCTGATCGGCGGGTTCTCGCCCCCGTGTCAGACCGGCACGATGCCGCGCCGACGCCCGGCTGGTCGCCGGGGAAGCCTGCTCGACGGGCAGATGTCCTCGAGCACGCACCGCCCGCACTGCGGGTTCCTGGCGTCGCAGACGCGGCGCCCGTGGAGGATCATCCGCAGGCTGAACCGACCCCGCTCGCGCGGCGGGAGATGGCTGTTCAGCTCGAGCTCGATCTTGACCGGGTCGTCCTGGGTCGTCAGGCCGAGCCGGTTCGACAGCCGCCGGACATGGGTGTCGACCGGCAGTCCCGGGAGGTCGAACCCCACGCTGCGCACGACATTGCCGGTCTTGCGACCGACGCCGGGGATCGTCACGAGGTCCTCGAGCCGCGTCGGCACCTCGCCGTCGAAGCGTTCGACGAGGGCCTGGCCCATGCCGATCAGGTTCTTCGCCTTCGACGCGTAGAACCCGGTCGACCGCACGATGTCCTCGAGGTCAGGTGGGGCGGCGGCGGCGAGCTCGTACGGCGTCGGATACTTCGCGAACAACGCCGGCGTGACCATGTTGACCCTCGTGTCGGTCGTCTGAGCCGACAGGATCGTGGCGGCCAGCAGCTCGTACGGGTTGCGGTGCTCGAGCTCGCAGATCGCCTCCGGGTACTCGTCGGCGAGGCGTCTCGCGACCTCGCGCGTGCGACCCTTCGGGGTGCGAGGGCGTGCCACCGGGCAGAGGCTAGGCGGCCGGCCGCGGGTACCCTCGCCGGCGTGCGCCAGCTGGAGATCGAACGCCAGATGGACGCCGACGCGATCGCGTCAGTGAGCGCACTGCTGACCGACGTCGAGCGCGCCGACGGGCACAAGCCGCTGTCCGACCACCTCTGGGTCGACCTCGTCAGTGGCGGTCGGGCGGGCTTCGTCGGCGTGATCGCCCCCGACGGCGATCGCGACGGCGGCTCCGGCACGCCGGTCGCGTACGTCCAGGCTTCTCGCGCCAACGCCTCGTGGATGCTCGAGTTGGTCGTCGCCCCGTCACATCGCGGCGATCTGGTCGCGATCGGCCGCGACTTGATCCGCGCCGCGTTCGACGTGATCGGCGCCGAAGGCGGAGGGCGCGTCGACTGGTGGGTCTTCGAACCCACGCCGGCCCACGACGAGCTCGCCGCCGCGATCGGGATGCGGCCGGAACGCCAACTCCTCCAGATGCGACGGCCGTTGCCGACCGAGCAACGACCGACCATCGGTACCCGGCCCTTCGTCCCGGGTACCGACGAGGACGCGTGGCTGACGGTCAACAACCGGGCGTTCGCGGCGCACCGCGAGCAGGGCGGATGGGATCGTGAGACGTTGGAGCTGCGCGAGCACGAGCCGTGGTTCGATCCGGAAGGGTTCCTCCTCCACGAGCGCGATGGACGACTCGCCGGCTTCTGCTGGACGAAGATCCACACCGACCACGATCCGGCGCTCGGCGAGATCTACGTGATCGGCGTCGATCCCGACTTCCAGGGGCTCGGTCTCGGCAAGCAACTCACGCTCGCCGGCCTCGACTCGATCGCCCGCCGTGAGGTGTCGGTCGGCATACTCTACGTCGACGCCGACAACACGGCGGCTGTGAACCTCTACACCGGGCTGGGCTTCACCATCCACCGCACCGACCGCGCGTACGTCGGCGAAGTCCCACACTCCGTCGACGGACCGGAACGGAACAGCCCCGAGGAGGGGCCGTGACGCGTACCCGATCGCATCGCCCGATCGCATCGGCCGAGCTGCCGCGCTGGTCCGTCGCCGACCTCCACGAGTCACTCGAGGCACGCTCGTTCACCGACGCGCTCGAGCGCGCCGGTGCCGGTGTCTCGCGGCTCCAAGCGTTGTTCGACGAGCATGGTGTCCGGGCGATCGCACCGCGGACGGTCGACGACGCCGACGCAGCCACGGCGGACGCCGCCATCGACGCCTTCAACGCGACGTCCGACGAGATCTCGACACTGCGCGCAGTGGTCTACGCGACGGTGTCGACGGACTCGCTCGACGAACGCGCCCAGTCACTCCTCAGCGAACTGATCGTGCTCGAATCGTTGGTGCGGCCGTTGACGGCACGCCTCGCCGAATGGGTCCTCGCACTCGGCGTCGACGAATTGGCAACCCGCAGCGAAGCGGTGCGCGAGCACGCCGGGCCGTTGCGGCGGCTCGCCGCGCGAACCGATCATCAGATGACCGAAGCGGAGGAGGGCCTCTACGCCGAGTTGGCGACGACCGGTTCGTCGGCGTGGTCGCGCTTGCAGCGCGATGTGACGTCGCAACTCACCTGTGCGGTCCGGATGCCGGATGGACGGGCGACACAGATGTCGATGCCCGCAGTCCGCGGACTCGCCAGTTCGACCGACGCGATGGTCCGGAGGGCGGCCTACGACGCCGAGATGGAGGCGTGGCCGACGGTCGCCACCCCGGTCGCGGCCGCCATCAACGCGATCAAGGGCGAAGCCAACGCTGTCAACCGGCGACGCAGGTGGGAGTCCCCGCTCGAGGCGTCGTTGTTCGCAAACAGTGTGAGCCGGTCCACGTTCGACGCCATGCACCGGGCGATCCTCGATTGTCTCCCCGACTTCCGCCGATGGATGCGATCGAAGGCCACGCTCCACGGGCACGACGGCGGCCTGCCGTGGTGGGACCTCGTCGCACCCCTCCCGTGCGCCGCCAGTGACGTCACGTGGGATCAGGGAATCGACATCGTCAAGGGCGCGTTCGCGACGTACGGTGAAGGTCTCGCCGGACTAGTCGACCGGGCGCTGTCCGAGCAGTGGATCGACGCCGACCCCCGGCCTGGCAAGACCGGCGGTGCGTTCTGCATGCCGCTCGTCGACGACCGCTCGCTCGTGCTGCTCAACTGGTCGGGATCGCTCGACTCAACGCAGACCGCGGCGCACGAGCTGGGCCACGCGTACCACAACACGATGTTGGCCGGACGAACGGCGCTGCAGCGGCGGCTGCCGATGGCGCTCGCCGAGACGGCGAGCATCTTCTGCGAGACGCTCGTCATCGAAGCCGGCCTTGCCGACCTGGAAGGCGATGAGCGACTGGCGTTGCTCGACGTCGATCTGGCCGGGTCGACGGTGGTGGTCGTCGACATCTACTCGCGGTTCCTGTTCGAGACCGAGGTCTTCGCCCGCCGCCAGCGCCGCACGCTCGGCGTGATCGAGCTCAACGAGATGATGCTCGAGGCCCAGGCGGAGGCCTACGGAGAGGGACTCGACCAGTCGACGGCACACCCATACATGTGGCTGATCAAACCGCACTACTACCGTTCGCACTTCTACAACTGGCCGTACACATTCGGGTTGCTCTTCGGACTCGGCCTGTTCGCCAAGTTCCGCGAGGAACCCGATCGGTTCCGCGCCGGATACGACGACATGCTGTCGCGAGCGGGCATGGACACCGCCGAACAGCTCGGTCAGGCGTTCGATCTCGACGTCACCGACGACGCGTTCTGGACCGCGAGCCTCGACGTCGTCCGACTCCGCATCGCCGACTACGACCGGCTGGCGAGAGCCACCTGAGGCCGGGGCGGTCGCGTCTCGATGTCATCTGTGCCGACCCGATCGCGGTACGACGTGTGTCGCGACGAGCTCGCCGACCTGCTCGGCGGGCAGCCCCGCTATCGCCTCGATCAGGTGTGGGCCGGCCTGCACGAGCACCTCGGCGAGCCCGACGAGTGGACGAACCTGCCGCGCGCCCTCCGTGCCGAGCTCGCCGAGCACCTCCCGGCCGCGCTCAGCACGGTGACGGAGTCGGCCAGCGATGCGGGTGACACCGTGAAGTTCCTGTGGGAGCTGGAAGGCGGCAGCCGGATCGAGACCGTGCTGATGCTCTACCGCGACCGGGCGACGGTCTGTGTGAGCACCCAGGCGGGGTGTGCGATGGGTTGCGGCTTCTGCGCGACGGGACAGGCCGGCTTCACGCGACACCTGACGAGCGGCGAGATCGTCGAGCAGGTCGTGCGCGCCACGCGGCGGGCTCGTTCCGTCGAGCGCCGGGTGTCGAACGTCGTGTTCATGGGGATGGGTGAACCGCTCGCCAACGAGGCTGCGGTGTGGGGCGCGGTCGAGCGGATCCACGACGATCTCGGTCTGTCGGCGCGTCACATCACGATCAGCACCGTGGGGATCGTGCCCGGGATTCGCGCCCTCGCCGCCCGACCGCTCCCCGTCAACCTGGCCGTCAGCCTCCACGCTGCGAACGACCGGCTGCGCGACGAACTCGTGCCGATCAACCGCCGGTACCCGCTCGACACGCTGCTCGCCGCGTGCGTCGACTACCTGACCGTCAAGAACCGCCGGATCAGCTTCGAGTGGGCGATGATCGACGGCGTCAACGACCGCCCGAGCGACGCCGTCGAGCTGGCGGCGCTGTGCCGCCGGCTGCGGCCGAGCGCCCACGTCAACCTGATCCCCCTCAACCCGACACCCGGCTATCCGACCAAGGGCACCGCCCTGGCGAGGGTCCACGAGTTCCGCGAACACCTCGAGGCGCTCGGCGCCAATGCCACGGTCCGTCAGAACCGCGGCACCGAGATCGACGCCGCCTGCGGCCAGCTCGCCGCCGGCCAACCCGTCCAGCTCCGACCGACCCGCTGAGAACCATCCGTTTGTGTCACCGCGATCGGCGACCCTCGCCGATGTCGGTGACACAAACCGGGTGGTCAGGGCCGGGCCGGGGGTGGCGGGACGTCGCCGGTCGAGCGGAACAGCTCGGCGATCCCGGCGACCGAACCCATCACGTTGTTGGTGTCGACGGGGAGGAAGATCTTCGTCGCCTTGCCGTCGGCGATCCGGGCGAGCGCTTCGAGGTACTTGATGGCGATCAGGTCGCTCGTCGGGTTGCCCTCGTGGATCGCGGCGTAGACCGAACGGATCGCGGCGGCCTCGCCTTCGGCGATCGCGGTCTGGCGGTACTTCTCGGCGTCGGCCATCTCGCGCACGGCGGCGGCTTGGCCCTCGGCCTCGAGGATCTGCTGCTGCCTGACTGCTTCGGCGCCCAGGATCGTCGCTTGCCGTTCGCCCTCGGCCCGGGTGATGTCGCCCTGGCGCTGGCCTTCGGCCGTGGTCACGGTGGCGCGCCGGGTGCGCTCGGCCTTCATCTGCTCGTGCATCGCGCTCATCACGTCGACCGGCGGGTCGATCCGCTGAAGCTCGACGCGCTTCACCCGCACGCCCCATGTGTCGGTGGCGTCGTCGAGGATCTCGCGCAGGCTGGTGTTGATGGCATCGCGCGACGTCAACGCCTGGTCGAGCTGGAGGTCGCCGACGAGGTTGCGCAGGTTCGTCTGCGCCAGCTTGGTAACCGCCAGGATGAAGTTGGCGACGTTGTAGATCAGGCGTTGCGGGTCGGTCGGTTCGTAGTACACGACGGCGTCGACGCTCACGACGACGTTGTCGGACGTGATGACTTCCTGGGGTGGAACGTCGACCACCTGCTCGCGCATGTCGACGTACCGCAGCTTGTCGACGAACGGGAAGATCAGACGGAGCCCCGGATCGACGGTCACGTGGTACCTGCCGAGGCGCTCGACGACACCACGCTGATACGGCTGGACGATCTTGACCGACGACGCGACGAACACCAGCAGCAGCAGGAAGATCGCGGCGGAGACGATGGCGATGATCATGTTGTTGTTCCTTCCGCCGCGGACGTGCCCGGTGCCACGACAACGGACGTTCCTCGGACCTCGATGACCTTCACGACCGCACCCACCGGGATGCCGACGCGTGTTGCGCTCTCGGCCCGCCACTCCTCACGCCCGAGCTTGACCCGTCCGACACCGTTCGGGCCGGGTTCGACGGCACTGGTGACGACCGCGTGCTGGTTGAGCAACCGGCGCGAGCCGACACCGTCGACCGGCTCCTCGACGTCGAGCTTGCGGCGCAATGGGACCAACGCGGCAGACGCGATGGCCGACACGGCGACGAACACCAACCACTGCAGACCGATCCCGCCACCTGCGAAGGCGACGACGCAGGCGACGACGGCGCCGACGGCGAACGGGAGCATGAAGAACGATCCGGGCGTCGTCATCTCGCCGAGGACGAACGCAACGGCGACCACCATCCAGATCCAACGCCAGTTGTCGGGATCGTTCACCGCCAGGGAGGATACGAGGCGGGCGTGACGTTTCGGCGACGATCACCCTCCGAGGCAGGCCAACCTCACCGATGGCGTCGGATTCACGGGGACACCGTGGTTGGGGCGGATCTCGAAGTGCAGATGGGGAACGCCCACCGCGTTTCCGGTGTCGCCGACGTAGCCGATGACCGCGGTCTGTTCGACCCGGCCGGCTGCGCCCTCGTAGGCCGAGAGATGGGCGTAGTAGTACCGGTTGCCGTTGTCGCCGAGCAACGACAGCGTGACGCCGCCGAGCGCGTTGGCGTGGTGCTCGACGAAGCCCGAGACGACGGCCTGCAACTGGGTGCCGGTCGGGGCGAGCATGTCGACGCCCTGGTGCCGGCGGCCACCGCTTCGCGGCGCACCCCACGTGTCGCCGAACGCCGACGGGCCGACGATCGGACACAAGATGGCGTCGATGTAGCCGATGCCGCTTCCGCGCGGGTTCGTGCCACCGCCGCCGCCTCCCGTACGTCCACCGGCCACGCTGCCGGCGGCGGCGGACACGCCGCTGGTGGCGCCCTGGGTCGACAAGTCACCGGACGCTTGCGCTTCGGCCGCGGCAGCGTCAGCACCGACACCGGGGTTCGGGTTGTCCTGGAGATTGGCCGCCGCCTGACGGCGTTGCAGCTCGTCGAGCTGGCGCTGCTCCTCGGCTTGTTGCGCTTCGAGCGCCTTGCGGACGGCCTCGTCCTGCAGCCGATCGGACTCGATCTCGCGGAGACGCTCGACCTCTTCCTCCGCCACCCGTTGCAACTCCTTGAGCCGCTCTTGGGTGTCGAGCAGTTCCTGCTCGACGTCGTCGAGCTCGGCGCGCTTGTCCTCGAGCTGCTGGCGTGCCGCCTCGTAGTCGTCGAGCGTCGTCGCACCGGTCTCGGTGATCACGCCGACGAGCACGTCGGCTTGCACCTGATCGACCGGCGACCGGAAGTCGGTGAGCAACGGGATGCCGTCGGTGCCACTCGACACGAATCGGTTGATCGCGATGGCCTCGACGTCGGACTCGAGCCGGTCGACCTCGACCTGCAGATCCTCGAGCTCGATCACCAGCCGATCGCGCTCGAGCTCGATCAGGCCGAGCTGGGATTCGGTGTCGAAGAAGTCCTCGGCGGCCTGGTTGGCGCGCTCGCGGGCGGCGGAGATCTCACGCGCGGCTCGCTGGGCGGCATCCTCGTCGGTCTGCGCCGCAACACCGGCTGGCATCGGCAACAACGCGATCAGCGTCGCGACTGCTAGAGACAGTCTCCACGCAGGGCGCATACCAGGTGTAATGCTAGTGGCCATTGCAGTTCCGTTACGGACATTTCCAACGATCGGCGGGACCGGTACACAACCGGCGGTGACGTTCCAGACGCTTCAGACTTCGCAGACCGCCGCGCTCGTACTCGACGATGTCGGGTTCACTCGTGGCGGTCGCACCATCATCGGCACGTTGTCGCTCCGAGTAGAGCGCGAACATCGGTGGCTCGTTCTCGGCGCCAACGGGAGCGGAAAGACGACGTTGCTCCGCATCGCCGCCCTCTACGAGCATCCCTCGACGGGCACGGTCGACGTGCTCGGTGAGCGTCTCGGCCGTACCGACGTCCGGACATTGCGGCGACGCATCGGGTACGCGTCGTCGGCGCTGGCCTCCCAGTTGCGGTCCGAGCTCAGTGCGATCGACGTCGTCAAGACCGCGAAGTACGCGGCGCTGGAGCCCTGGTGGCACCGTTATGACGCCGATGACGTGATCCGGGCGACGGCATGCCTGGCCCGGATGGGCGTCGGAGAGCTCGGCGTCCGCACGTTCGGCACGCTGTCGTCGGGCGAGCAGCAACGCGTTCTCCTGGCCCGCACGTTGATGAACGACCCGGCCGTCGTGCTCCTCGACGAGCCAGCCGCACAACTCGACATCGCCGGTCGCGAGCAGCTCGTCGGGGCGCTCGCCGACCTCGCCGCCGATCGTGCCGCGCCGCCGTTCGTGCTCGTCACTCACCATGTCGACGAGGTACCGCCGGGCATGACGCATGCGCTCCTGCTGCGGGCCGGGAGCTCGATCGCCCAGGGCCCGATCGACGAGGTGCTGTCGAGCGAGTCGTTGAGCGAGTGCTTCGGTCTCCCGCTCGTGCTCGAGCGCCGCGCCGACGGCCGCCTCAGTGCGTGGTCTCGGCGGTGACCAGTGCGATGAGCGAGGCACTCCCCCGCCTGACCTCGTCGGCCAGCACCCGGTCGAGCAAGCCCCCGGTCCACAGCGATCCGCTGTACGACAGACGCATCGTGAGCACGGTCCCATCCGGCGCGGGCTCGAGCTCGGCCCGCAACGCCCATCGCGCGTGCACCCGTCCGTCGAGCTCGGCCCGCTCGAACGCGACGAGCTGACCCGGCACGGCCTCGGACCTCACCATGCGCAGCCTCTTCGAGCGCGCCAGCGGCCCGACCCGGGCCCGCAGCTCGACGATCCAAGCCGGGCGCCCCTCCGGGTCGTCGACCCGTTCGGACGTGTGCACGAGGCGCATCCACGACGGGTACCGGTCGAGGTCATCGACGTGTTCGTAGAGCTCGGCCGGCCGGCACGGCACTTCGAGGCGTTCGGTGATCTCCATCAGGGCGGCCCCGTCATCTGGTGCGATCCCGGTCGACGCCCCCGCACCGCGGTCGGCGCATCATCGAATCCGGTCGGTGCCCCGGAAGGCGCGGGCGAGCAACGGGCTGTCGACGTGGAGCAACCCATCGAGGTCGTCGTCGGAGTCGAAGACGGGCGCCCACGGCGGTGCTGCATCGACGACCGCAGCATCGGTGTCGTGGTCGACGCCGGGGAGCGGGTCGGGATCGACACCGGGATCGAACGCCGCGGTTGGTCGGGTGGCTTCGATCTCGGCCGCCTCGAGCTCGAGCTGCTCGACTCGGTCGCGCACAGTGTTCGCCGAACCTGAAGACCGGCGCCGCTTCGGCCGGGCGATCGAACCACTCGCGTCGGCGGGCGAACGGAACAGCCGGGGATGCGGCTCGCGCCGGTCGTCGAGTGTCCAGCCCCGCGGCACGACCATCGCGTCGGCGTGGCGGCGACACAGGACACCGGAGTCGTGCGCGTCGGCGCGATGGAACGTGTCGACCCAGAAAAGTAGGTCCTCGGGCACCATCCCGTACGACGCGGCGCCGGGTTCGGAGCACCCCGGTCGCTCACACAGCCGTCCCACGTCAGGTCAATCTACCGCTACGACGCCGCCACGCAGGGACGTTGACACACCCGACGACCAAGAAATCGGGCGACCAACCGATCGCTCGGGGAACCAGAGCGACGCTCGTGGCGACCGACGTGCAGCAACATCGACAAGACTGCCCGACGACGAGGAGCCGGAAGTGAAACACAAGCTGACCAGATGGATCGGTGCCACCATCACAGGAGTCGCGATTGGTCTCGCGATCGCGGCGACTGCCTCGGCGCATGTCCATGTCGAGGTCGATGGCGAAGCGATTGCCGGTCAACCCGTAGAACTCCTCTTCGAGATCCCGAACGAACGCGACGACGCGGCGACGATGACGATCGAGGTCCGGATGCCGATCGAGGCCGACCTGACCGACGTGGTTCCTGCCGAGGTCGAGGGGTGGACGATCACCACGACCACGCGCCCGGGGACCACGGTCGACGGCGACGTGATCGACACCATCCGGTGGGACACGACCGGACCGGGGCTCGTCGGCGAGGAGTCGGTCACGCTGCCCGTCGCAGTCGGGCCACTCCCTGCTGTCGAGTTCCTGACCTTCCCGACGGTTCAGATCTACGACAGCGGCGAGACCGTGCGCTGGATCGAGCCGGCCCCCGCCGGCGAACCCGAGCCCGACCTGCCCGTGCCGACACTCGCGATCACCGCGGCCGCACCAGGCGACACGACGGCACCCACCGAACCCGAACCGACGGCCGCGATCGCGACACCGTCGACTCCAGCGAGTGAGCCGACCGCGCCCCCCACCGAGACCGCCGTCATCGCCACGGCTCCCTCCGACACCGCGGTCACCACCGGGTCGGAGGTCAGCGCCCCACCCACGACGGTCGCGGTCGATGACGACGACGACGAGACGCCGTTGTGGCCGTTCGTGCTCGGTGGGATCCTCCTGTTCGTCGTGGTCGTCGTCGCGATCGCGGCGGCACGGAGGCGCAGGTCACCCTGAACCCGCGCGCACTGCGGTTCGGTCTCGCGGCCTCGCTCGCCACCGTGATCCTCGCCGCGGTGGCCGTTGTTCCGGCGCGCACCGCGTTCGCCCACGCCGAACTGTTGTCGAGTGACCCACCAGCGGGCGCCCAACTCGTCGTCGCTCCATCCGTCGTCACGCTGCAGTTCAACGAGGCGGTGGAGTTCGTCGCCGACTCGATCCGTCTGATCGACGCCGCCGGCGAGACCCTCGACGGGGTCGGCGTGCCCATCCATCCCGGCGGCGGAGCGACTGCGTCGGCCACGCTGCCGGCACTCGTCGAGGGTGGCTACGTCGTGGCATGGAACGTGGTGTCGGCCGATGGGCACCCCGCCAACGGAGCGTTCACGTTCGTGGTCGGCACTGGCGCGGCACCTGACGCATCCGTCGTGACCGGCGCCTCGGCCGGCAGTGGCAACGGGTCGGCCGGAGTGGTGTTGAAGGTGTTGCGTGCCCTCGGCTACCTCGGCCTGATGGTCTCGCTCGGATTGTGGGCGTTCGTGCTCCTCGTCGACCGGCACGCCCAAGCCGATCGCGTCCTTCAAGCGCTCGTCACCTGTGGCGGCGCACTGGTCGTGGCGTCATCACTGGCCCGCATCCCGGCCCAGTCGGCGTACACAGGCCTCGGTTGGCGCACGGTCGTCGACCAGGACATCGGGACCGCGTGGATCGCGCTCGCTGCGGTCGGCGCGGTGCTCGCGCTGGCACCGATCGACTGGGCACGCGTGGCGCGCAGCGCGCAAGGGGTCGTGCTGGCGGCCCTCGCCGTTGGGGCCGGGGTGGCGATCGCCTATGGCGGACACGGGGCGGTCGGCCGGGCGCATGTGCTGGGCCTCGTCGCGACCGTGGTCCACGTCGTCGCCGCGTCGGTGTGGGTCGGCGGGCTCGTCGGCCTCGCCCGGCGTTGGTCTGCCGGGCCCGTGGAGCGACGGTGGGTCGTGGCGGCGAGCTTCTCGACCGTCGCCATGTTCGCCGCCGTCGTGGTGGTCGCGTCGGGCACCGCGCAGTCGCTGCGCCAACTCGACACCTGGTCGGAGGTGACCGGCACCGACTTCGGCAAGACGTTGATCGTGAAGGTCGCACTGGTCGTCGTCCTGCTGGTTCTGGCCTTCACGAGCCGGCGGTCGGTGTCGTCGCAGCACCCGCGACTGGGTCGAGTCGTCGCCGCCGAAGTGGCAGCGACGGTGTTGATCCTCGGCGTCACCGGGCTCCTCGCCGGATCCTCACCCGTCAAGGCCGATCCCCGACCATCCGAGCAAGGCACGATCGAACAGCCGGGCGGTGGCACGGTGGAGGTCGAGCAAGGCGATCGCGTCGCAACCGTCGCGGTGTCGCCCGGAACTGCCGGCTCGAACGAGATCGATGTCTCGGTCTTCAACCGCGTCGACCGCGGCGAGTTGCCCGATGAGCTGACGGTCGAGATCGCTCCCGCCGACGGTTCGGTCGGCGCCCTCGACGTCGTCGTTGAGCCCGTCAGCGAAAGCCGGGTGATCGCACCCGCCGCGCAGTTCACATTCCCCGGCACGTGGAACGTGACCGTGCGCGCCCGATACGGCGAGTTCGAGTCAGTCGCGTTCACCACGGCCGTCACCATCAGCCCCTGACTCTTCGTGGCGCACCCCTGCGTGTTGCAGCCCGGTGAGTACGGTTCGGTCGTGCGGGTGATCGACGTCGGGCAGCAACCGGTCGGCTTCCTCGCCATCGGTCAACTCCCGACCGGCGTGATCGCGATCGGCCAGGGCGCCACGGGCGTCGTCGCCGTCGGTCAGCTCGCACGTGGGGTGCTCGTGGTCGGCCAACTGGCGATCGGGGTCGTCGCCTTCGGCCAGCTCGCAGTCGGTGCCGTGTGGGCCGGCGGGATGCTCGCGGTTGCGCCGGTCAGCGGCCCGTACATGCTGGGGACGGGCTTGTTCGGCGCATTGCCGTTGCGGGCCTTGTTGCATCGTCGGTGGTCGCAGTTCGTCGCCCGGCAGATGTCGCCAAAGGGCCTCGCAGTGCGTCTGTTCGTCCTCGTGTTGATCGTGATCGCGCTGTGGTTCGTCGCCATCGCCCCGCTGCTCGACGATCTCACCCGGGTCGGTGGGGTGTTCCGCGACGCCCCCCGTGAGTTGCGGTGAAGCGAGCTTCCCACTCGCGCTAGAGGGCGTGAGAGGATGGCAGCACGAACCGAGACGCGATCGATGGAGAGGACGACCGATGTCGA
>DATMDV010000364.1:0-13640 GCA_035557475.1 Ilumatobacteraceae bacterium
CAACGCCGACGGCATCGTCGAGTTCCTGACGAGCTACCCCGGCTGGTACCGCGGCCGGGCCGTTCACATCCACTCGAAGGTCCACATCGACGACGCCACCGTTCTCACCACGCAGTACCTGTTCGAGGACGCGTTGAACGACGAGATCATGGCGGAGGGCGTCTACGCCGAGTACGGGTCGCCCGACACGACGAACGCCGACGATGGGGTCGCGCGCGGCACCGACGCCAACGCGTTGATCATGACGGCCAGCCCGGATGCAGAGATCGCCGGCACCCGGGCACTGATCGTCGTCGGCCTTGACCCCGGCTCGTCGCGCTGACCGTCACTACGGTGACGCGCGTGCGCGAACACCACCGGATCGTCCTCATCCGGCATGGTGAGACGGCGTGGAGCACGACCAGGCGGCACACCGGCCGCACCGACATCGAGCTCGGCCCCGATGGTCGAACGTCGGCCGCCACGGTGGCTGATCTCGTGCGTGGGTGGGATTTCGCGCTCGTGCTGTCGTCCCCGCTGTCGCGAGCGTGGGACACGGCGCACCTCGCCGGGCTCGATCCGATCCGCGACGAGGATCTGCTGGAGTGGGACTACGGCGTCTACGAGGGGCTGTCGACCGAGGAGATCCGCACCTCGATCCCAGAATGGTCGGTGTGGACCCACGAGGTCGTGGGCGGTGAGTCGCTCGATCAGGTCGGCGCCCGCGCCGACCGGGTGATCGACCGGGCGACGTCCGCCGACGGTGACGTGGCGCTCGTCGCCCACGCCCACTTCTTGCGGATCCTCGCCGCCCGTTGGCTCGGGCTGCCGCCCGTGCATGGCCGCGACTTCACGCTCGACACGGCGTCGATGTCGGTGCTCGGGTGGGAGCGTGACACGCACGTGATCCAACAATGGAACGTGGTCCGGCGGCCGTTCTGAGACGCAGTGCCGCGAGTCACGGTGACGCGGCGCCCACCGGCTGGCAGCATTGTCGCCGCGATGATCACGATCGATGAGATCCGTCCACTCGCGTTGAGCCTCCCCCGATCGTACGAGGTGCTCGTCAGGGATCAGGTGAAGTTCCGGGTCGGACAATACGTGTGGCTGGCGTTCTCGCGCGACGAGACGGTGATGGGTTTCGCGTTCCCGAAGGAGGAGCGCGAGCTGCTCGTCGCTTCCGAGCCCGACAAGTTCCAGATGCCGAGCAAATCGGACATGCGGTACAACTGGGTCCACGTCCGACTCGACGCATTGGACGATGCCGAGGCGCGAGAGATCGTCATCGACGCGTGGCGGATGGTCGTGCCGAAGCGCGTCGCCGCCGAGCATCTCGGAGGCTGAACGCCGAACGAGGGCGACGCCTCTCGGCACATCAGGACGCGTCTCGCGCCAGTGATCGTCGTGCCAGACCTGCCGGGTCGGGTAGAACCGTGCGATGGACGAGACCAGCACGAGACGTCGACGTCGCGTCGGTGTGGTCCCGACCGTCGTCGCGATGCGTCCACGCTTCGTGCTCGAGGTGATCGGGTGGGTGCTGGCGGCCCTCGTCGCGCTCACGGTGATCAGCCGCAGCCGCCACGTGCTCGAGCTCGTGCTGCTCGCGGTCGTCCTCGCCATGCTCCTGCGCGGCCCCATCAACGCCGTCGATCGCCGCTTGCCGCGGTGGGCCGCGATCACGATCGTCGTCATCGCCTCGATCCTCGCAGTGGGCGGGCTCCTGGCGCTCGGTTCGGTGCAGCTGAGTCAGGAGATCGACGTCGTCGGCAATGCCGTGACCGAACGCATCGAGGCGGTCGATCCGGAATCGGCGGTCGGACGCTTCCTCGTCGATGGAAAGGTCGCCGAGCGCATCGAGAAGCGCCTCGACGAGCTGCCCTCCCAGGTCATCCTCGGCAGCCCCGACCCGGCGGACGGCGCGCGACTCGGGCTCCAGGCCCTGCTCGTCGTCATCTTGATGCTGTACGCGCTCCTCAACGGTCCGAAGTTGGCCCGTGCGATTCTCGGAGGTGACGATCCTCACTGGTGGGCGCGATCGGTCCGCGACGGCGTGCAGTCGGCGGCGAGCCAGGTGCGCCGTCTGTTGGTCGTTGCCACGATCAGCGGGTTCGTTGCGTTAGCAGTCGCCTCGATCTTCGGGTTGCCCGGCACGAGTGTCCTCGCACTCTGGGTCGGGGTGTGGGCGGTCGTACCGATCTTCGGCCCGATCGTGGGATATGCGCCGCTGATCGTGCTCGCCTCGCTCGACGGGTGGGTGAACGCGACCGGCGTGGGCGTCGTCTCCGTCCTCATCGCGCTTGCGAGTTGGTATGCCGACCGGCATGTCTATTCGTGGGACCTGCGCTCCACTGGGCGACGCACTGGTCCGTTCGGCCTCACGGTTGCGCTCGTGGTGGGGCTCCGGTTCGGTTGGTTGACGGGCCCACTGGTGGCGATCTTCCTGATGGCCGTCGCGGTGTCGACGCTCGCCGCGCTCGGCGCCCGCCAGCGCCGAGCTGCCGCCATCCCGCCGACCGACGAGGAACCGGCCGTTCCGGTCCCCACTCGGCAGGGCGTGTTCACGTGGAACCACCTCGACGTGCGGTCGGCGCTGATGGCGACGTCGCTCGCGGTGCTCGTCGTCGTCGCCATTGCGGTGATCATCGGCCTGTCACCGGTCCCGGCCTGGATCGTCATCGGCATCGTGTTGGCATTGGCGCTCGATCCCCTCGTCGGGTGGCTCTGCAAGCACACCGGGCTCGAGCGAGGCTCGGCAGTTGCTGTGGTCGTCGTCGGCCTGCTGGCGATCGTGGTCGCCACGCTCGTGTTCGCGGTTCCGTCGATCGTCGACAGCGTCCGCGACCTCGACGACCAGCTGCCGCGCATCGCGGCCGATCTCGAACGTCTCCCACTGATCGGCGACGAGCTGGCCGAGCGCGGCGTAGCAGATCGCTTGCAGACCACGCTCGAGGAGGCGCCCGACCGGCTGGCGTCGGACACCGGGCCGCTGGAGCGCACGTTGCGCTCGGTCGGGGACGGTCTGGTGGCCACGTTCTGGATCCTGCTCATCACCGTGACGGCCCTGATCGACGGTCGTCGCGTGCGCAACGGGCTCCGGGCACTCGTCCCGGAGCATCGCCACGACCGCTTCGACCGCGTGAGCACGATCGTCGGCGACGTGGTCGCGCGGTACGCGGTGGGCAGTCTGGTCATCGCCGCGATCGCCGGCACGGCGGTGTTCACGATCGCCTTGGTCGGTGGCGTCCCACTGGCTCCCCTCCTCGGGCTGTGGGCGGCGATGTCGAACTTCATCCCGCAGCTCGGCGGCTTCCTCGGCGGCGCACCGCTCGTCGTGCTGGCGTTGACGACCGGGACCAGCAAGGGGCTGATCATCCTGGTCGTGTACCTGATCTACATGAACATCGAGAACCGCGTCATCCAGCCGGTGATCGTCAGCAAGGCCGTCGACATTCCACCCCTGGTGGCGATGGTCGGGGTGCTCGTCGGTGGCGCGGCTGCCGGTGTCGTCGGTGCGGTGCTGGTCACCCCGGTGATCGGCATCGCCAAGTCGCTGTTCAATCCGGGAGCATCGGCACCGAAAGGCCCTCGTCGCGGCCGAGCAGCACGGCGCGCGTGACGGCGTTCGACCCGAACCGCTGCCGGACGTCGTCGAGCGCGGTGTCGAGAGCGGTGCCGCTGTGCCGGTCGAACGGCAACTCGAGCTGAACCGCGCTGTCGTTGTCGAGGTTGCTCACCGAGATGCCGATGAGCGTGAGTCCTTGGCGCTCGATCAAGGGCGTCGACGTCGTCAACAGCCCGCGGACGGTGGTGAGGATGGTGTGCGTCTGCGCGGTCGCGTGATCAAGGGTGTGCGACCGCGTCGCCCGCGAGAAGTCGTCGAAGCGCAACCGGAGCACGACGGTGCGACCGACCCGGCCCGCCTTGCGCATCCGGCGCGTCACGCGGTCGACCAACCCGACCGCGGCGGCGTCGATCGAGTCGGCCGTCTTCGGGGAACGGCCGAGGGCGCGCTGCGACCCGATCGAGCGTCGCCGGCGACCGACCTGCACCGGACGCGGGTCGCGGTTGTGGGCGAGGGCGTGGAGATGCCGGCCCGACGCTCGGCCGAGCATTGCGACCAACGCCGCTTCGGCGAGTTGGGCGACCTCGCCGACGGTGACGATCCCTCGGTCGTTGAGCTTGCGGGCGGTGACGGGACCGACACCCCAGAGCCGTTCGACCGGGAGCGGGTGGAGGAACGTCAACTCGCCGTCAGGTGGCACAACCAAGAGTCCGTCGGGCTTGGCCACGGCACTCGCCACCTTGGCCAGGAACTTGGTGCGCGCCACGCCAACCGTGATCGGAAGCCCGACCCGTTCGAGGACGTCGTGCCGGAGCTGGGCCGCGATCTCGGTGGGCGTCCCCGACACCCGTCGCAGCCCGCCGACATCGAGGAACGCCTCGTCGATCGACAGCCCTTCGACGAGCGGAGTCGTGTCGTCGAACACCGCGAACACCGCCTTGCTCGCCTCGGAGTAGGCCGCCATCCGAGGCGGGACGACGATCGCCCTCGGGCACAGACGGCGAGCCTGGGCGCCACCCATCGCACCCCGGACGCCGTACGCCTTGGCCTCGTAGCTGGCCGCCAGGACGACGCCGGCGCCGACGATCACCGGCCGGCCGCGTAGGCGGGGGTCATCGCGCTGCTCGACCGACGCGTAGAACGAATCGAGGTCGGCATGGAGGATCGTCGCCTCATCACGCACGAACACATGTTCGCATCGACCGACGTCGCTGGCAAGGGCCAGTCGCCGCCGCCGCCGATGGTGTCTATGGTGGTGATGGAGGTTCAGTCCGTGCGCACGGGAGACCGGGGCAGCGGTCGCGACGATGTCGCCATCGGTGCCGGATCGGTCTCGACTCGGTCGCGTCCGAGCCGCTTTGCCGCGTACATCGCGGCGTCGGCGCGCTTGATCGCGTCGTCGAGAACGACGTCGACCGACCGGATCTGAGTGACGCCGAAACTGGCGGTCATCGAGATCGCCTCGCCGTCGTGAACGACTTCGAGCGTGGCGATCGCGTCGCGAAGGCGCTCCGCCAGCAGTCGCCCCTCGTCGACGTCGGCGCCGCGGACCACGATCGCGAACTCCTCGCCACCGAGCCGACCGATCACGTCGGTGGCCCGCCGCTCGGCGCGCAGCAGGTCGCTGACCGCCCGCAGCACGGCATCGCCGGCCGCGTGCCCGCGGGTGTCGTTGATCGTCTTGAAGTCGTCGAGATCGAACGAGATGACCACCGCGGGAAAGCCGGAGCGCTGGACCCAGTGCAGCTCCGTCGATGCCTCGTCGAAGAAGCTGCGGCGGTTGAGAAGACCAGTGAGCGGATCGGTGCGCGCCAGCCGCTCCAGCTCTGCCTGCTGCAACTCCAATGCGTCCTGCTGCTGCTCGAGCCTTCGCATCGCGAGTTTGGTCTCGGTGACGTTGTGAATCATCCAGACCACCATGTCGGCGCGACCCTCGGTCGGCGGCAACCGCGCGAGCTGGCTCTCGAACAGGAGGAGATCGGGAACGCCGTCGCGCCGCTCGACACCGTCGACATCGTCGCTGCTCAGCTCGTACTCGTACGAAACGACGAGCCCTGTGTCGAGCGCCTCGTGGACCCGCGCCAGGAAGCTGTCAGCAGTGGCCACAGGCAGCACGTCGTGCATCCGCTTGCCGACGAGGCTCCGTCCGTCGTGATAGCGGGCGTTGTCGAGACCGCCGAGCACGGCGACATAGCGACCGTCGCGGTCGAGCAGGAAGAACGGTTCGGGGAGCGCCTCGACGATGGCAGTGAGCAGCGCCTCGTGATCGGTCTCCATGTTCTTCAGCCAGCTCACCGCAGCGTCCTTTCACCGTGACTGTCCGGAGAGCGGTGGCTGAGGCGAGGAGGTCGGTGAGATCCGCTCAGTCGGCGGCGCCGGAGAGGCGGAGATGGGCCATCCGCCAGTTCGCCACGACCAGGGCGACGATCGTCACGATCACCAGCCGCACGATGGCGTCGCCACCCTGCGGGATGCCGTCGCGCACGAGGCGGCTCGGCGGGTCGTCGATGTAGCCGACGAAGATCGCCCGCGACTCCCACGTCGGCGAGAGCTGGGCGATGCCCGTGAGCGCCGCGCCGAGCAGGCGCTCGATGAGGAACACGAACGCCAACGACCACACGGCGGTTCGCTGCGTCAAGCACCCGATGGCGATGAACAGGGCGACGTACGTCACGCTGCCCACCGCGGAGGCCAGGAACGCGGGGCCGGCGCTGTCGGGCGTGCCAGCCACGATTGCGGCGAGGGCGGACGCCGGGGCGATCGTGAGGAGCGCCACGATCGAGCCGCCCAACCAGCGACCCAGCACGATCTGCCAGGTCGGTGTGGGTGACAGCCATGTGAAGTGGAACGTCCCGGAGCGAACCTCGGCGCCCAGCACGGCGTCGCCGATGACGAGCGCGGCGATCGGCATCACCAACCCGAAGATGCCCTCGGCCGCGACGTTCGCGAACGCTCGCTCGGCGGTGGAGTCGACGGCGTGGACGAGCAACCCGAACAACAGCGCACCCGCACACGGCAACAACACCGCCGCCCACCGCTTCGGCGGGATGCACGACTGCAGCGTGTACCGCAGGATGGCGGCGAACCGCGACCGCGGCCGACCGGTTGCCACCTCGGTCGGAACGGTCATCGGACCAGCTCCCGGAACAGGCTCTCGAGTGAGTCGTCGAGGGCGCGCACCTCGAGCAGCCGGATCGACGTGTCGCGGGCGAGCCGCGGCAGAGCAGTCGCCAACTCGCGGGCTTGAACGGTCTGGATCACCACGCCGCCGCGCGTCGAGTCGAACGTCACGCCTGCCACCGATTCGAGGGCGACGAGCGAGGCGGCCAGTCGCCGCCCGTCGTCGGACCGCACCAGCACGTGCCGCGGGCGATCGTCCATCGCGTCACGTATTGCGTGATGTCCGCCGGCGGCCGCCAGCCGGCCATGCATGAGGACGATCACCCGTTCCGCCATGCGCTCGACCTCGTTCAGCACGTGCGAGCTGACGATCACGGTCCGACCTTGCGCCCCGAGTCGCTTGAACAACGCGATGAGGTGCACCCGCTGCACCGGATCAGCACCGTTCAACGGCTCGTCGAGCACGAGCACCTGTGGATCCTTCACGAGTGCAGACGCGATCTTGGTGCGCTGACGCATCCCCTTGCTGAACGCATCGACGCGCCGGTCGGCGGCGTCGAGCATCGAGACCTCCCGCAACGCGTTGTCGGGCGCGTCCCGGTCGACGACGCCATGCAGGTCGGCGACGTAACGGACGAACTGCCGCGCCGTGAGCCCGGCGGGCACCGCCTCATCCTCGGGGACGAGCGCCATCCGACTGTGGACGGCGCGGTTCCGACGCGGGTCGTTCCCCTCGATGCGCACCGTGCCCTGGTTGACGCCCACGAGACCCGTCATCGCCCGCATCAGCGTCGTCTTGCCGGCGCCGTTGGGCCCGAGCAGACCGGTCACTCCCGGGCCGAACGAGCAGCTGAGCTCCGACAGCGCGACCTTCGGTCCGAACCACACCGACACCTCGACCACCTCAACGGTGGGGTTGACGGCGAACGCCGGGTCACCCCGGACGGTCGCTGGATCAGGCCCGGTGACGGTCATCAGCGCTCCACCCAGCGGTAGCGCTGCAGCAGTACGCCGATGCAAACGACGAGCACGCCGACGTAGGTCGCGACGGCGAACAGCCCACCGTTGTCGACGCCCGTCAGTGGTGAGTCGGGATCGACGTGACCGAGGAACACGAGGTCGCGCAGATACAACGGCAAGATCAGCACGTTGATGAGCGCCGCCAGCGAACCGCCTTCGATCTCGAAGTTCTCGCCGACGATGATGCCCGACGCGATCGACGTGATGAGGAACAGCCCGATCACCGCCGCCCCGGCCACGATCCGCCGGTCGGTCAGCGATGCGATGGCCACCCCGACGACGGCGTAGTACAGGGCCAGCAAGACCACCGAAACCGGTACCTTCCACAACACGTCGAGGTGGCCGCTGAAATAGTCGAGTGCGCTGTCGCTGACCAGCATGTTGCCGACGAAGAGCACCACCTGCGGAATGAACGAGAAGGCGAACAGGATCGATCCGATCGCGCCCACCTTCGCCGCTACGTAGTCGGTGCCCAGGAGCGGCCGGGCGAACATCAGCGGGAGCACGCGTTGACGCCGATCGGGGCACATCACGTCCGGGGCGACCAGCGCGACGAACAGCAGCAGCGCCGACGACACACCGACGTAGTCGCGGTACGTGATGATCTCGATCCGGTCCTCGAGCTGATCGCGGGTCACGTAGCCGATGCCGACGTTGACGATCGCCGGGATCGTGACCACACCGAGCAGCGTGAACGGCGCGACCTTCTGGCGCCACGAGCGCCGGATCCCGAGCGCCCGGCGCATCGACGCCTTGTAGAGGGCGAACGTGGCTGCCCCCCGACGACCACGTGCGCCGTCGTACGGGCGGTAGCCGCGGTCGTAGACCGCTCCGTGTCCACCGGTCTCGACGGTGCTCACGACGCGCTCCCGGCGCGACGCAAGAACACCTCGTCGAGCGATGTCAGCCGCGTCGACAAGCGATAGAGCGGGAGCCCGAGGTCGGCGACGACGTCGCGAACGATGTCCATGTGGTCGTCACCTTCGATCGTCACCTCGACCAGACCGTCTTCGGCGATCGACGCCAACCCGACCTTCGTCAGGCCTTCTACCAGCTCCCCGCCACGCGGTCCGACGTCGACGGTGACGATGCCAGTTCGTTCGAGCAGCGAGTCGGTCGCGCCCGAGACGACCAGCTTGCCGGCGTCGATCATCACGACGTAGTCGCACACCTGCTGCACGTCGTCGAGCAGATGGGTGGCCATGAGCACCGAGATGCCGAACGTGCCGAGGCGGGCCACGAGCGCCAACATCTCCTCGCGACCGAGCGGATCGAGGCCGGCCGTCGGTTCGTCGAGCAATATCAGCTCGGGATCGCCGACGAGCGCCTGCGCCAGCTTCGTGCGCTGCCGCATGCCGGTGGAGAACCCACTGATCGGCCGGAACCGGGCCTCGTCGAGCCCGACGAGGTCGAGGATGTCCGAGGCCCGCTGACGCGCCGCCCGGGCCGGCAGCCCGCTCAGCTCGCCGAACGTCGACACCACGTCGGCCGCGGTCTGATCGAGCGGGAGGCAGTCGTGTTCAGGCATGTAACCAAGCCGTGAGCGCACGCCGATCGGGTCGTGGGCGACGTCGATGCCGCACACCTCGACGCGACCCTCGGTCGGGTGGGCGAGGCCCAGTAGCAGGCGAAACGTGGTCGTCTTGCCGGCGCCGTTGGCACCGACGAGGCCGATCCGCCCCCGCGGCACGGTGACCGTCAGGTCGTCGAGTGCCGTCACACCGGGGTAGCGCTTGGTGAGGCCATCGATGCGTAGGAGGGGTCCGTCATCCACGACTCCCGAGAGTCTGCCAGGTTCGCCTCCCGCGCGGAGGTTGTCCCCCGTTGTCAACCGCGCCGACGCCAGCGGCGAGTAGACACTGATGGACATGGCGCGGATCGGAGCCAACGGCGTCGAGCCGGGCGAACCGGCGGCGCGTCTGGTCGTGACGGCCGACTTCGACGACTTCTACGCCGGCTCGTACAAGCGCACGCTCGGGCTTGCCGTGTCGCTCACCGCTGACTGGGGACACGCCGAGGATCTGGTCCAGGAGGCCTACATCGCGGCGCACAAGCGTTGGGCTGCGCTGTCCACGTACGACGATCCGGCCGCATGGATCCGACGCGCCGTACTCAATCGTGCCGCGTCGCGTCGCCGGCGGTTCGGCCGTGAGATCAGGGCGCTGACGCGCGTGTGGGCTCGCCGGGGCGATCCCGGCCACGACACCGAGCCGTATGACGAACGCTTCTGGAAGGCGGTCGCGACTCTCCCGCCGCAGCAGTCCAGGGTCGTGGCGTTGTACTACGTCGAGGACTTGTCGGTGGCCGAGGTGGCCTTCGAGCTCGGTTGCTCCGTTGGCGCAGTGAAGACCCATCTGTCGCGTGCACGACACACCATGCACGCGCTGCTTGTCGACAAGCCCGAAATCCACGAGGTTCGAGATGACTGATTCCTCCAACGACATCGAAGCCGTGGTCGACGGCTGGGCTCGCGCCGCGACGGCGTCGCTCGAACGCACCGTCGCCAGGCGGTCGACACCGCCCCTTCGCCTCTCGGCCGACAAGTCATGGGCGCGGCCTGCGTTCGCGCTGGCGACCACAGCCGCGCTGATCGTCGGGCTGGTGGCGATCGTCGGCAGTCGCGACGAGTCGCCGGCCACAGATCGGGAGCGCGATCCGCGCTGGATCGTCACCGAGCTGCCCGACGGCTGGGGCGCGCTAAGTGCAGCGGGCCCTGATTCACCAATAGAACCTTCCGCAACGGGCCTGCGGTTCGTCGACACCCGCGTCTACGCCACGTCCGAGGAACCAGCCGGCCCGATCGTGGCGATCTCATGGCAGCCCGAGACCGACTCGATCAACCAGATCACGCCCGGCGCTGGCTTTGCGGCATCGAACTACCGCGAATCCGTTCTCGACGGGCGACGGATCGTGTTCGCCGATGGTCCGAGCGGGCAACGGTTCCTCTACGTCGAGGTCGGCGATCAGTGGGCTTTGGTGCAAGCCCGCGGCCTCGAGGATGCGCAACTGGAGACGATCGCCAGCGCGCTCGACGTCGATGCTGCCAATCGTCTCGTCTTCGATCCCGGCGCGATCCGGGTCGTCGGCATGACGTATCAGGGCAATGCACCAATTGGTGCGATTGCACCAGCACCAGGTTCGACGATGAGTGCCTACGGGGCGCAGTCGTCGACTTCGTACGACCCACTTGGCCGAATGTCGCTGCAAGTCACGAACGCACCTTCGGCAGTGTCGGCGTGGCTTCGGCTGGAGTCGGATGAGATGACCCCGATCGACATCGACGGCGTGAGTGGCTTCGAGTTCGGCTTTGCCGTGCAGGGCACGACGAGTCGAACCATCTACTGGCAGCGTGACGGCCTCGACTTCGCGATCAACGGAGAAAATGTGGACCGTGCCGCGTTGCTCGCCGGCGCAGCATCCGTGCGACCCGCGACCGAGGAGGAATGGTCACGACTGCTGGCAGGCACCGCCATCAGCCAGGTGCCCGAAGGCACCGCGGTCCCGTCGGCCGACGACGACGAACCGCCGGCCGACACCGTTGCCTTGGCTCCGGTGGTGACCCCCGTCGACGTGGCGATGACGGTCGACGTCGTCGAGAAGTCGTCGACCGAGACAACGTTCTCCGGCACCCTGCCCGAGGGCACGCCGTGGTCGGTCGACGTCGTCGCCGTTGCCGACAACCTTCGAATCGAACTGTTCGATGATGGTGCCGGCGGCGGCGGTTTTTCGATCCGAGATCTCGGTACCCTCGACCAGAGGGCGTTCACCATCGCGGGCGGCGGCGAGATGATGGCGATCGCGGCGACGGTCGACAACCCCGATGCGGCCACGATGCGAGTGACACGCCGCTCGGGCGATCGGTACACAGTCGACTTCCACGAACTTCGCGGCAAGCCAGGCGTGCGAATCGCGGCGGTCGCCGTTCCGGACAACGACTTCGCGCTCGCCGAGGTGCTCGATGCCACCGGCCAGGTCATCGAGTCCGCACCCGGACCGTCGTGATCCATCGCTGGTCCCGGTCGTATCGCTGAGCTCGACGCCCGGGAGCGCGGGTGCAGAGACTCTCTGCTGTGGCGAGCACTCCGACGTCCAATCCAGCGGGGACGATCGCGCTCGGATGCGAGAAGCTGTTGGGGTGGAGGACGAGGAACTGCTCGAGGACCAGCGCGCGTACTACCGGGGGCGGGCGCCCAAGTACGACGACTGGTGGCAGCGTCAGGGCCGCTACGACAGAGGCGAGGACGACGCACGCGAGTGGCGCGAGCAGGTGACGATCGTCGAAGCGGCACTCGGCGCTTTCGGCGCCACGTGCGATGTCGTGGAACTGGCCGGTGGGACGGGATGGTGGACCGCCCGGCTCGCCGAGACCGCCGACCGTCTCACCGTGGTCGATGCGTCACCCGAGACGATCGCCCTCAACCGTGAGCGCGTTCGGCGAGCCGACGTCGAGTACGTGATCGCCGACCTGTTCGACTGGACGCCCGAACGCTCGTGGGACGTGGTGTTCTTCTCATTCTGGATCTCCCACGTGCCGCGGTCGCGATTCACGTCCTTCTGGCAACTGGTGCGCACCTGTCTGGCGCCGGGCGGCCGGGTGTTCCTCATCGACAACCGCAGCAATCCGACACCTCGACCGAACGCCGACGACCGCCACGTGAAGGACCCCTACGTCGTCGAGTACGCCCCGGACCTGCATCTACGACAGCTGGACGACGGCTCGGAGTTCCGGGTCGTGAAGGTCATGTACGAGCCCGAGGAGCTCCAGTCCCTCATCGAGTCCGAAGGAATGCGGGCCGACATCCGAGCCACCCGCTCGTTCTTGTACGGATCGGCGACTGTCGCCTGATACCTCGTGATCCCAGCACGGTCCCCGCTTGCCGGTCCGGCGACGCGGCCGTGAAGATGGGTGCATGAGCGAGCTTTCGATGTCGAAGCACGAACGCGACGAGTTCCTCGCCGCGCTGCACGTGGGTGTCCTCGCCGTGGAACGGCCAGATGGCCCTCCGTTGGTGACGCCTGTCTGGTATCGCTACGAACCGGGCGGCGCGGTCGAGTTCAACACCGAGAGCACGAGCGAGAAGGTGAAGCTGCTCGAGCAGGCAGGTCACGCCTCGTTGTGCGCGCAGCGCGAAGAGCTCCCGTACGCGTACGTCACGGTGGACGGCCCAGTCGAGATCGAGACGACCGATCGGGCGACTCGCGTCGACATCGCCACGCGCTATCTGGGAACGGAGATGGGCACCGCGTACGTCGACAGCGGAGGCGCCGCGGGCGACGACATCGTCGTGCGGTTGCAACCCTCGCGATGGCGCACGAGCGACTTCTCCAAGCTTGACCTCCCGAGCGGCTGACGCTGCACACGCCGCCGGCGACAGGAACCCGTTAGGGGACGAACTCGGCGAGCGCCAGCTTGAGTTGCTGACCGTCCTGCTTGGCGAGCAGCGTGCCCCAGATGTCGCTCGCTACCACCCGCCAGCCGTCGGGGATCGACCACCACGTCGTCGAGCCGTCCGGTGCGAGCAGGGCGATCACCCACATCGACGCCTCACCGAAGTCGACGCCGGGCTGCAGATCCGGTCCGATGTGGGTCCAGTACACGCCGATGCCATCGGACCCGGGGGCCGGCGGTGACGGCCCGTCGAACGGATGGGCACGATCCGGTGCCGCCTCGACCGCGATCGTCCAGGCGACGCCGGCGGACGACTCGATGCGACCGCCGAGTGAATCAAGTTGCAGCTCGGTGTCTGCCACGAAGAACGGAGGTACCGCCTCGGCGAGCGGCGTCGGGCGTCCTTCGACGTCGACGTACTCGATCGCGGTGGCGCCGACGTCGCGCTGGCGCTGGACGATCCCGCGCTCACCGTGACCGAAGGCCGCCGGCGGAAGCTCGACGTAGTTGTTGATGTCGGCTGGCGCCTCGGCGACCACCGTGCCGGCTCGGTCGCCCGAAAGTGGTACG
>DATMDV010000365.1:0-2522 GCA_035557475.1 Ilumatobacteraceae bacterium
TGGAACGTCGACATCGGCGACGACGTGTCGAGCCGGCCCTCGCCGGTGCGTGTCATCCGTCTCGCGAGACGTTTCTGGTACGCGGTCAGCTCGGCCGCCGACGACCAGAGCGCGCCGACGTCGAGCTTGCGTCCGTCGACGAACGTGATCCACGTCGATTCGTGCGAGTTGACGTCGATCTCCTCGACCGAGACGTCGTTGATGTACGGCTCGAGCGGGCCGGCACCGGTGAGCTCGGCCACGACCCGAGCTCGTACCGCACGATCACTCGTCGGATCGAGCGGACGCTCACCGCCGGCGAGCCTGACCTGGTTGATCGTCGCCAGCTCCTCGCTGAGCCACGCTCCGACGAGCAGCTGCTGGCGACGCGGGTCCGCCGCGAGCGACGACGCGGCACGGCCCGCCCGGTCGGGGCGGTCGGCACCGTCGGACCGCGCTGACTCGTCGAGCTCGATCGCCTCGACGAGCCGGCTGGCCACGCGTTCGATCAAAGGCGCCACGAGGTCGTCGGTGTCGGCGACCAGCCAGCGGTCGGCGACCGTCATCGGTCGACGCCCCATCGTTCGGTCGCGACGAGCTCGCTGAGACGATTCGACACGAATGCCGCGAGCACTGCCGAGCTGCGCAGCAGTGGCAACCGCAGAAGCCGCCGCGGCGAGACACCGTTGCGGCCGGCGAGCACAGCCGCTGCGAGCGGATCGTCGGCGAGCTCGAACACGGGAGGGGCAACGAGCCCACCGGCGCCGACGAAGCTGGCGATCTCGCCGGTACCGAACGGGGCGCGCCCGATCACGGCGAGTGTGGTCTCGACGCCAGCCGCCGTGAGCTGCTCGAAGCACTCCGCCAGCCGCTCGAGCCGAACTCCGGCGGCGCGCGCGGACTGCTGGGCTTGACGGTGGACGACGACGGTGAGCGTCGCCTGGGCGAGCACCGCGGAGACCCCACCGTCCGCGCCGTACGGCCCCGCGTCGGCGAGCACGACGGGTGATACGAGCGACGCCAGAGTTGGGATGACGGAATCGGCGGCCTCGGCGACGGCGCGCGCCGCCTCGACGGCGCGCACCGGCGCAGGGATCACCCGCAGCCCCGACGGCGTAAGCCGGCTGAGCCGGTCGATCACGGACCACTCGCCTGCCGTCGCCCGCGTCACCACGGCCGACAACGACGGCGCGACGGGGATGTCGAGCCACGCGGCGAGCGACCCGCCGCGTGGATCCGCTTCGATCACCAACACGTCGTCGCCCACCGGCCATGCCGCCGCGAGCGCGAGCGTCGTCGTGGTTGCGTGGTCGCCGACGATCGCGACCAGGCTCACGAGCCCTCGGTCCCGGCGGTGGTGTCGTCGGCGTACGCCGCGTCGGTACCGGGCTGCACGAGCACCACGCTGACGTCGTCGCTGGCGACGACCGTTGCCGCCAACGGAGCAGGAACTTCGACCGACAGCGACAGCGTGCCGGTGGCCGTGGAGGGTGCGGTGGGCAAGCCGACAACGCGGCCGCGCACGATGGTCGGCGGTGCCGCGCTCGACCCGTCGCCGACGACCGGCACGACGAGCTCGACCGGTGAGCGCTCGCGGAGCCCGATCGGCAGCGCTCCGTCAGGCACCTGGATGGCGACGACCGCCGAACCGTCACTGACGAGTGGCGTGCTCTGCAGCGCTTCAGCGACGACGAGGGCACCGGCGACGAGGCGCACCTTCGCGTACTGGCCGACGACCGTCGACAGCCGGTCGGCCGGGATCGTGCGCAGCGTGTCGTCAGCGTCGACGTCGATCGGCCGGACATCCGCGTCCGTCAGTTGCTCACCCGCCGGGACATCCCGTACCACCTGGAGAACGGGTTCACGGTCGTCGAGGCTCGAGTAGACGAGGACGTTGCCGCCGATCGCGGCGGCGACGAGAGCCACCCCGCCCGCGACTCGCGCGCGCCGGCGCGAGGCCGGGCGAAAGCCACGTGGCGGTGCGTCGTTGGCGAGTCCCGACGTCGCGACCCTCGGTTCGGTCAGTGCCACGCCGTCACCTCGATCCCGACGCACGCGCTGACGAGCAGCACGGCCAGCGCGGCGAATACCAACCCGGGTCCGAGCGCGACGTACCGCTCGCGGCGGGCGACGCCCCACCCAGCGGTGATCGCCGCCGCGAGACACAGCGTCCACAACGCCAGGTCGGGGCGGATCAGACCGAGCGTGGCACCGAGCGACACGCCCGCCTTGACGTCGCCGAAACCCATCGCCTCGGGCGCGATCAGGTGCGTCACCAGGAGTGGACCGGCGAGGAGCGCGGCCCCCACCGTCGCTCCTCCGAGCGCGGTGAGCCGATCGACGAACGGATCGAGCAGGCACACGATCGAGACCGGTATGGCCGACCACAGCACGAGACTGTTCGGAAGCCGGCGATCGGCGGCGTCGACGACTGCGGCCGCGGCAAGAGGGACGAGCGCGGCGATGATGGCGAGCGACATCGGCGCCATCCGGATGGCGATGACGGCAGCTGCGATGGCTGTTCCCGCGACGGCATGACGGGG
>DATMDV010000366.1:0-4906 GCA_035557475.1 Ilumatobacteraceae bacterium
GATGGAGTGGCGATCCCGCCGAAGATCGCGTACAGCACGGCGGCGATCAGCAGCAACGGCGGCAGGGCGGCGACGGCCACTTCGCGGCCCAGCGCCGCACCGGCAAACGTGCGCTCGCTCAGCGGCATGGCCGGCGCCCGCTCCGGGTGACGCAGCGCAACGTAGACCACGTACAGCATGTACAGACCCGAGAGCAGCAGTCCCGGGAGCAGCGCCCCGCGGAACAAGCGGAGGACCGAGATCTGCATCTGCTGGGCGAGCAGGATCAACACGATGCTCGGTGGGATCAGCTGGGCGAGCGTGCCGGACGCGACGATCACTCCGGTGGCGAGCTTGTCGTCGTAGCCATACTTGAGCATCGTCGGAAGCGACAGCAGACCCATCACGATCACCGTCGCGGCGACCACGCCGGTGGCCGCCGCGAGCATCGTGCCGACGACGATCACGGCCAATGCCACGCCGCCGCGCAGGTTTCCCATCACCAGCCCGATCGCGCGCAGCAACCGCTCGGCGACCCCGGACTTCTCGAGGATCGCGCCCATCAGCACGAAGAACGGAATCGCGAGAAGCGTCTGGTCCGACAACGTCGGGAACCACCGTGAGGGCATGAGGTTGGTCGCGCTCGCCTCGAACTCCCCGGTGAGGTCGCCGATGAACGAGAAGAACAACGCCGTTCCGGCGAAGCAGAACGCGACGTTGTAGCCGATCAACAGCAGCGTCAGGAACACCGCGAACATCGCGAATGCAAGGAACACGCCGAGGTCCACGGTCAGGGCCTCACTCGATCCTCGCCGGAGCGTCTGGTTCCTCGACCACGTCCTCGTCGACGAGCCGTGCGAGCACGAACCCGGCCTTGATGATCTCGGCGATCACCTGCAGGCCCCACAGGACGAAGCCGACCACGAGCATCGCCTTGATCGGTCCGACCGGGAGACCATCGGGATTGCTCGACTCCTCCCACGTCGTCCACACCTTCCACGTGTCCCACGTGCCGTCGAAGCTGCGTCCGAGGGCGGACATCGCGAACGGCCACACCACCCGGACCCCCATCACGCAGAATGGCAGGAGCAGGCAGACGTGCAGCACGAGGTCGAGGAGCGCCTTGCGACGGGGCGAGTAGTTGGAGTACCAGAAGTCGACCCGTGGATTGACCTTCTCCTTGATGCCGTAGGGAAACCCGACGAGGAACAGCAGGGCGAACATCTGCCACTGCGCGTCGATCCAGAGGTTGGACACGAGAGTGGAATCCGTGGCCCGCCCCCAGTAGCGCAGGATCACGTTCAAGATGCCGACGACGAAGATCGCGATCACCAGGTACCTGGCGAGCCAGCCGCCGCCGTCGGCGATCCGCTCGATCGCCCGACGTACGACGTCGAGCGCCCTGGCGAAGGCCGGGGCATCGTCATTCAGGCGCACCTTCGACGGCGTGGCGTCGCCTCGGATCGCATCGTCGGCGACGTCGACCTCGACGATCTCGTCGGGCTCGGGGGCGGCCTCGCGGTCCGTGCGATCGTCACCCATGGAAGCGTCCGGAGTCGCTCGGCTCCCACACCCGCGTAGGTTGTAGCACGTTTGCGGGGCCCGCCGAACCCGCCCCGCCGAGTGCGAGGATCGCGACGTGGTCGAACGCAACTGGGCCGGCAATCTCGAGTACAGCGCGGCGACCGTGCATCACCCGACGACGGTCGACGAGATACGCGGCATCGTCGTCGGATCGCAGCAGGTCCGCGTCGTGGGGACCCGCCACTCGTTCAACGACATTGCCGACGCCGAGCATCTGATCAGTCTCGATGCACTCCCGGACGACGTGATCGTCGACCCCGCTGGCAACACGGTCGAGCTGAATCCGGCCATGACATATGGCCACCTGGCTCCTCTGCTGCATGAGCGAGGGCTGGCGTTGCACAACCTCGCATCACTTCCGCACATCTCCGTTGGCGGCGCGATCGCAACCGGAACGCACGGGTCGGGCGACCGCCTCGGGAACCTTGCCACCGCGGTCGGCGCGGTCGACATTCTCCGCTCCGACGGCGAGGTGGTGCATCTCGAACGAGGCGACGCCGACTTCGACGGAGCGGTCGTGGGGCTCGGCGCACTTGGGGTGGTCCTGCGCGTTCGCCTCGACGTCGAGCCGGAGTACCAGGTCGCGCAGCACGTCTACGAAGGACTCGCGTGGGCCGAGCTCGCACTGCGCTTCGACGAGATCACCAACGCCGGCGACAGCGTCAGCCTGTTCACGACATGGGGCTCGCACGTCGGTCAGGTGTGGGTCAAGCAACGGCTGCCGGCCGAATCCAATCGCAACGTCAGCGGCGCCCGACCGGCGACCGTCGACCTCCATCCGATCGCCGAGATGTCGGCCGAGAACTGCACCCCGCAACTCGGCGTCCCGGGACTCTGGTCGGACCGGCTGCCGCACTTCAAGATGGGCTTCACGCCGAGCAGCGGCGATGAGCTGCAGTCGGAGCTCCTCCTTCCGCGGGAGGCGGCCCTCGACGCGATCGAGATCGTGCGCGGGTTCGCCGAGGAGATGGCGCCGCACCTGCTCGTCAGCGAGATCCGCACGGTTGCCGCCGACTCGCTGTGGATGAGCCCGCAGTACGAACGCGCCACGGTCGCACTCCACTTCACCTGGAGGCAGCACACGGTCGAAGTCATGCAACTCGTGGATCGCATCGAAGCCGCGCTCGGTCGCTTCGAACCCCGTCCGCACTGGGGCAAGCTCTTCGCCGTCGACGGGGCAACGCTCACCGCCCGGTACCCGCGTCACCGCGACTTCGTCGATCTCGTCAGCCGCTTCGACGCGCCCGGCGCCTTTCGCACCTCGTGGCTGGCACGCAACGTTCTGATCTGAACCGCTCCCGCCCTTGCCAAGAACTCTTTGCAAAGAATACTCTGCATGCGTGCGCGAACGTGAGATCACCGACCTGGCGTCACTCCAGGCGTTCACCCATCCGCTGCGGCTGCGGTTGTTGACGCTGCTCCGTCTCGACGGACCGCTGACCGCGAGCGAGCTCGGCCGACGTACGGGCGAGTCCTCGGGGTCGACGAGCTACCACCTCCGCCAGCTCGAACGGTTCGGATTCGTCGAAGACGCCGCGAACGCCGGGTCAGGGCGCGAACGACATTGGACTGTCACGGCCGACGCGCAACGAGTGCGAGGTGGCGACTTCGTCGACGATCCGGCCGGCTGGGCGGTGCTCGGTGAGCTGGTGGGTCTGAATCTGCGCCGGTGGACGAACGCGCTCCGTGCGTTCATCGCCGAGCCCGAGCGCTGGCGCGGATGGCTGGAGGCGGTGTCGACCAGTGATTCCGCGGTGCGGTTGTCGATCACCCAGCTGGCGGAGCTGACCGCCGAGGTGCAAGCGGTGATCGACCGCTACGAGCAGGCGACGGTGAGTCCGGGTGACGACGACGAGATCGTCGTCGTGTACTTCGGGGCGGTACCGGTGGAGGAGCCGACGTGATCGATGCTCGGTCGACACTGCGTCGGCGGTTCGTCGCCCTCACCGCGCTGCGCTGGCTGTCGAGCGGGTTGCTCGTTCCCGTCTTCGTGGTGTTGCTGAGGGCACGCGATCTCTCCGTGTCCGAAGTCGGCGTGATCTTCGCCGTGTACACGGGCGTCGCCGCGCTGCTCGAGGTTCCGACCGGTGGCCTGGCCGACACGTGGGGGCGCCGCCCCACCCTGCTCACGGCGAGTGCGGCGACGATGATCGGATTCGTCGGGTTGTCGGTCTCGACGGACGTGTACACGGTCGCCGCGTCGGCGAGCGTGCTGGCCGTCGGTCGCGCGCTCGGCAGTGGACCGCTCGATGCGTGGTTCGTCGACCACATGCGAACGGCGGAACCAGGCCTCGACCTGACCGCCGATCTGGCGGCCGGCGCACGCGCCCAGGGACTGGCGCTGGCGCTGGGCACCGTTGCCGGGAGCGTGCTTCCATACGCCGGCCAGGGGATGCCGGCCGAGGGTGACGCGTTCGTGCTGCGATTCTCGATCCCGGTGCTCGTCGCGGCGGCACTCGCCGCGGTCGAACTGGTCTGCGTGAACGCCTACATCGACGAACTGCGACCGCGACCGCGCACCCGGCAACGTCCTGCGGGCTCGATCCGAGCGGCGGCCAGGATCGCGGCAACCGACTCGACAGTACGACGAATCCTGATCCGCTTCTCGCTCGTCGGAGCCGGCGTCGCCGCGTTCGAGATCCTCATCCCGCTTCGACTCGCAACGCTCACGGGGTCGGCATCGGCGGCGGCGACGATCTATGCGGTGGCCTTCGTCGTCGCGTTCGTTCTCGGCGCGCTCGCCGCACCCGCGAGCGTTCCCCTGACCCGTCGGCTCCCGACACCCTTCGCGGCCGCTGCCGTGTCGACCGCCGCGGCAGGACTGGTGGCGATGGGCGCCTCGATCCCGGCGACCGCGGCAGCCGTCCTTGCAGTCATCGGTCTCGAGGTTCTCAGCAGCCCGGCCGGGCCGGTGCTCCGCAACGTGCTCCACGACCACGCCGACGCCACCAGCCGCGCCACACTTCTCTCGCTGCTCTCGCTCGCCGTGATGGCGGGCGCATTCGTCGGCAGCCTCGCCTTCCCGTTCGTGGTCACCCGCACATCGATGAGCCTCGGGCTGCTGCTCGCCGGCGGCGCGATCGTTCTCGCCGCAGCACCGCTCGCGATCCGGTCACCCTCAGTCGTCGAGCCAGCGGCACCGGAGCTCGCGAGTCACCATTGACTCGTTTTTCTCGCGGGTGTCACCCAATGGTGGGAACCTGCCCGGTCGGTTGCGGTTGGATGACCGGATTATTACCGTCTGATGACGGCGGACACTGTTGGAATCCGATACGTGGCGCCCCCGCACGATCGGGAGAGAGGAAACCCGTGTCCGCATCATCCCATCTAAGGCGCCGTTTCG
>DATMDV010000367.1:0-2747 GCA_035557475.1 Ilumatobacteraceae bacterium
ACACGATCCTCGCCCTCGAGGGGCAGCGCAGAAACGGCGCGCGGCTCGTCGTCACCGGCTGCATGGCCGAGCGGTACGGCGCCGAGCTCGCCGAGGCGCTGCCGGAGGTCGACCTCGTCGCCGGGTTCGGCGTACCGATCACGCTCGGCCGCAAGCCGATCGCCGTGACCTCGGTGCCGGTGCCGATGCTCGACCTGCTCAACCTGCCGCGGCCCCGCTCGACCGCGCCGTGGGCCTACGTCAAGATCGCCGAGGGTTGCGACCGCACGTGCGGGTTCTGCGCGATCCCGAGCTTCCGCGGTCCCCAACGCAGTCGCGACGTCGATTCGATCCTCGCCGAGGTCGACCAGCTCGAGGCCCGCGAGATCGTGCTCGTCGCCCAGGATCTGGCGTCGTACGGCAAGGACCGCCCCGACGAGCTCGGCGCCGGCTCGATCGTGCCCCTCGTGCGCGCCGTCACGGCGCGGGTCGATCGGGTGCGCCTGCTGTACCTCTACCCGAGCGACCTGTCCGACGGCCTCGTCGACGCCATCTGCGACTCCGGTGTGCCGTACTTCGACCTGTCGCTCCAGCACGTCAGCAAGCCGCTGTTGCGCCGGATGCGGCGCTGGGGCGACGGCGATCGCTTCCTGCGTCGCATCGCCGACATTCGAGCTCGCGAGCCGGACGCCGCGTTCCGCAGCAACTTCATCGTCGGGTACCCCGGCGAGACCGAGGCCGACCACGACCAGCTGCTCGATTTCGTCGAGACGGCGCAGCTCGACTGGTGCGGGTTCTTCGCGTACAGCGCCGAGGACGGCGCGTACGCGGTCGGTCTCGACGGCGTGGTCGATGCCGGGTTGATGGCCGACCGGCTCGCCGAGCTGCGCGAGTTGCAGGACGCGATCACGGCGTCGAGGCGCGACAGCCTGATCGGCACGGTGCAGCGCGTGCTCGTCGACTCGACAGGCATCGCCCGCAGTCATCGCGAGGCGCCGGAGATCGACGGCGTCGTGCACGTGAGGCATGATCGTGAGGTGGGGGAGTTCACCGAGGTCGAGATCGTCGACGCGCTCGGCCCTGATCTGGTCGCCGTGGGGGCCTCGCCGGAGGTCGACGACTGACAATGGTCGACGCAGCCAAGTTGGCGACGTGGGCGAATGCCGTGACGGCGGGCCGGTTGCTGCTCTCGCCGCTGATGTTCCTCGTGATCCCCGATCACAACCGCGGCTCGTGGGCGGCGTTCGGCCTGTGGTTCGTGTTGTGTGTCAGCGACGGCGTCGATGGCTGGATCGCCCGCCGCCACGGCGTGACGAGCGCCGGTGCGTTCCTCGACCCACTCGCCGACAAGGTGCTCGTGCTCGGCGCGATGTTCACACTGGTCGCCCGCGACGTGTTCTGGATCGTCCCGATCCTCATCATCGCCGCCCGCGAGTTCGTGATCAGCGTGTACCGAACGGTCGTCGGGTCGAAGGGGGTCAGCGTGCCGGCCAGCCGGCTGGCGAAGTACAAGACGCTGTTCCAACAGCTGGCAGTCGGGTTCGCGCTGTGGCCATGGTTCGCCCTCGACGCCACGTGGTTCTGGAAGTCGTTGTTGTGGATCGCGGTCGTTCTGGCGTTGGTGAGCGGCGCCCAGTACCTGCGACGCACCCACGCCGAGGTGGTCGACGACACTGCCGCCCGGGCCGTGTGATGCGGGCCGTGAGATGAGGTGCGACGTCCTGGCGGTCGGGACCGAGTTGCTGCTCGGCCAGATCGTCGACACCAACTCGGCGTGGCTCGGCGAGCAGTTGGCGGCGAGTGGCATCGACTCGCTGATGCAGGTCAAGGTTGGCGACAACGTCGTCCGCATCGAGGCGCAGTTGCGCCGGATGCTCGAGCACGCCGACGCCGTGGTCGTGTGCGGCGGTCTCGGCCCCACCCACGACGATCTCACCCGCGACGCGATCGCGGCGGTGATGGGCGTCGGGTTGCACCACGACGAGGCGGTCGCCGACGTCATCCGCGAGATGTTCGAACGGCGCGGCCGCCGGATGGCGGAGAACAACCTCCGTCAGGCGCAGGTGCCCGATGGCGCGACGCTCATCCCCCAGACGCGCGGGACGGCGCCGGGGTTGATCTGCCCGGTCACCGTCGATGGCGCCGACAAGGTGCTGTTCGCGGTGCCGGGCGTGCCGCACGAGATGGAGGAGATGTTCGAGCGGGCGATCCTGCCCGAGCTCCTGCGCCGCAGCGGTGAGCCGTCGGTGATCGTGAGCCGTGTGTTGCGCACGTGGGGCGAGAGCGAGAGCGGTCTCAACGAGCGCCTCGACGGCATCATCGCCGAGCTCGACGAGCCGGGCGGGCCGACCCTCGCGTTCCTCGCCAGCGGCTGGGAGGGGCTCAAGGTCCGGCTCACGGCCAAGGCCGACAACCGGGCGGCGGCCGCGGTACGGCTCGACGAGTTAGAGCAGCGCATCCGGTCGGAGCTCGGTGAGCTCGTGTTCGGGCTCGACACCGACACGATGGAGTCGGTCGTGCTCGACGAGATGCGCCGGCGTGGCCTCACGCTCGGGTTGGCCGAGTCCGTCACCGGCGGGCTCGTGAGTGCCCGGCTGACCGGCGTTCCCGGTGCCAGCGACGTGTTGCGCGGTTCGATCGTGTCGTACGCCAGCGAGGTCAAGCGCCAGCTGCTGGGCGTCGGCGACGGTCCGGTGGTCAGCGAGGAGGCCGCGCTCGAGATGGCCGAAGGCGCCCGCCGCGTTCTCGGCAGCGATGTCGGACTGGCG
>DATMDV010000368.1:0-3415 GCA_035557475.1 Ilumatobacteraceae bacterium
CCAGGGGCGAGCTGCCGACGAGCACGGAGACGACCGCACCGTCGCTGTCGAGCAGGTCGAACTCGAGCGTGGTACCGAGTCCGTCCGGACCGCGGATCTCGTCCAACCCGGCCGCAAGACCGCCGGCCACGAACTTCGCCAGGCGTGTCCCGACGACCGACTCCCGCGGGCACGACAGCAGCTCCGCCAGCCGTCGGTTGGCGTACAGGATGACGCCGGCCGACGACACCGTCGCCGCGCCGTCTCGCATGTTCTCGACGAACATCCGGTACGGCCGGTCGGCGGTCGACAACGTGAAAACGCGTCGGTCGGATCCGCCGTCGGAGACGACGAACGCGTCGACCTCGCCTGCCGCGATCGCGCGGAGCGTGTCTTCGGCCTCGGCCATCCGGATCAATGCATCGGATCGGGTGGTCGGGTCGTGGTCCGTCCCGTCGGCAGCGTTGACGATCTCGACGATCGTGTGCGCCCATGCGGCCCGATCCGACTCGGTCTTCGCCGGGGAGTCGGTTCGCAGCGTCGTTCGGTGTCGAGCCATGGAACGTCTAACCGAGTCCTGAGGGCGACGGCATGGCGGTCGGGATGTCCAACGCGCGGAGCACCTTGTCGGTGTCGGAGAGGTCGCCGACGACTCTCCGTACCGGCAGCGGGAGGTTTCTGACGAGGGTGGGCGTGGCGAGCAGGCGGCTGGAGAGGACCGCCGCCGGATCCTCGTGGACGTCGACGACGGAGAGGTGGCATCGACCGTGCAGATGGACGTCGCACAGCCGTCTGGCGTTGGCGATCGCGCGAGCGGCGAGGTCCGACGCGCCGCTCACAAACAGGGTCAGCTCATAGTCGGACTCGTCGAGCGCTGCCAGCTCCGCCTCGAACCGCTCGAGCGTCGAGTCGTGCGGTGATGTCATCGCGGCGAGTTCTGCCCGACCCGGAGACCGACCAGCACGCGTGCTGGGTCGGAAAGGTCTCCGATCACCTTGCGCAACGGTGGTGGGAGCCTGCGCACGAGCGTCGGGACGGCGAGGATGTCGTCGCCGCCTGCGAGCGCGGGGTTCTCGATGAGGTCGATGATCTCGATCTCGTAGTGCCCTGCGAGATGTTTCTCGCACAACACCTTCAGGTTGGCGAACGCCCGCATCGACTTGGCCGATTGCCCGGCGACGTACAGGCGCAGGTACCACCACTCCTGCCCGTCGCCGATGGCCGCGTGACCGTCGCCGTTGACCGCGTGACCGTCGCCGTTGGCCGCGTGTACGTCGCCGGCGGCCGAGTCCGAATTGCCCGCCGCATTCACGACGAACCGACAGGAATCTCGCGTACGTCGGCGATGTCCTCGAGCTTGTCGGTGTCGGCTCGGCGAAGCCGGGCCTGTTCGGCACGCTGACCGGCGCGATCCTCGACGTTCGTCGAACCGTGGCTCAACAGGCGTCGCACGATGTCGGCTTCGTCCTCGAACTCTCGCCACAACGTCGCGGTCTGGGCCTCGACCGATTCGCGCCGTCGTTCCAGGTTGACGCGGCGCTGCTCGAGGTCCTCCTGCCGCGCCGCGCCGTCGGAGTCTTCCTTGGCCTCCTGCGCCTGGCGCGCCGACCCGGTGAGCACGCCCTGCGGCCCGACGTAGACGTCGGCCAACTCGATCCCCTGGCTGGTGAGGAGGAACTCGCGGATCTGATTGGAATGTGCCATCCCGCGCGACTTGAGGACGTACAGCACACGGTTGTGCTCCCCGTTGCCCTCCATTGCCTTGACGAGCAGCCACGTGTCCGAGAGCGACGTCAACTGCTGTTCGGCCTGGCTGAGCTCGGCGGCGGAGTTCATGCTCGTGAACAGCGCTGTGACGCCCTTGGACTTCAAGTAGTCGACCTGACGGATCAGCATCGCGGAGACGTCCGCTCCTGTTCCGAGCCCGACGAGATCGGAGATCGGGTCGATGACGACGACGGCTGGACCGAACTCGCTGACGAACTTCTGCATCGCGAACAGGTGCGCCTCGAGGCCGAGGAGGCCGGGGCGGAAGCACTGGAACTGCAAGAGGTCGGCGTCGATCCAGCGCTTCAGATCGATGCCGACCGACGCCATGTTGCGCACGATCTCGGCCTCGGACTCCTCGAACGCGAAGTACAGGGCGCGGAGTCCACGACCACAGGTGGCGTCGCAGAACTGCGCGGCGAGCGTCGACTTCCCGGTGCCGGCAGTCCCGCTGACGAGCACGGTGCTTCCCTTGTAGAAGCCTCCGTCGCCGAGCATCGCGTCGAGACGGGCGACGCCGGTGGACACCCGTTCGTCGGACACGCCGTGACGAACCCCGAGTGACGTGATCGGCAGCACCGAGACACCCGTGGCGCCGATCAGGAACGGGTACTCGTTGGTTCCGTGGAGCGAACCGCGGTATTTCAGGATGCGCAGCCGCCGCGTCGACGTCTGCTCGGTCACACGGTGGTCGAGCACGATCACGCAGTCCGACACGTACTCCTCGATGCCATGCCTGGTGAGGGTGCCGTCGCCGCGCTCGCCGGTGATCACCGAGGTGACCCCCCGTTCCTTGAGCCAGCCAAAGAGGCGGCGCAGCTCGGAACGCAGGATCGCCGTGTTCGTGAACGCGCCGAAGAGCGTCTCGATCGTGTCGATGACTACTCGCTTGGCACCGACCTTGTCGATCGCCGCACCGATCCGCACGAACAACCCGTCCAGGTCCCAGTCGCCGGTCTCGGCCATCTCCTCGCGGATCACCGAGACGTGATCGACCATGAGCATCCCGTCGGCTTCGAGCTGGGTCAGGTCAAAGCCGAGCGACGCGACGTTGGCCGTCAGGTCGTCGACGGTCTCCTCGAACGCCACGAACACCCCTGGCTCATTGAACTGGGTGATCCCACGAACGAGGAACTCCATGGCGAGGAGCGTCTTGCCGCATCCCGCCGGACCACACACGAGCGTCGAGCGCCCTTGCGGCAGGCCGCCACCGGTGACGTCGTCGAGTCCACTGATGCCGGTTGGCGTCTTCGGGAGCTCTCCGGGCACGTGGCCCGACCCGTTGCTGCCGGGTGGACCAACGTCGAATACCTCTGCGGCTTCCATGCCCCGCCTCTCCGGTCGGGAGGCGTCGAGCCGGTCATCCAGGGCGACGACGTTGCCGTCGTGCGCACACAACCAAGCGTCTCTCGAGACTGCTGCCACGACCGCCGAGGGGTCGCTCAAATGCCATGCTACCACCCACTGTGTTGCACCGCACACCCCTCGTGGCCCGGTCAATGGTCGCGCACCGTCGGTGGGTTCGGCCTCGTTGCGGTGCGTGAAAACGTGAGATCTGGCACCGATTAACGGTTCAGGGTGCACCCGAGCGTGCCGATGAGAGCTTGGTGCCCATTGGGGGTGCCATCGCTCTGCGTGCTTGGAGTGCCATGGGCAAGCGCCCGAAGAC
>DATMDV010000369.1:0-15224 GCA_035557475.1 Ilumatobacteraceae bacterium
GGTGAGGTCCCCGACGCTGATCTACTTCCACGGCGGCAAGTGCCGACGCGGCCGGAAGAACTTCGAGGCCCGCCCGCTGATCCATCACTTGGCGAGCCAAGGGTGGACATGTATCAGCGCCAACTATCACCTCTCGCCGACCCCGGCGCAGGGCTTCCCCGACCACCTGATCGACGTCAAACGGGTGATCGCGTGGGCGCGCAACGATGGGCGTCAACACGGCGTCGACCCGGACACGATCGTCGTTGCCGGCAGCTCCGCCGGTGCGCATCTCACGCTGATGGCGGCATTGACGGCGAACGACGCGTCGTTCCAGCCCGGCTTCGAGACGTCAGACACGTCGATCGCAGCCGGCATCGGGCTCTACGGCTACTACGGCCCGCTCGGCGGCGACGAGTATCCACCGTCGACTCCGCTCGCGTACCTCCACGCCGCCGCCCCGCCGCTGTTCATCGTTCACGGTGACAACGACACCTTCACACCAGTCGAGGGCGCCCGGCGCCTCGTGAGCAACCTGCGAGCGTCCTCGACGCAACCTGTCGCCTACGCCGAACTGCCCGGCGCACAACACTCCTTCGACCTGTTCCACTCGATCCGATTCGACACCACCGTCAACGCCATCGAAGCTTTTGCCGCATCGATCCGCACACGGCGCGATCGACACACCCGCGTCAGGTCATCGTCTGGACCACCTCACGTCGACGGGCGTGTGCGACGCTTCGACGGGTGATCTGCCCGAGTCCTGCCGCGGCGAACGTTGTCATCGCCGATTCGGAGCCGACCAATATCGTGAACTCGACACCGTGTTGTAGGCGTTCCAGAACAGCGACGGCGAGGTCGCCTGCGGCGATGTCGTCGATCTCATCGGCTCCGCGGAGATCGATCGTCGCTGCGCTGGCTTCTGGTACGAGAAGTATCGCGTCCCCCAGCCGATCGGCGCCCTTCCCGCACAACCGTCCCGAGGCGGAAAGCTCGTACCGACCCAGATCGCAGAACATGAAGATCTCGATGGCGCGCTCCTGACGTTGGCGAGTTCGGGGCGGCGGGCTGGAAGGGAGACCCCATGCAACCGCCGCTCCGAACTCAATGCTCCACGTCCTCCGTAACGGACCCAACTCGATTGTGTTGTGATCGTGTGCGCCCTGCTCAACACCCGCTTCGGTCGAGTCTGACGGATTCCGCGTCCGTGTCACGCGTCGGCGCCGCCCTCAGACCCGCTGCCAACGCAGCGGTGGGCGCCGACTTGGTTTCGCTCGAACGTCCCGACTGGGTGTCCCCGAGTCGCCGGTCAACGTAGAGTTCATGCCCACTGGTGAGCCGGGAAGTCTGGTCGGCAATCTCCGTCGATCCTCAGGAGCCCAACATGGCAGTGTCGCCCGTTCCCAGTGCCCGTCCCACGTTCTTGCAGAGCGATCGTGTGCTCGCGCGTGCTGCGCAGCCGTTTGTGCGGTTCCTCCACATCGAAGCGGCCGGCGGCATTCTGCTCGTCGCGTCAACGATCGCCGCGCTGATCTGGGCGAATTCGCCGTGGCAGGCGAGCTACGAGTCGTTCTGGTCGACGAACATCCGTCTCGAGGTGGGTTCGTATCTGTTCGAGGAAGACCTCGCCCATGTCGTCAACGATTTGTTGATGGCTCTGTTCTTCTTCGTCGTCGGGATGGAGATCAAACGCGAGTTGATCGTTGGGGAGCTGCGCGACCGCCGATCAGTCGCGTTGCCGGCGATGGCCGCGTTGGGCGGGATGATCGTCCCCGCCCTCATCTACACCGCGATCAACGCCGGTGGTGACGGCGCCGACGGGTGGGGTATCCCGATGGCCACCGACATCGCCTTCGCGTTGGGTGTCGTGGCGCTCCTCGGCAGCCGGGTCCCTGCTGGAGTCAAGGTGCTGTTGCTGACGCTTGCGATCGTGGACGACATCGGGGCGATCGCGGTGATCGCCGTGTTCTATGCCGACGACCTCGAACCCGCACTGCTATTGGTCGCGGTGGGGATCGCCGCGCTCGTCGCCCTGATGCACAAGTCCCATGTGATCTATTCGCCACTTCTCGCCATCATGGCGATGGCGCTGTGGTTGGCGGTCTACGAGTCCGGTGTTCACGCCACCATCGCCGGGGTCGTCTTGGGCGTCCTCACACCGGCGCGGCCTGCCCAGACCGAATTGGAAGCCGAACAGATCGTCGACGTCCTCGAGACTCGAGGTGATCTCCGCGCCGATGATGTGCGCGCGACGGCGACAATGATCCGTGGCTCGGTGTCGGCGTGTGATCGGCTGATCGATGCACTTCACCCGTGGACGAGTTTCGTGATCGTACCGATCTTCGCGTTGGCCAACGCCGGTATCAGCCTGTCGGCCGACGCCATCGCAGAACCGTCCGCCGTGCTCACTGGTGTTGCGGTGGCCCTTGTGGTCGGCAAGCTCGTGGGCGTCGCCGCGTTCAGCTGGCTCGCCGTACGACTCCGGCTCGGACGCCTTCCCGACGGCGCCCACTGGGGACACATCGTCGGCGTCGGCGCCGTCGCTGGAATCGGGTTCACCGTCTCGCTGTTCGTCACCGGGCTCGCGTTCGACTCCAAGGGCCTTCAAGACGACGCCAAGATCGGCACACTCATTGCTTCGGTCGTTGCCGCAGGGGGCGGCGCCGTCATCCTTGGATTCGCCGATCGCAAATCGAAAACGAACGAGGCGACGTAGGTCCGCTCCGTTCGCTGAACGAAATCCAATGTCGCGAGGCTTTGCCGGCGCGATCGCGGTCGCTCGAGGGCGTTCAGCGAAGCATTTCGCCCGCCGACTCGATGGCGCGCTCCCTGAGGGGGTTGGCGAGTTCGAGGCGGCGAGCAGGTGAAGAACCGGCCGGATCCGCCGCCCCGAACTCTGGTCCAAGTGTTCTCTTCGTCGGTGACGGGTCCTGCTCATTTGTGTTGTGGTTGTGTGGAAATACGCGTTTGCCCCCAGGCTCGGAGCGCAACGTGTTGTTCTGCTGCCCGCGGTCGGTCCATCATCGTCGTCGTGGCGACACGCATCCTCGTGATCGAAGACGACGCGGACCTGCGTTCGCTGCTGCGGATGATTCTCGAGGACGAGGATTTCGATGTTGTCGAAGCCGCAGACGGCACGAACGGTGTAGCGAAGGCCGACGACTCGGTCGACCTCGTTCTGCTCGACATCAAGTTGCCCGACATCGGCGGGTTCGAAGTCTGCCGCCAACTCCGCGCCCACAGCGCGATACCGATCGTGATGTTGACCGCCCAAATCGACGCCCACGACGTGGTCGCTGGCCTGTCGGCCGGGGCGGACGACTACGTGACGAAACCCTTCGTCCCGAAGGTTCTGGCCGCACGTATTCGTGCGCTTCTGAGGCGCGTGCACGCCAACCTCGACGACGCCGGTCGGCTGCAGTGCGGCGATTTGGAGATTTCGCCGAGAGAGGGATTCGCGGCCCGCGCGGGCGTGAACCTGGAGCTCACGAAGACGGAGTTTCGCCTGCTGTGCGACATGGCCGAACACCCGGGTCGGGTCTGCTCGCGGGAGCTGCTGCTCCAGCGGGTATGGGGCTACGACTACGCCGGCGACGGCCGCCTCGTCGACTCCCACATCCGCCGACTCAGGACCAAAGTCGAAGCCGACCCTGCCAATCCGACAAGGATCGTCACCGTGAGGGGCTTGGGCTACAAGTTCCTCTGTCAATGAAAACCGCACGACGTTCGCCCGCTTCACTTTCGCTGCGGTCACGGCTGACGTTGACGTTCGCGTTGGTGACGATGTCGGCCACGTTGGCGGTCTCGACGACGACTTTCCTGTTGGCGAAGCAATACCTCGTCGACCAACGCGAACGTGCCGCGATCCGCCAGACGTTTCTGAATGCGCGCCTAGTGCGTGACCTGCTCCAAACCGGCGATCAAGAACCACAAGCGATCCTCGACGACACCGTGGGCGAGATCGGCACGCTCGCGCTGTTGCGTATCGAGGAGCAATGGTACGCCTCCGGCGTTGCAGCCGATCCCGGCGATCTGCCGGCGGATCTACTCGACGCACTCGACGACGGCACCGCAGCCCACCAGCGAATCACTCGTGCCGGAAACCCACGTGTCGTGATCGGCGTTCCGCTGGCCGCTGTCAACGCGGACTATCTCGAGATCATCCCGCTGGACACGCTCCAACGAACCATTCGCACCCTCGTCATCTCGCTGCTGATCGGCTCGATCGGCACCACGCTGGCCGGGACGCTCGTTGGTGTCTACGTCAGCCAACGCGTTCTGCGCCCAGTGAAGAAGATGTCGACGATCGCCGCCGGCATCACCGAGGGAGATCTGCGGGCCAGGTTGGATGCACGAGGTGACCGTGACCTCGATCCGCTCGTCGCATCGTTCAACGAGATGGTCGACGCCCTCCAGACGCGCATCGAACGAGAGCAACGCTTCGCATCCGACGTCAGCCACGAACTACGCACGCCCTTGACTGCGGTGAAAGCCGCGATCGAACTTGTCGAACAACGCTCACCGGATCTTTCGCCAAGATCACGAGACGCACTCGTCATGCTGGCACGCCAAATCACCTACTTCGAGCGGCTGGTGCTCGACCTGCTCGAGATATCCCGCTTCGACTCCGGCATCGAGCAACCCGATCTCGAAGACACAGACGTCGTCGAGTTCCTCACCGCGTACTCGAATGAGCACGGTGGCCCCCCGGTGATCACAGACCAACGGACACCGATCCGTACCGGTGTCGACCGCAGACGAATGGAACGAATCCTCGGCAACCTGCTCGAGAACGCCGACCGGTACGCCGGAGGTGCAACTGCTATCACCGTCGAAGCCTCGCAGCACTCCGTGACGATCGGCGTCCACGACCGCGGCAACGGCATCACCGCCGACGAGCGCGAACACATCTTCGAACGCTTCTGGCGCGGACGTGACGCCCGCCACCAAGCCAGCAAAGGCAGCGGCCTCGGGCTCTCGCTCGTCGCCGAACACGTGCGAGTGCTCGGCGGAAACATTCGCGTCGAGGATGGCCCTGGCGGCGGAGCGCGCTTTGTCATCGACCTACCGTTGGAGTCGGGATGGTGAACCGGCGCACACTGCGCTTCGTCGCGACCTCGATCGCGGTCCTCGTTGGATGCACCGTGTCGAGCCAGGACTCCGCGCATCGTGTACCGGCTCGAGACGTGCCGTTCCAACTCGCCGAAACCCCCACGACCGAGACGCGCAATGTCTTCACAAGCGACGCCGGCCAAGTCGTCAATGTGTTCCTCGTACGCGATGACCGGTTGACGGTCGTCGACCGTACGACGGCGCCCGCTGACCCAACGAACGTCCTTGCCTTGCTCGCCCAAGGGCCCAGCCAGGATGAGACAAACGTTGGTCTACGCACTGCCCTCGTTCCCGACCTCGCTGAGATTGTCGACATCGACGGCGAACTCATCACCATCGATCTCGACGGCGAATTCAGCTCCCTCGTCCCCACCGAGCAGCGGCTGGCGCTCGCCCAGATCACGTTCGCGATGACACAACTCTCCGCAATCAGCAACGTCAGGTTCCTCGTCGCGGGCCAACCGGCGAGCGTGCCGCGGGGCGACGGCTCGTCGACCGACGGGCCGGTCAGCCCGGACGACTACAGCGACTTCGCCCCGCTCTGATTCAGAGTTCTCCCGGTGCGCGGCAATCGGAGACTCGGCGCGAGATCCCCATCGTGCCGTCATCGATTCGTAATAATCGAACGCGACGCTTCGCATATGCATATGTCAATGCATCGTCACCCGCAATTCTCGGTGGTCGCCGCGGACGGCGAGCTCTCGGCCCACTCGATCGCCGGCTTGATCGACCTGTGCTCGATGGTTCCGGAGGCACAGCCTCTGGTCATCGATCTCCGTCGGGTCTCACGAGTCGACCACGCCGCTGCGGGAGCGCTCTGCGAGGAGGCCAACGGACGCCGGCACGCGACGCCGGTCGCTGTCGTGGTCGACGATCCCGAACTGATCGTCGACCTCGCGATGCAGGACGTGCATCTATCCGCCCGTTTGGCCCCCACCGTCGCTGCGGCCGTCACGATGGTCGCAGGCAGACCCACGGGACGACCTGACCGGTGACGGAGCTGCTGCGCGACCGACTCGTCGACCTCGCGGCTGCGGAACATCTTACGATCGTGATCGACTCCGTGTTCGACGATTCACAGGACGGTGCGTCGGACCGGATCGACCAATCGCTGCAGCGGGCGCGGCTCATGCCGCGCACCGCCGTGTGGGACAACCTCAGCCCTGCAACACGACATGTGTTGCAACAACCCGAGTCGCGGGGGGTTCGATTCGTTGTGAGCGACAGTGAACAGGCCGCCGGATTCATGTCGTCGCTACGCGCCCAAGACCTCGGCGTGTCCATGGGCCGCGCCGTTGCCGGCGCCGCGCTTCGCGTCGACGCGATGGAGGACCTGGCGGAACTCCTCGAAACGCTCGTCTCCACGAGGTCCGATACCCAGGCACCCGATCCGAGTCGATCCCTGTCCCGATCGCATGGGAGCCCATTGCTCGCGTGGGACGCTCGCTCCGCACGCCGCTGATCGAGGGAGGTGCCGACGCATCCTTCTGCGACTCGCCGAACCAGGAGGCATCGGTCGCCTCAACCAGTTGCAACACCATCCGATTGACACCGTTCCGCTCCATCACGCTGACCGTCAGACACGATCGACTCGACGAAGCAACCTGGGCTACCGGCGGTCGCTACGGGGAGCGACTCGCGCCGGGTGTTGCCGCGGACGCCGGCTGATCTGCGGGCACGATGCCGGCGTCTGTTGCACGAAGCAGCACGGTTGCGCTGATCGCCAGTCGTCCTCCTGTTTCGTCGACGTGGACACTGGTAGCGATGGCGGCGACGACAGCCAGACCCCGACCGTCAATGTGATCCTGTGCCGGCATCTTCCAGTCACGAACGTCTGGCGGACGACCCGACGCTTCGCTATCGACCGTGACCGTGGCCGCGTCGGTGGTCCATTCGGTACACACGATCAGATCCTCTCCCGCTCCGTGAAGCACGACGTTCGTCACGAGTTCGCTGACGATCAGTTCGAAGTCGGCGATGAATGCCTCCGGTGTGCCGTGCAGCTCGAGATGTTCACGCACGGCACATCGTGCGCTGCGCGCGGCAGCGTGGTCGCGACGGTACGTCACGCTCTGGATAGCGGCCGTCGGTTCGTTGCGATGTCGCGCCGCCGACCGGCTCTGGCCGGGCGGTTCGGCACCGCTCGTCACCCTCGCGCCCATCGGCAGGTCCTCCAGATCCTTCTTGCACTATTACGTGTCCGGAGCGACGTCCGTCGGTCCGCGGGCCGACCGTCGGCACACAACGGGACGACCGAAGAGGCGATTGTGCCTCGGCTCGACCCCATCTGTCGAGACCAAAAGTTGTATGGTGCACAGATGTCGAGTCGGCCTACGACGAGCGACGATGCAGATGATCGATGGTATGGCTGAGCCGGCCCTCAGGGATCTCGTGGTCATCGCCAACCGGCTGCCGGTCTATTGGGCCGCCGACGACGTCGGAGGTGGAGCGTGGGAGCGCAGCCCGGGCGGCTTGGTGTCTGCGCTCGAGCCAGCTGTTGCGGTGAGTCGGACGAGCTGGATCGGGTGGACCGGTTCGGTCGGCGCGATGGAGCCGTTCCGCCGCAACGACATCGACCTGTATCCGGTCGATCTGACCGAGGACGAGGCGAGCGGCTTCTACGCCGGCTTCTCAAACGCGACGCTGTGGCCGCTCTACCACGACGCGATCTTCGAGTCACAATTCAATCAGCCGTGGTGGGATTCCTATGTTGACGTAAACCAGCGATTCGCTACACGCGCCGCCACCGTCGCTCCAAAGGGCGCGACCGTGTGGGTGCACGATTACCACCTGCAGTTGGTGCCTCAGATGCTGCGAGATCTGCGGAGTGACCTGCGGATCGGGTTCTTTCTGCACATCCCGTTCCCCGCCCAGGAGCTGTTCTTGCGGATCCCGTGGCGCGAAGAGATCATGCGCGGTCTGCTCGGCGCCGATGTGGTCGGGTTACAGACCGACGTCGGAGCGCAGAACTTCCGTCAGATCGCGAAGCGATTGCTTGGTCGTCGACAAACTCGCAAACACGTGCTGAATGGCGATCGCTCGACGCTGGTGTCGACTTTCCCGGTCGGGATCGCCGCTGCGAAGATCCGCCAGATCGCGGGTGAGGCCACCACGATCGAGCGGGCTCGTCAGATCCGGGCCGAGCTGGGTGAGCCCCGCACGGTCCTGCTCGGTGTCGATCGGATGGATTACACGAAGGGGATCACCATCCGGTTGGCGGCCTATCGAGAACTGCTCGAGGAGGGGCGGATCGATCCGTCGAGTGTCGTGCTCGTCCAGATCGCCGAGCCGAGTAGGGGGGAGGTGCCCGGTTACGCCGACGTCCGCGTCGAGGTCGAAAGGCTCGTCGGTGGGATCAACGGTGACTTCGGACGGCTGGGCGGAATCGCCGTCAAGTATCTCCACCAGTCGCAGCCCCTCCATGAGCTCGTCGCGCTGTACTTGGCGGCCGACGTGATGCTGGTCACCCCGTTGCGGGATGGGATGAACCTCGTGGCCAAGGAGTACGTCGCGTCGCGCCTCGATGGAACGGGCACGCTGATCCTGTCGGAGTTCGCCGGCGCCGCGAAAGAGCTCACCGGTGCGGTGTTGATCAATCCATTCGACATCGGTCGCTTGAAGGCTGCGATTGAGCACGCCGTCGCCAGCGAAGACACGACGATGGCGCGCCGGATGCGGGCGATGGCGCGGGTCGTGCAACGCCACGATGCCGGTTACTGGGCGAGCAGCTTTTTGGATGCCTTGTCGACGACATGACCCGGCACGCACCGGCGGCTGAGGCGGACTAGAGACCTATTGAGGTGGGTAGTCCGTCGACGCAACAGTTGTAGTCTGCACAGGTGGCTCGACGACTCATGAAACGCGAGGAGAACGAGGAGCTCGATGCGGTCACCGACGCCGTGTTGTTGGCCTCTCGGGCGTTGGTGGCCGTCGCGTCTCGTTCGATCGCGTCGGTGGACGAGGCGGTCACGTTGCCGCAGTTCCGAGCATTGGTCGTGTTGGACAGCAACGGTGGGCAGCGGCGCGTCGGCGAACTCGCGCACGAGTTGCGGATCTCGCCCTCGACCGCGACGCGCCTGTGCGATCGGCTGGTACGGAAGCGGCTGATACGGCGTGACGTCGACCCGACGAACCGGCGGGAAGTGGCGATCTCTCTGTCGAGCCGCGGCCGCGATCTGGTGCGAACGGTCACTGAGCGCCGACGGGTCGAGATCGCCTCGATCATGTCCAAGGTCCCGCCGGCGCAGCGAGCCACGATCATCGACGCGTTGACCGCCTTCCGCGACGCCGCTGGTGAGGATGCTTCGCTACAGACCGTGCCGTGGTGAATCGTCGCGTCGGCAAGTTCACGCCGAGCCTCGACCGGGCCGGTCGACAAGCGGCCGACGTGGCACGCACGTTTCATCTCACACTTGTTCTGTCGGCCGCGATCGGTGTGCTCACGGGGTTGGGCGTGGCCGCCTTCGACGCCGGCGTCGATCACATCCTCGGTGTGGTGCTGGATCAGAACGTGGTCGTGCTGATGGCGGCGCCGGCGCTCGGTCTTGTGACGGTGGCCGTCTTGAACGCGACCTGGGGGGATGGCGACACGGCGACGACCGACGCCTACGTGCGTGCCTACCATCAGCGCGGCGGACGGCTGTCGTTGCGTGCGTTGTCGCGCAAGGTGACGTCGTCGGCGATCACGCTCGCGTCGGGCAGCGCCCTAGGCTTCGAGGGACCGTCGGTGCTGATCGGCGGCACGATCGGCTCCGCAGTCGACGAACGCTTCGCGTCACGTGTCCGACGCGACGACGCCAAGGTCTTGATGGTCGCCGGCGCTGCAGCCGGCGTGGCTGCCGTGTTCAAGGCACCGTTGACAGGGGTGATCTTCGCGCTCGAGGTGCCGTATCGGGCCGATCTCGCCCGACGAGCACTCCTGCCGAGCCTGGTGGCTGCTGGGTCGGCGTACGTCACTTACGTGGCGATCGTGGGCACGAAGCCGTTGTTGTCGACCGGCGGGTCGGCACCGTTCAACCTCACCGACCTCGGCGGCGGCCTGCTGCTCGGGCTTGCGTGCGGCGTCCTCGCTCGGATCGGTGCGTGGGCGATCGCTCACGCGAAACACCTCCCGCTTCCCCCGATCGCCCGCACACTGCTGGCGGCCTCGATGATCGCAGCGCTCGCACCGCTCGCGCATTGGTGGTTCGATGCGCCGCTGCATCTCGGGCCCGGCTACGAGGCGATCCACTGGGCCGCCGCCCCCGACCGCACCCTCGTCGTATTGATCGGCCTGTTCGCGATCCGAGCACTGTCGACGTGGCTGTGCATCAGCGGCGGTGGAGTCGGCGGCCTGTTCATCCCACTGGTGACTCAGGGGGCGATCGTCGGGTCCATCTTCCAACACGTCGCGCCGGCGTCCAACGCTCAGCTGTTCCCGACCGTCGGCATCGCCGCGTTCCTCGGCGCCGGCTACCGCACCCCACTCGCAGGCGTGGCGTTCGTCGCCGAGGCGACCGGCCAGCCAGGCTTCCTCGTTCCCGCCCTGCTTGCCGCCGCCGCCGCCCAGATCATCATGGGCCGCTGGTCCTTCAGCGTGTTCCAGCGCAACGAACGTCTCCCCGACGTCGGGCCACTCGCCCACCTCCCGATCGCCGAGATCATGTCACCCAACCCCGACTCGATCGATGCATCTCTGACCCTCGACGAGGCGGTGACGACGATGCTCGCCCAGAACCGCCGCTGGGCCCCTGTCGTCGATGGAACGACATACTTCGGGCTCCTCGCGGTCACCGACGTCGTCAGGATCCCCCGCAGCGAATGGTCGAACATGATCGCGCGCGACGTCGCCCGGACCGATCTCCTTCCAGCAGCCCCCGACGACTCGGTCTCGTACGTCACCACCCGCCTGCGGGCATCCGACAGCGGAGCCGTCGCCGTCACCACCGACGGACGAGTGATCGGAGTGGTCACCTTGCGCGACCTCACCAACATCGAAGTGCTGCTCGATCGGCTCAGCGACGACGGCCCACCCTGAGCAGTTCCGGTCCGATCGCGCATTGGAGCAAGGGGCCGGGATTGCTGTCGAGGACCCGCAGGACCTGTGTGGTGAGATCGACCGCGGGCTGTCAAAGGCTCCGGCGGACCGAAAGAGGTCGGCGACATCGTGGAGGTTCTGGATCTGGCGTTGCGCGTCGTCGACGGCCGATCGTTCGGCGAAACGCAGCCGGTCACGTTGGCGTCCCATTGCATCGGCCCGCGCACGCGATCCGAAACGAATTCGAAACTCGTTCCGAACCCTATGGGCTTGTGAATCCGTCGGCCCTACATTCGATTCGATGTCAACAGTGTCGGCGACGCACACGACGTGAGAGGCAGGACACACGATGGCCGACAACGCTGAGCCCACGGGACCAACGCCCGCTGCGCGTCCGCGGCGATGGCCGATCCTGGCCTCCGCTGCGATCCTCTTGACGGCAGCGGCCGTCGTGCTCGCGTTGTTCCAACCGTGGAAACTGTGGGTCGACGACAAGGTCGACGAAGCCGCGCCGGCGGGCGCCGTCCCGATCAGCCCGCCCGCGTCGACGGTCCCACAGCCAACGTCGACGGACCCACCTCCAACGGCGAGGCCGACGAACGCCCCGCAAACGAACGCGCCAAACGTAACGCCTGCCGACCCGGCGATACCCCCAACAACGAACGTTGCGCTGACCACCACACCGACGACGGTGACGCCGACCACTACTGCGACCATTCCCCGTGCGGAGTTCATCTCCATCGACCACGGCACGAGCGGAACGGTCGTGTTGCTGCAGGATGCGGCCGGAGTGCAATTCCTCCGTCTCGAGAACCTCGACACCACGAATGGTCCGGACCTGTTCGTGTACCTGTCGACCAACCCGCCCGACGGCCCCGAGGATCAGTTCGACGACGAGTACGTCAACCTCGGCCGATTGGAAGGAAACATCGGCAGTTCCAACTACGTGATCCCGGCCGGCACCGACCTGGCGCGGTACGCGAGCGTCGTGATCTGGTGCGACCGATTCAACTCGGCCTTCGGCGCCGCCGCGTTGAGCTGACGCGCAGGTCGATCCCGCGTCTCGATCCGTCACTGCATCCCGCGGTCGACGAAACACTCGGACTGCGTGCCGCGTACGAGCGGCAACGGGCATCGTCAGGGACAACGAACGTTCGACGGATGGGCGGCCTGGACGGGATCCCCGATCTGATTCGCGTCGTTCGTGGCGATCGGGGATGGTGCCGCGTGGGATGCGGTCGGGCGCGAGCCGGCGTTTGGTGCGGTTCGCACCGGCTGCTCTCGCCCGGCGTAATGGGGCACGCTTCGGTGCGCACTTGCAGAGCGGGTGTCGCCGATTTCGGCGCGGTCTGCCAGCGTCGCCGTCGGACGTGGTGGGTCCGGTAGCGGCCGCTATTGGCCGTCACCGCGCGTGTCGTAGAAGCGAACCATCTCCCGCCAGTACCAGAGCAACGCGCTCATCGTGGCGATCGTTGCGATGGTCATCTGCCAGTGACGATGACGACGTGCGCTGTCGATGGCGATGAGAAGGGCTGCGCTCGCCAGGCAGTTGATCGCCAGGGCGCCGGACACTGGACGCTCCTTCAGCCATCTCTCTTCGCCGAGAACCACCCGAGTCGCGAAGGCGGAGTCATCGCGAGGTGGTGGGAAGACGACGGCATTGAGCGCGAACCATGCCGCGACGACAACGCCCTGCCTTGCGCTGCGGTTCCAGACGGGGAGCAGGACGAGCGGTGTTGATGCCCACCGCGTCCACGCGCTCCAGGGGTGCGAGTGTCGCGAGAAGACCCACCGCTTGAAATGCAAAACGGTGGAAGTCATGGCCGCAGTCTTGTCGCGCAGCCCGGCGAGGGCACGCGGTACTTCGTGCGCATCGCCAACTCGGACCGCGCTCGCCACTCGAGACCAACTCGCGGGAGAGCGCACCGCGGGTGAGCGCACCAGCGCACATCTGACGCGACTCGAAAGCGGCTGTCACGCGGGCTTGCCCGCAACCAGGCTGCCGTAGGCGATGTGCCCGAAGAACGAGCCGTCCTCGACCCGCCGCCTCGCTTCGCGCTTCAGGGCGTCAGCCAGCTCACGGCCGATGCGCCCACTCGCTTGCAGCGCGTCGGCCCCCCGCTCGGCGATGCTCACCATGTATTGGGCGTCGGCGACTTGCACAAAACCGTGGCTCTCCATCCGCGGATCAGCGAACCCCGCCGCGGTCACCATCGGCGGTAGCCGCCGCACGACCCAGGGATCGTTGACAAATGCCGAGATCATCGCCGCGACGCACACCTGCAGCGGATCGTTCTCACCGGTCGCCAACGTGATCGTCGAGTAGTCACCGTCGAAAACGGCGAGCCGACCGCCCGCACGAAGCAGACGGAACGCCTCGTCAAGCAGGCGCGCTGGCGCTGGGGCGTGTGACAGGACCCGATGGATCACCGCCACGTCGAACGACCCGTCGGGCAGCGGCAGCGCCGCGCCGTCGGCCTCCTCAAACGAGAGGTTCGCGAACCCCTCGCTGAGTTGACGGGCCCGCTCAATGAGGATCCGAGACGGATCCGTCCCCACCACCTCGCCGACGTCGGACCGGGCCGCGATCATCCGGGCGATGGCCCCCGTCCCACAGCCGATCTCGACGACTCGAGCTCCAGACGGCGGATCGAGTCGCGCCAGGTACGAGTCGACCATCGCTCGATGCTGCGGATCGGCGGCGCTGACCTCCATCGCTGTCGCCAACTGGGCTACGACCTCGGCGTCGAGCTCGGTGATGATCGAGTACACGTCCGGCACGGCTTACCTCCGCGAACCATGAGACATCTCCCAGCATGTAGTCCCCCATGCTCGGCACGCGTTACGCGCTCACTCACGAGCGCTCTCGGATTGGCGTCCGCGAGACTGACCGAGGACGCTCGACTTCGCTGGGCATGTGCATCAACCTCGTGATCGCCCCTGGCGATACCGACTTCCCTCGGGACGTCGGGTGTTGTCAGCGGTATTCCGGGTTTGGGAAGTCGAATCGGTTCGTCCAGCTCGGGGTGTCGTTTCAATCAGACGCCGGGCGCACGGTGGTCGACATTGCAGGTCACGAGACGTTCTCGTTCACGGACGAGTGCGGCCCGATGACCCTGTTGCCTGCAAACGCCGCTCCGGCGTCGACGATTCCTCGCGGGAGCCACGTCGTCAACCACCACACCCTTCCGGGCGAGTATCAACTCCTGATCGACGAGGACGAGACGGGCTGCGGCTGGTCGCTGCTGAGCTCGTTCAGCGGCGGGCCGGCAGCGCTGATCGACGGGATGTACTTCAGCGATCCAGGGACGTTCTACGTCACGATCCACGCGAGTGACGTCGGCTTCGAGACCGACTGCGCTGGAACCTGGACCAGGGTCGGCTGAGCTCGACCCATCGAGCGAGTCACGTCGCGTTGCCGGGGCGTCGCACGAAGGTGTAGCCATCGTTGCGATCCCCATGCGCCAACTCGACGTGGCCCGCTCAACAGTCCTTGTCGAGCACTCCTCCGGGCGGCGTTTGGTGGCGTCGATCGCCGCCGGCGTGGGCGCCGGGTGCCGTAGCTTTCGTCGACGGTTGTCGAAGTTGAAGCCGTGGTGCCCACTGTTCTGGGCGAACTCAACGCCGTCATCCGCATTGCTCACACCGCTCGGCCGCTACCCGGCGTGGTGTTGGTCGACGGCTCGGAGGTGGGGCGGTAGGCGTGGACGACGGCGCCGGTGGCAACGATCTTGGTGTGGAGGAGCTCGACGGTGCCCGTGCTCGCTGGGCGAAACAGGGGCTCGCCGCCTCCCTTGATGACGGGGGAGGTGCAGATCCGGTACTCGTCGAGCAGGCCGGCCGCGGCGAGGGCGTCGGTCAGCTGGCCGGTGCCCCAGATGACGATGTTGCCGCCTTCGGCCCGCTTCAGCCGGCTGACCTCGTCGAGCAGGTCGGCTCCGGCGATGACCACGGTCGGATCCCACGCCGTGGTGACGACCGGTTGGGTGGCGACGACGTACTTCGTGATCGAGTTGACGTGGTCGGCGAAGGGGTTTCCGCCCCTGGTGGGCCAGGCCTGTGCCATGCCTTCATAGGTGACACGGCCGAGCAGCAGGGCGTCGGCGGCGAGCGTCAT
>DATMDV010000370.1:0-84949 GCA_035557475.1 Ilumatobacteraceae bacterium
GGCGGCCGAGCTCGCCGGAAAGCCCGAGTTCGCGCTGCGGACCACCAAGCAACAGGTCAACGCGGTCACCGAAGAGATCGCCGGTACCCGCCGCAACGCCAACGACGCCGACACCCTCGCGGCGGCTCTCGCCGACCCCGAGTCCCGCGAAACCAGCCGCCGCTACCTCGCCGCCCGCCAACGCTGATTTCTCCTGTTTGTGTCACCGAAATCGGCGAAGATCGCCGGAATCGGTGACACAAACAGAGGTTTTCGGCCGAGTTACCCGAGGTCTGTGGCGAGGAGGTCGGCGTAGGTTTCGCGGCGGACGACGAGGCGGGCGGCTCCGTCGGCGACGAAGACGACCGGCGGGCGAGCGATCTTGTTGTAGTTGGAGCCCATCGACTGGCCGTAGGCGCCCGTGACCGGCGTTGCCAGCAGGTCGCCGACGGCCACGTCGTCGGGCAGCCGTGCTTCGAACAGCAACACGTCGCCGTTCTCGCAGTGCTTGCCGACGACCCGGGCCCGGGCGTTGCGTTCGGCATCCACCGCCCGCGGGAGGAACGCCTCGTACCCCGACCCGTAGAGGACCGGCCGTGGGTTGTCGCTCATCCCGCCGTCGACCGCCACGTACGTGCGGACACCCGGGATGTGCTTGATGGTGCCGATCGTGTACACGGTGATCGCGGCCGCGGCGACGATCGCCCGGCCGGGCTCGATGCTCACGTGCGACCGCACGCCGAGCGCCTGGCACGCGTCGAGCAGCACAGTCGCCCACTGGGTGATCGTCGGCGCCTCCTCGGTGCCGACGTAGGCCACGCCGAGCCCACCACCGAGCACCAGCTCGGGCAGCCCGAGCGGCACCGCGAACCCGGCCATCACCTCGGCGGCCAACGCGAAGCTCGACGCGGCGAACACGTTCGACCCGATGTGGCAGTGGAGCCCGACGAGGTTGACGCTGTCGGAGGTGGTCGCCCGCTTGACGGCCCGCTCGGCGTCGCCATTGCCGAGGTTGAACCCGAACTTCGAATCGTCCTGACCGGTGGCGATGAACTCGTGGGTGTGGGCGTGAACCCCGGGCGTGATCCGCAACAGCACGTCGGGTGCCGGCCCGACCCGTTCCTTGTGGAGCACATCGAGGCGATCGAGCTCGTCGAAGGAGTCGACCACGATGTGCCGCACCCCTGCGGCGACGGCCTCACGCAGCTCGTCGCCACTCTTGTTGTTGCCGTGCAGCACACACGACGAAGCGGGCACTCCGGCGGACAACGCCACGTGGAGCTCACCGCCGGACGCGACGTCGAGCAGCATCCCCTCCTCGTGTGCGAGGCGCGCCATCGCCCGGCACAGGAATGCCTTGGTGGCGTAGACGGCACGCTCGTGACCGAACGCGGCGACGGCCTCGCGACAGCGCGCCCGCAGGTGCGCTTCGTCGTAGACGAACAGGGGCGTTCCGAACTCGCTCGCGAGCTGCTCGATCGAGCATCCACCGACGGTCAACCACCCGTCGGCGCCGACATCGGCGGTGTCGGGCAGCAGGCGGCGGGCGAGTGCGCTCACCCGCCCAACGTACCGGGCGTCACATCTGCTCGGGCGCTTCGATCCCGAGCAGCCCCAGGCCGTGGGCGAGGGTCCGGGCGACCAAGTCGCTGAGCGCCAACCGGCTCGTGCGCAACGGCTCGTCGACGCGCAGCACGGGACAGTGCTCGTAGAAGGCCGTGAAGTCCTGGCTGAGATCGAACAGATAGCTGCAGAGCTTGTGCGGCGAGAAGCTGGCGAGCGCGTCGTCGAGCGCGCTCGGCAGCGCCAGCACGCGCTGCGCCAGCGCCCGCTCCTGGGGGGTGCCGAGCACGATCGTCACCGATCGCACGGCGCTGCGTTCGACTTCGGCGCGGCGGAAGATCGAGCAGATCCGGGCATGCGCGTATTGCAGGTATGGCGCGGTGTTGCCCTCGAACGCGAGCATCCGGTCCCAGTCGAAGACGTAGTCCTTGACGCGGTCGTTCGACAGGTCGGCGTACTTGAGCGCACCGATGCCGATCGACTGCGCCACCGCGGCGCGCTCGTCCGTGGTGAGATCGGGGTTCTTCTCGGCGACCGCCGCCGACGCCCGGTCGACCGCCTCGTCGAGCAGCTCGATGAGCTTCACGGAATCACCACTCCGGCTGCGCAGACGCTTGTGGTCCGTGCCGAGGACGACGCCGAACTGCACATGGACCGCGTCGGTCGTCTCGTTGAGCAATCCCGCCATGCGCGCCACCGCGAACACCATCTGGAAGTGCTGGCTCTGACCGGCGTCGACGAGGTACAGCAACAGGTCGGCGCCGAGCCGCTCGACGCGGTCGAGCACGCACGCGAGGTCTGACGTCGCGTAGTTGAACCCCCCGGCGCTCGATCGGATGATGAGCGGCAGCGGCTCGCCCTCGCGGTTCGTGAAGCCGGGCGGGAACACGACTTCGGCGCCTTCGGATTCGACGAGCAGACCGGCCTGTTCGAGGCGCTCGACGACGACCGGCATGAGCGACTGGTAGCGGCTCTCGCCGGCGAGGTCGTCGTCGGTGAGGAGCACGCCGAGTCGCCGGTACACCGTGTTGAAGTACTGCGTCGACAGGGCGACGAGTTGCGCCCACTGTTCGAGCGTGTCGGGATCCCCGCCCTGGAGCAGCACCACCCGTTGCCGGGCCCGCGCCTGGAACTCCTCGGACGCCTCGAACTTGGTGGTCGCGGCCTTGTAGAAGCCGTCGAGGTCGCCGATCGACACCGCTTCGGCGGCCGCCTCCTCACCGATGTCGAGCATGTGCTCGATCAGCATCCCGAACGGCCGGCCCCAGTCGCCGATGTGGTTCTCGCGGATGAGGTGATGCCCGGCGAACCCGAGCATCCGTACCAGGGCGTCGCCGATGATCGTCGACCGCAGGTTGCCGACGTGCATCTCCTTGGCGACGTTGGGCGCCGAGTAGTCGACGACGACCGTGCGCGGGTGAGCCGCGACCGGAACGCCGAGTCGTTCGTCGGGCGCTACAGCCGCGAGCTCGCGGGCGAGGAAGTCGTCGTCGAACACGATGTTGATGAACCCCGGGCCGGCCACTTCGACCGAACTGCAGACACCGTCGAGGACGCCGGTGTCGATGACCGCCTGGGCAACGTCGCGCGGGTTGCGGCCGAGCTCCTTGGCGAGCGCGAGGGCACCGTTCACCTGAGCGTCGGCGCGGTCGGACGGTCGGACGACGGGATCGACGCCATCTCGCCCGGCCACGTCCGCGAACGCCGGGGCGAGCAACGTCGCGACGGTGGCGAGGGGGTCGGCCATGGCCGACCATTCTGGCCCGACATTCGCCGATCTCATCGATCGATACATTCGGGCGCATGGACCGACAACTCTCATGGGACGACGTCGCCCCCCATCTGACGGGGCTCGCGAACGCGGCCACCGCATCGAGCGACGGCACGCCGCACGTGTCGGTGGTCGCCGCCGTGGTCGACGGCGACTCGATCTGGATCACGACGAGGAGATCGTCGGGCAAGGCGATCAACATCGCCGAGAACCCGCGCATCGCGCTCATGTTCCGACCCGGATCGGAGGCCTACGTGAGCGGCACGGTCGAGATCGTCGACGACGCCGACGAGAAGCGCCGGCGGTGGTCGGGATTCTTCCCGTACGACGCGACGGCGTTCTTCGGCGCGCCCGAGGACGACGGCGTGGTGCTGCTCAAGGTTCGCCCGACCGTGGCGACCGTGATGACGCAGGACGAGTCAGGGCTCCACCGCCGGCGCTGGCAGGCGTGACCGTGCCGCCCGCGCCGGATCGTTCCGGCGCGGGCGGCATGTGATCACGTCCTGACCGTGCGGCCCTCGACGACCGCGCTGACCGGTGAGTGAGCCGCGATGTACTCGATGACGACATTCATCAGGTCGTCACCGGGTTGCAGCACATCAGTGCCGGCTGCGAGTGCCGTGTAGCCGTCACCGCCTCCGAAGTACATGAAGTCGTTGGTGACGATGCGGATCGAGTCGGTCGCCAGGATCGGCGACCCGTCGGCGCGCGCCAGACTGTTGATCACGGGTGTGGTGCCCGAGCAGCTGAAGTTGATCAGCAGTCCCGACACCTGTGGGAACCGTCCAGTCGCGATCGCCGGGTTGCAGACCGGACTCAACCCGTTCAACAACGCGGCCGTCAGCACGTCGCCGGTGATCGTCTCGATGACCGTTCGATTGCCGAACGGCAACACCGCGAAAACCTCACCCCACGTGACCTCACCGATCGCCTCGCCGGCGGACGGCGGAGCCATCCGAAGGTCCTGTCGCAGGCCACCGGAGTTGGTGAGCGCGGCGTCGATGCCCGGGTACTTCTCGAGCATCGCGTCAGCAACCAGGTTGCCCATCGCCGATTCGCTGAGCCGCGCCGGATCGCGCAGGATGTCGACCGCCTGCGTGCCGATCACCTGGTTGCGCAACACCGCAGTGTCGGCGTTCGCCTGGGCGACGACTGCCTGGACGTCGGCTCGCGGTGCGACACCGAGGTTTTTCGCCACCCGCGTGGCGCCGCTGACCCACGCGACGTCGCCGTCGCGCACCATCAGTTGAGCCACCGAGTAGCTCCCACCGGCGTTGACACCCTCGATGACGGGGATGTGCCCGACCACGGTGTTGGTGATGCGATGCGTGTGCCCGGCGATCACCAGGTCGACGGACGTGTCCTGCAAGGCGTCGGTGATGGCCATGATCGGGCCCTGCCACGCCGACCCTGGAACACCGTCGATCGTGTTGGCGCCGAGGACCGCGCCCTCGTGGATCACCACCACCTGCACGACGATGCCCAGGTCCGCCAGCCGCTCCGACTCGGCGTGGATCCGCGTCGCCTCGTCGTCGAACACCAGGCCCTCGGTCGCGCCCGCCTTGACGAGCTCCGGCGTGGTACGCACCGTGGCCCCGATCACGCCGACCTGGACTCCGTTGACCGTGAGCACGGTCGACGGCGGCGACCACGAGGGTGATTCACCGGTGGCCTCGTCGATGATGTTGGCCGACAGGAACGGGAAGTTTGCCTGCTCGTTGTGGAGGAGGATGCGTTCGAGTCCGAAATCGAACTCGTGGTTGCCGTAGCTCGTCGCGTCGAGGCCCCAGAGGTTCTCGACGTCGATCGCGGGAAGATCCTGCAGTAGCGCCGAGTTCGGGGGTGAGGCTCCGACGTTGTCGCCCGCCGCCAACAGGAGGGTCTGCCCCGGAAGCTGCGCTGCCTCCTCGTCGAACATCGTCGCCAGTTGCCCTGCGCCGCCGACAGAAAGTGCCGCAACCTCACCCGCGAGGCTGTTGCGCCCAACGATCGTGGTGCTGACCGGGTCGAGTTGCCCGTGGAAGTCGTTCAACCCGATGATCGGCACTGCCGTGTAGCGATCGCCCCTGTCGAGCATGTCGAGCAGCACCTCCCCCTGGCTGTGCTGGGGAACCGGGATGTCGAGCAGGAACGCCGCCGTCGGGGCGAGGTCGATGCTGCGCACGTTGCTCACGACACCGTGCTCGATCGCCTTGCCTCCGGCGAGGAACGTGGCTCGCATGTTGGTGTTGCTCGGCAGATCCTGGATGTCGGGGACGTAGCCGTGCTGGCCGAAGAACGCCGAGCGGGCGATGAGCGTGCCTGGTGTCGCGGCGTCGAACTGGTACGGCGGATACGAGAACACCACGAGGTCGCCGGTGCGGGTCGGATGCGCCATGTCGGCGGTGCTGCCGGCGCCGTTGGGGATGTAGCGCGCCTCCGCCTTGGTGAAGGCGCGGTCGATCACCTTCCAGCCCTCCGGTGAACCGTCACCGGTCCAGTCGTTGGGATCGGCGAGGGCGAGGAACGCGGCCTTGATCGTGGCGACCGTCGTCGCCTCGTCCGCAGCCGCGACTTGGACGAAACCACCGCCGGCCGGATCGCGCCCGGCGAGGTTGAGGTAGATCTGCACCGTGCCACCGGCCCAGCAGGCCTTGGCCATGCCGATCGTCTCACCGGTCGCCGGACGACAGTTCGACGTCTGCGGCCGCGACAAGAGTCCGAGGTCGACGAGCACCTCGCTGGCGTCGATCGCCGCGAACTGCGCGGCGAATCCGTGGTCCGACGACACGAACGTCGTCAGGCCGCTGTCGTCCATGCGCTTCTGGGCGAGGCGCATCGTCGCGTCGGCGCCCTGGTAGGCGCGACGGATGAAGCTCTCGCGTTCGTCGACGCGACCGTCGGGCGTGCCATTGACCTCGACGTCGTCGTAGGCCGGGTTGGGGGCGCCGTTCGGCAGCGTCTCGGTGACGAGACCGAGGAACTGGTGCTGGAACTCGTCGGTCACGGGGTACCCCACCAGCGCCAGGTCGGGCTGGTACGTGTCGAGCACGTACTTGATCAGCGGGTGATACGAGGTCTCCCAGTAGAGGCCCTGCTCGATGTACGTCTCCTCGCTGACGATGCCCGCTTCGAGGACCGCGAAGTCGCCGGCCTGCGACGACGGGAAGCGCTCGGCGACGAAGTCCTCGAACGTGCCGGTGAAGCCGGGCTCACCCGGCCACGTCGGCCACGTCGCGATGGCCCGCGTCACCGACGTGTGGAACAGCCGGACCTGCGAGAGGTCGGTTGTCAGTCGCTCGACCTTGATCAGAAACGCTCCGGTCTTGCCGTTCAGTGGGTCGGTCGGGAAGTTCGGAGCGCCGTTGATGGTGATCTTGACGTCGGCCCACTCGCCTTCCTTCAGGTTGGCGACCTTGTCGTTGCCGTCCTTCGTGAACGCGAAGAGCACCTTGTCGTACCTGGTCTGCCCATCGTTCTTGCTGTCGTAGATGTAGGCGTTGAGGCCGTACTTGTCGACGCCGCCGTCGATGACGCGCAGGCGCATCTCCTTCGCCGGGCTGTACGACTTCGGCACGCGCGTCCAGCCGACCGCGGCTGTCGGCGCGGCCTGCGGGAATGGCGGCGAGTTGGCGAAGCCGGCGGGATGGTCGAACTGCAGACCGAAGGCGGTGGTGAACTGCACCGAGTCGGCGGGGCTGATGTAGTTGGTGGCGACACCTCGACCGCTGCGGAAGTTGCGGAAGTCGAGCGTCGGCCCGTTGGTCGCGCCGCTGCGACCGCCGGCCCATTCGATCTGGGCGACCTTCTTGCCGCCGCGCTCGGCCGCCTGGGGCAACGTCTCGGCCTGCAGCACACCGGGGGTTCCCAGTGCCGAGGTGCTGTTGGCGAACGCTTGGCCGTTGACGTGGAACGTGTTGTTCGTCGATCCCGCGACACCCGGCCACGCGCCGGTCGCGAGCGTGAACCAGCCCGCACCGGTGTTCGGTGGTGACTGCGTGAGCAGCCCGTTGTCCGACGCCTTGGCACCGTTGTTCAAGAGGTTCCTGAATCCCGGCACCACCCCCTCCTGCGCGTACGCCTCGACGATGTCCTGGCGCAGACCGTCGGCGGCGAAGAACAGCAACTCGTCGTCGCGGTCATCCTGATCGCCGCCGGCGCCCGGCGCCGCGATGCCGGCACGCGGCGCGAACCCGACGATCAGTGCGACCGCGGTCAGGACCGCCACACGACGTCGACCGGACCTCCAGGGACGAACAGACCCACCCGATGACACGTAATTTCCCACGCTTGGCTCCCCTGTCGCAGTAGCTGACAATGACCCGCAGACCTAACCATACGCACATCGCGTGGAGGTGAAAAACGGTCGAACGTTGGGTGATCATTTGGCCGCTCACGGTCGCCGTCACCGGGTCCCACGCGACCACGAGCCGCTAGCCTGCGGTGGCCCGCCCTCGTAGCTCAGGGGATAGAGCATCGGCCTCCGGAGCCGTGTGCGCAGGTTCGAATCCTGCCGGGGGCACCGTGTGATGTCTCACGACATCCCGGATCGCCGTGGTGTGTCTACGAGCGCCAGGCAGGGGCGGCCTGGCAGCGGTCGCGCCCTGACGCCTTGGCGTCGTACAGGGCCTGGTCGGCCTCGTGCAGCGTGGCCGTGGCCGCGACATGATCGCGGTGGAGCGCCACACCGATCGAGAACGTGGCGAGGGGGTTGGTCGCTCGCCATCCCGCGAGCAATCGTTCGGCCGTCCGGCACGCGTCGTTGCTGGGTCGGCGAAGGACGATGAGGAACTCCTCGCCGCCGTATCGAGCGACCGTGTCCACGCTGTCCCGAACGCTGATCTTCAGGTACCGGCCGAGATCGGAGAGCACTTCGTCGCCGACCAGATGTCCCAGGCGATCGTTGATGTCCTTGAAGTGGTCGATATCGAGCAGCAGCAGAGAGTCGCCCGGGTGCAGGGAGTCGAGCATCGTGTTCACCTGGCGGCGGTTGCCGACGCCCGTGAGATCGTCGGTGACCGCGGCGACTGCGAGCAACTCGAATGCCGAGTCTTGTGCGGCTCGCGCTCGTCGGAGCCCGGCGTTCGTCGCGGAGAGGACCTCGCCGATGAGGACTGCGCCCGGGATGGCGACACCCACGGAGCTGATCGCCTCACCGGAGGTGTCGGCCGCGGTGAGTAGTGGGATGAGGTAGGCGACCGCGGCGGGCACCCCGAGCGCGAGCGAGGTTCGGGAGGGGTGGTGGATGCCAACCCATACGAAGGCGACGACGAACCAGAACGCGTAGATCTCACTCGCCGTCGAGCCGTACATCGCGTTCATGACGAGCAGCGCCAGGCAGAACGGGAAGTACATCAGCGTGGCGCGTGCGGGCCAACGTTCCCACGGGAGCAGCAGGCCCAAGGGCGACGCGACCACCGCCATCAGGCCCACGTAGTCGTTGATCGCCTGGTTGTCCGCGTTGGGGACATGGTTGTTGACCAGGGTCATGATTCCGGCGGCGAGGAAGAGGAGCGACGCCTGCCGGGCGGCGGCGACCGACCGCGCACGCTCGTGCGATCCGTTCGTCTTCCCCGCTGATGACCCCACGCGTACACATCCAGGCTCTCGGGGCGGCCGCCTGCCGCCGCCGACTCATCGGACGAACCGTCATGGAACTGAAGCGTCGGTCGCGTGACGTCTGGGCTGGTTGGCGGAGCTGGCCGGGGCCGTTCTGTCGCGAGCTCGCGCTCGGCTACGGTTTGCCGAGGGGCACAAAGGGGGGATTGGACATGGCAAGGATTCATCGTCGTACGTTCCTGCAGGGAGCCGTCGCCACGGTCGGCGGAGCCGTCGCCGGGGGGTCGCTGCAGAGCATGTTGGCGCAGGCGGCTGGAGGTCAACCGCGCATTCGTCCGCTGGAGCCGGTGGCCGATCTCAGAGACGGACGCGTCCGGCTGTGGCTGCAGCCCAACTTCAAGTACCGCTCGTTCCACGACACCGACGGAACGCCGATCATGCTGTCCGACGGGACGACCCTGCCCGGACGTCACGACGGCATGGCCGCCTTCAGAGCGCGCGGCCACAACGTGTGGCTCGTCCGCAACCACGAGCTCAACAACCCCGGCCCGGCGTTCGGACCCGCCGCGCCCGGTCCCGGTGACGCGCCGTACGACGCGATGGCCCAAGGCGGTACGACGACGACGCTCGTGACAGACCACGGCGAAGTTCTCGAATCGTTCACCAGTCTCAATGGCACCCAGATGAACTGCTCCGGTGGCGGAATGCCGTGGGGCTCGTGGATCACGTGCGAGGAGACCGTCAACGGCCCCGACGTCGGCCCCGACTTCACCGGCGCGTCGAACATTCCACTCCAGCAACGTCACGGATTCATCTTCGAAGTACCCGCCGATGGCAAGTCGGACCGCCAGCCGATCACGAGTGCCGGGCGCTTCGCTCACGAGGCGGCCGCGTACAGCCCGCGGGAGGGGATCGTCTACCTCACCGAGGACAACTTTGGGTTTCCATCGGGCCTGTACCGCTACGTCCCGCCCTCGAACCCGATGCAGGTGGGCGGACTCGAGAACGGCGGCGTGCTGCAGATGCTGCGGGTGGTCGGTGCGCCCAACGCCCACCTCGAGGCGACCCAGTCGAATGGCGCCACCTATCCCGTCGACTGGGTCGACATCGCCGACGCCAACCCGACATTCCCGTACACACCCGGACAGACCGCGCCGACGACCAACAACGACGCCATCAACCACGTCGGAAACCAAGGCCGGGCCCTCGGCGCCGCTCACTTCTCCCGACTCGAAGGGGCCGTGTTCACCAAGGGCGAGATCTACTTCACTTCGACCCAAGGCGGCGGAGCGGCCGAGACCGGACCCGACACGGTGACGGGCTATGGGAACGGTGCCGGCCAGATCTGGTCCTACGACCCGAAGCGAGCGCTGCTCACGTGTCACTTCCAGTCGCCCGGCACCGCCGCGCTCGATCTGCCCGACAACATCACCGCCCGTAACAACGGCGCCACGGTGGTCCTCTGTGAGGACGGGCCCGTCGACAACTACATCCGCGGGCTCAATCCAGACGCCGAGCTGTTCGACATCGCCCTGAACCGGTTGACGCGCAACGCCCCGCCGAACGCTCCACGGTTCGGCGAGGAGTTCGCTGGGGCGACGTTCAGCCCCAACGGCGACACGCTGTTCGTCAACATCCAGGCCGCGCAGGGCATCACGTTCGCCATCTGGGGTCCGTGGGACCGCTTGCGGGTGTGAGTCCGTCGGCCCCTGACGATCGATGACGTCATTGACGACGGCGGACCGCGCCAACGCTCTCGCGTGAGCGCGTGTCCGCCGCTCGGAGATCGCTGACAAGCGCGGCGCGGATCTCCTCAGCCGCTTCGTCGGCCCGGAGCACTGCCGACGGGTGGTAGGTGACCACGACGACGCGCCCGTCGAGCTCGAATTCCGTCCCGCGACTCTTCGCGATCGGCACCGGCCGCCCGAGGAGCGACCGCGCCGCGACCGCGCCGAGCGCGACGATGACCCGACCCTTGACCGCTTGCATCTCAGCATCTAGCCACGGGTGGCACGCCTCGATCTCGTCGGTGTTCGGCCGTTTGTGCAGCCGGCGCTTTCCACGCACCTCGTGCTTGAAGTGCTTCACGGCGTTGGTTGCGAACACGTGGGCGCGGTCGATCCCTGCCTGCTCGACGCACCTCCACAGAACGTGACCGGCGGGTCCCACGAACGGGTGACCTTGCACGTCCTCTCGATCGCCCGGCTGCTCGCCGACCAGGATCAGCGGTGCGTCGCGCCTACCTTCGCCGAACACCGTCTGGTTCGCGTCGGCGTACAGCGGACATCCGCGACAGCCGGCCGCGGCGTCGGCGAGCACCGACAACCGGCGGGTCTCCGGGACGTACGACGCCGCTCCCTCGAAGGTGGCCTTCACGCGCGATGCCTACCCAGCCGTGCCGGCTCCGAACCGCCGGAACTGCGTGCGATTCGCCGCTTGAGCCACGTCGCATCGACCACCGCGGCGCCGTCGTAGTCGTTGTTGAAGTACGCGTAGACGTCGTGTCCGGCGTCGAGCTGTTGCTCGATACGGTCGACCGCGCCACGCAGCCGGCGGGGTCCGTAGCGGCCATGGTACGGATGGCGTCGAGCGTCAGGCCCATGGAATCGGAGATACGCCCAGTCGGCGGTGCGCTCCCACGGGTGATCCTCGAGCAGGTCGTGCACGCACAACGCGGCTCCGTGTCGGGCAAGCACCTCGTACACGTCGTCGTGGAGCCACGAGCGCTCGCGGAACTCGACGGCCCAGCGCATCGCCGCCGGAGCCGCGTCGAGAAACTCGTCGAGACGTGCCGTGTCGCGGCGCCAGTTCGGTGGGAGCTGGACGAGATTCGGACCGAGCGTGTCGCCGAGTCGGGTCACCCGATCGAGATGGTTCGCCAGCCATCGCGACGGGTCGCGCAACTTCATCCGGTGGGAACCGAACTGGCCGACCTTGACGGCGTAGATGAACCCGTCCGGCGCTCGCTTGCGCCAGTTCTCGACCGTGGTCGCGTGCGGCAGGCGGTAGAACGTGCTGTTCAACTCGACCGTGTCGAACCGCTCGGCGTACGAGGCGAACCAGTCCTTGGCGGGCAGGTCGACCGGGTACACGGGACCGCGCCAATCCTTGTACGACCAGCCGGAGCATCCGATCCGGGCCTCCCCGGGACGCGGTTCAGTGCTGGCGCGCATCACGCGATGATCCCCGGCCACAGCCGATCCGAACCCGGTGGGTGCTCCGCGCGGGAGTCGGCACTCGCTTCTTAGACTCCATCGATGCTCCTGTTGGTGCGTCATGGCGAAACGCCACCGAATCGGCAGGGGCTGCTGTTGGGACGCGCTGATCCGTCGCTCACCGATGCCGGCCACGAGCACGCGCGACAGCTGGCGGCGACGTTGCCCGTTCCCGACCTCGTGGTCTCGAGTCCCCTGCGGCGGGCGCGCGACACGGCATCGGCGTTCGGTCGTCCGGTCGAGCTCGACGAACGTTGGATCGAGCTCGACTACGGCGAGCTCGACGGTCAGCCGTCGGCCGCAGTCGCGGCCGGTGTCTGGGCGCAGTGGCGATCGGATGCATCGTTCGCGCCACCCGGCGGTGAGTCGTTGGACGCGCTTTCGATCCGCGTGCGTGCCGCATGTGCGGAGCTGGCGGCGGCCGCCGCGACGTCGACCGTCGTCGTCGTCACGCACGTGAGCCCGATCAAAGCGGCGCTCGCGTGGGCACTCGACGTGCCGGTCGGGATCGCGTGGCGGATGTACGTCGAGGACTCGAGCGTGTCGCGCATCGACATCGAGCCCCAGGGGCCGGTCGTCCGCTGGTTCAATCGCGGCCCGGTCCGAGTCGACTGAGGGCGCCGAAGAACGCGTCTGCCGCGGCGTCCCAGGTCGGAAGCGTTGCACCGCGACGCAACGCGGCCTCGGCAAGCGAACCACGCCATTCGTCGTCGGTGGCGAGTCTTCCCAGCACGGCGCTCAGCGCGTCGATGTCGCCGGGAATGACGAGGCATCCCTCCCGGCCGTCCTCGATGAGGTTGGGAAGGTTCCCGGAGCGCCACCCGACCGTCGGCAGCCCGGCGGACAGCGCTTCGGCGAAGACTGTTCCGTACGTCTCGGCGTAGCTGGGCAGCACGAAGACGTCGGCGCCGCCGTAGAGCCGCCCGACATCGTCACGCGTGACGGCACCGTGGACGACCACCCGGCCGGCCAGATCGGGATCACGCAGGCGGGCGCCCACCTTGGCCGAATACGACGGGTCGACATCCGACCGTCCGGCGAGATGAAGCGTCACATGGTCGGGCGGCAGCGCGGCGACCGCCTCCAGCAGTTCGAGTACTCCCTTGTTCGGGAGCCAGTTGCCGACACAGAGGAGCGCGATCCGGCGTCCGTGGCGAAGGTCACCGGACGCCGACCGATCGACCGGTAGGTCACTGCCCGGTTCGACGACGCAGATCCGTTCCGCGGGGAGGCCGTAATCGTCGGCCAGCGCGCGTCCGAGCGCCGTGCTGGCCGCGATCAACAAATCGCATCGCCGGTACAGCGCCTGGTCGAACGGACGCTGCAGTGTCGTACGGAGAGGGCCCTGCCCGACGCCGCCCGGTGGCTGGTGGAGGATCGCCGCGATCGGTGAACGGCGACGCTGTCGGGCCACTACGTAGGGCGCGACCGCCCACGCCGCGAGACTGTCGACGAGCACGAGGCCGCGGGCCCCTCGGAGCGGGTTGCGGAACCACGGCACCGAGATGAACTCGATCTCGGCACCTCGGGATGCGGCCGCCTCGGCCATCCGCCGGTGGTAGAGATGTCCACCCGTCACCTGCGTCGGCGAGCCGCGCGTCACGAGCGAGATGACGACCATGCCGGCCTTGACGCGTCAGTTGAGTCGATCGCTGTATCCACCGAACGCCACGGCCGACTCCCACACCCGCACCGACAACGTCTCCGCACCGGTGTTGCGGATCGCGTCCGCGAGGAAGTCGTGCGCCCAGCGCGCGAACACCTCGACCGTGACGGCCTCGGCGTCGGCGGGACGGATCACTTCGAGGTTCTTGCCGCGCACGGTCGCGTCGATGCCCTGCAGCGCGGCCTCGAGCACGTCGAGGTCGCAGACCATCCCCCGATCGTCGAGCTTCTCGCGCTCCACGACCACGTCGAGGCGGTAGTCGTGCTCGTGGAGCTCGCCTTCGGGCCCTTCGACACCGGGCATGATGTGTTGCGCGGGGAACTCGATCGCGGTGCCGACTTGGAACATGGGCTACCGGTACCCCAACGCCGCGTGGATCAATCCTTCGGTTCCGGCATCGATCGCGGCATAGGCCTCACCGGCCTGATCGAACGGGAACGTGTGGGTGGCGAGGCTGCCGAGGGGGAGCTCATCGAGAAGGTCGACGACGGCGCGTCGCCGCCGGTCGGCAGTCCAGCGATTCCCCAGCCGGGCGGGAATCGTCGACACCTGGGTGCTGCGAATCGTCAACCGGCGGCGGTGGAACTCGCCCCCGAGTGGCAGCGTCACTTCCTTTGTGCCATACCAGGAGGCCACCAGCACGGTGCCCTCGTGCGACAGCAACCCGAGCGCGGTCCGCAAGGCGTCGGGATTGCCCGACGCCTCGACGACGAGCGGAACTTGCGCGCGACACCCGTCCGAACCGAGCGCATCGGCCAGGGATTCGGGTGCGACCGCGTCGACGCCGAGACCGCCGATCGCATCACGCCGCCAGGCCTGTGGCTCGACGGCGACGACCCGCGCTCCCGCGCGTTGGAGCAGGCACGCAGTCAGGCTGCCGACGACGCCGAGCCCGAGCACGACAACGGTCTCACCGAGCAGCGGCCCGGCATCGAGGGTGATCTGCAACGCGGTCTCGACGAGGGGGAACAGCGTCGCATCCCGGGGCGCGACCGACCCGAGCGCCACGACATCGTCGGCGCTCGCCACGAACATGTCCTGATGGGGATGGAACGCGAACACCACCGTCCCTTCGGCGAGCTCGCCTCGACTCTCCTCGACGACCCCGACGCAGCTGTATCCGTAGCGGAACGGGTAGCGGAACGTCCCGGCGAGTGTGCCAAGCGTCTCATCGAGCGGCAGGTCGGGATCGAGCTGACCGCGGTACGCCAGCATCTCGGTTCCCGCGCTGATACCCGAGAACGCCGTGCGGATCAACGATTGACCGCCTTCGAGCGGCGGGAGTCCTTCGACCCTGACGTCAACCGACCGGGGACCCACGAACCAGAGCGATCGGGCGTTCCCCACGCGCGCCAGTTTGCCCTGGACCGCCAGGGGGTAAACGACGGCCCATGATTACGAGCGAGGCGGTTCGAGTCCCTTTGCCGACCCCCTACGGCGTGTTCGACGTGCACGCCTTCGAACGGGCTTCCGGTCACGTGTACGTAGCGATGGTGCAGGGTGACATCGGCGACGGCGACGACGTGCTCGTCCGCCTCCACTCGGAATGCCTGACCGGCGACGCGCTCGGGTCGCTGCGATGTGACTGTGGCATCCAGCTCCGATTGGCGCTGCGGATGATCGCCGCCGAGCAGCGCGGGGTGTTGGTCTACGCCACCGGCCACGAGGGGCGGGGCATCGGCCTGGTCAACAAGCTCCGGGCGTACGTGGCCCAGGACGACGGCGCGGACACCGTCGATGCCAACGTCGTGCTCGGCTTGCCGATCGACTCTCGCGACTACAACGAGTCAGCCGCCGTCCTCGCCGAGCTCGGAGTCCGCACAACGCGACTGCTGACCAACAATCCACACAAGGTCGACGGGCTCAGGTCAGCCGGCACAGTCGTCACCGGGGTGGTCCCTCTGCCCACGTCGCCCCACCACCGCAACATCGGCTACCTCAACACCAAGGCGATGCGCATGGACCACGTGCGCCCGACAGGGCTGTCGGCAGCGATGGCCGACGATGTGGACACGCCGGTCGATGCGATGGCGCTCCTCGGCGATGTTCGACCCCGTCCTGACCGACCGTTCGTCGTGCTCAAGTACGCGCAGACGCTCGACGGTCGCATCGCCACCTCCACTGGCGACTCGCAATGGATCAGCAGCGAGGAGGAACGGCGGCTTTCCCACGCGTTGCGGGCGGCGTGTGACAGCGTGCTCGTCGGCGTGGGAACGGTGTTGCGCGATGACCCGCAACTCACCGTGCGGATGGTGTCGGGGGCGTCGCCGATGCGGACCGTGCTCGACACGTCCCTGCGAATCCCGTCGACGGCCAAGATCCTCGGGCCGGGCGCCGGGACCACGGTGATCACGACCGAACGATCCGATCCGAACCGGCGCGCCGAGCTGCGTCAGCAGGGCGTCCGGGTGGAGGTCGTGGCGGAGCAATCCGGACAGGTGTCCCTGCGCGGCGCGCTCGCCGCGTTGCGGGCGTCGGGCACCGAGTCGGTGCTGGTCGAGGGTGGTTCCGAGGTGATCACCGGTCTGCTCGCGGCGGGGCTCGTCGATCGGATCATCGTCGCGGTCGCCCCGATCGTGATCGGCGCCGGCACACAAGCGGTGAACGGTCTCGGCGTCCAGAACATCGCCGACGGCATCCGCCTCACGAATCGTGCGATCCAACTGGTCGGCGACGACGTCGCGCTCGCCTGGGATGTCGTCGCGCCCCACCAGGCCAGGAACAACTGAGTCGCCGTCGCGTTCCCCGCATCAACGCACGGCGGCCAACGCGGTCTGGAGGTCGACGAGCCCCTGGTACCGGGCGAGATCACACACCGTCGGTGGATCGGCCTCGTACCGGTAGCGCTGCACCCGCACGACGCCGTCGACGGCTGTGGCGATGAACACGGTTCCCGGCGGGACGCCGTCTGCGGGCTCGTCGCCGGCGACACCGGTCGTGGCGACCGCCACGTCGCTCTCGAACATCCGGCACGCACCGAGTGCCATCTGCGCCGCCGCGTCGGCGCTCAACGTCGACTCGGCAGTCACGCCGAGAAACGACCGCTTCACCTGATCCTGATAGGCGACCAGGCCGCCACGAAGGAAATCGACGGCCTTGTCGACCGACGCCAGCGACTCGGCGAGCCGCCCCGCGGTGCACGACTCGGCAGTGGCGATGCTGCGGCCCCCGAGCAGCCGGGCAGCCTCGGTTGCGAGCTCTACGTGCCCCATCGAGACTCGACGCGCTGGATCAGTTGTTCGGCGGTGCCGAACTGATCTGGCCGAGCGCCGAATCGCGGTCTCGGTACTCTGCGAGGTCCCCGATCGACAGGATCCCGATGGCGCGACCCCCGTCGACCACCGGGATGCGCCTCACTGCGCTGCCCTCCATCTTCGACACGACCTCCTCGACCTCATCGTTCGCTGACACCGTCTCGAGATCGGTCGTGGCGATGTCGCCGAGCGTCAGTTCTCCGGGGTCGTTGCCCTCGGCAAGGCCACGCACCACGATGTCGCGGTCGGTCACGATGCCGCACAACGCGCCATCGCGCTCGACGAGCACATCGCCGATGTTCCGATCCCGCATCGCGGTGGCGGCCTCGACGAGTGACGCGTCAGCACCGAACACGACGGGGTTCGCGGTCATCACATCTGCGACTTTCATAGCTGCTCCTGACTGTCGGGTCGGGTGTGCGGATACCCCGCGACCGGACCAAGCAAACGCGCCCGCGGCCGGCGGACTCGACGCGTTTGGCATCCTTCCTGGCGTGCTCGACGCCTCCCTTGTCGTTCCCGACCCCGGTCGATCCGAACTGGTCGTGCCGGCTCCCGGACCCGGTGCACGCCGATGGGCCGGCGCTCCCAGCGCCCAACTCGACGTGGACGGCACGTTCGTCATCGCCTATCGGCTGCGCGATGCAGCGGCCGGGCTCGCCCAGAACATCGTCGCCCGCTGGGCACCGGGCCGGCCGGCGACGACGATGTGCACGCTCGATCGCGAGGACTTCGACGCCTACTCGCTCGAGCGCCCGGCGATCGTGCGTCTCGACGACGGGGCGTGGCGGCTGTACGTGTGCTGCGCGAGCCCATCGTGGCCGGCGAGCAAGCAATGGTGGATCGAGGTTCTCGACGCGGACGATCCGTCGGCGTTCCGGGATGCAGTGCCGCGCGAGGTGTTCCGGGATGACGACGTGGCGTTGAAGGATCCGGTGATCCGGCGCCGCGACGATCGCTGGTTCGCCTGGATCTGCTGCCATCCTCTCGCCGAGCGCGACGAGGAAGACCGCATGACGACTGCGCTTGCAACGAGCGACGACGGGTTGCGGTGGTCATGGCAAGGTGACGTGCTCGCCGGCCGGCCGGGTGCTTGGGACGCGCGCGGCGCGCGCCTCACGGCCGCGTTGCCTGACGGCTCCGCCACCTACGACGGCCGGGCATCGAAGGAGGAGAACTTCTCGGAGCGCACCGGCATCGCCGAGCCGCTCGGTGGTGGAGCACTCAGGCCGGTCGGCGATGCACCGGTCGCGACGGTCCGCTACCTCGACGTGGTCGAGACGCCGAGCGGGTATCGCACGTTCTACGAGCACCCGCTGCCCGACGGCAGCCATGACCTGCGAACCGAGTTGATCGATCGCTGAGTCCGGTGCACGGCTGCGCCCGTGGCGAGCCCGCTGGAGTTGGTGTCAAGATGCGCTCCGTGCCAGCGACCACGACTCCCGCCGGCACGACGGTCCACTACGAGGTGATCGGCGACGGAGCGCCCGTCGTGCTGGTCCACGGCCTCGCCGAATCGGGCGAGGCGTGGGGGACGATCACCGATCGATTGTCGGCGACGCGGCGCGTCATCGTCGTCGACCTTCCCGGCCACGGACGATCCGGAGCCGCCGACTCCTATGACATCGTCCACATGGCCGCCGATGTCGCGGCGGTCATCTCCGCCGAGGGTCTCGACGGAGTACACGTGGTCGGTCACTCCCTCGGCGGTGCCGTGGTGTCCGCGCTGGCCGCGAGCGACGGCCCGGTCCGCTCGGTGGTCAACGTCGACCAGCCCCTGAAGCTCGACGACTTCCAGGAGAGCGTGCAGGCGGTCGGAGCCGCGCTGCGCGACCCGGTGTCGTTCGCGGACGTGATGAACACGATCTTCGATTCGATGGCCGGCGATGCGCTCGACGCGTCCGAGCGCGATCGCCTGCAGGAATTGCGCCGGCTGGATCAGGACGTCGTGCTCAGCGTCTGGTCGCCCCTGCTCGACTCGACACGCGACGCGCTCGCGACACGGATCGAGGAGATGACACGAAACATCCGCTGCCCGTATCTCGCGATCCACGGGATCGATCCGGGACCCGCCTACGCCACGTGGCTCGAAGCGCTCGCGCCGGGCGCGATCGTCGAGGTCTGGGACGGGCTCGGCCACTACCCCCATCTCGTCGACCCCGACCGCTTCGTGCGTCGGGTCGAGGAGTTCTGGGCCGTGTCTGATTGAGTCAGCTCACTGCCGGTCGCGGTGCCGAACGTCTGGTCGCGGACTCAGCTAGTTGACGACGAAGAACACGACCCCGCCGGGGACGTTGGTCTGGTTGGCGTTCGGATCGAACGCGACGAAGCTGCCCATGAACAGCTCGGCCGCGGTCACCACGTAGTAGACCCAACCCTCGACCGAGCCGCCCGCGAACGTCTCGGGCTGATCGGTCAACATGTCGCGCTGCGGCTTGCAGCACGGTGACTCGTCGCCGACGATCGTCTCCGCCGGGCTGACGAGGTTGATGCCCAACTTGCGCGGATCGCCAGCACCCTGACCGTTGTACACGGCCTTCAGCCGCAGGCGCGAGTACACCTTGCCGTCGCCGGCCGGGTCGTTGTTGGCGCTGAGCATCGCGACCAGGTCACTGACGTTCGGCTCGAACGCGACCACCGTGTAGGTCCAGTCGCCGGCCTCGATCGGCCGGCCGAGCGGAATGGGGTTCTCACGTGATCCCGGCGCCGGAGGCAACGTCGTCGTCGGTGCCACGGTCGACGCTGGCGGCGTCGATTCCGGCGTCGATCCGGACGGCGAGGTCTCCCCGGCTGCGACTGATCCGGCAGGGGCGTCACCACTCTCCGTGTTCGTTGTCGTGTTCGCGGCCTCCAACTGCGCGCGGAGCGATTCGTTCTCCTGCTCAAGCTCCGCCAGCCGCTCGTCGAGGTCGGAGTCGGTGCCGGAACCGCATGCCGCGAGGAGCAGACAGGCGGCGACGCCCAGCGCGACACCTCCCCGCCGAGCGACGGCTCCCCCGCCGTTCGACATGGGACGACCATAGCGCAGCAGGCGACCGCGGGGGTCGGCGGGACGATCTCGCGGCCAATGAAGTTGCATTGTGAGGGCGCAGCATCAAGAATGCAGGGACCAGTTCGGAAGGGCGGACGGTAACTGTGGAATGGGGACGTTCCTTGGGGGGACGCGGGGCATCTTGGGTCAGCGGCCGTGGTCCGCGTTCGCCACTCCTCGTGGCGTCGCGGCTACGAATCGGTGTGCCCCTGACACTGCTCGACGCGATGCTGGTGGCCGGGTCGTACACGTCGCTGCTCGCCGTGCGGTTCGACGGCCAGATCCCCTCCGCCTACTCGCATCGCATGTTCCAATGCCTGCCGCTGGTGGTCGGCGTGCACATCACGTCGAACCTCGTGTGGGGTCTGTACGGACAGATCTGGCGTCACGCCAGCATCGCCGAAGCGCGGCGCGTCGTCCTGGCCGGCATCACCGCCGGAGTGATCATCTACCCCTTTGATCCACTCGAGTCGTTCCCGGTACCTCGTTCGGTCGCCCTGTTCGCCGCCGTCGTCGCCACGATGTTCATGGGACTCGTGCGGTTCCAGGCGCGGTTGTTCAGCTGGCGTCGCAAGGTCGACCGCACAGGGACGCCCGTCGCCGTCGTCGGCGCAGGTGTCCCCGGCGCTTCGATCATCCGCGAGATGGCCCGCTCGCCGATGAGCCGCCGGTATCCGGTCGTGGTCGTCGACGACGATGTGCGCACCCACGGCCGGTCGCTGCTCGGCGTCCCAGTGGTCGGGAGCGTCGCCAACCTCGAACGGGCCATCGAGCGCTTCCGGGCGCGCGAGGTCCTCGTCGCCGATCCGGGCGCCGATCAGATACTGCTGCGCACCGCGATGGAGGCCGCCGAGCGGGCCAAGGTGCCGGTCAAGGTGTTCCCGCCGGTCCACGAGCTCCTCACCGCCGCGCCGTCGGTGCGCGACGTCCGCGAACTTCAGATCGACGACCTGCTCGGGCGCCAACAGGTGGTCACCGACCGCGAGAGCATCCGCGCCACGATCGCCTCGCGCCGGGTCCTGATCACGGGAGCTGGTGGATCGATCGGATCTGAGATCGCCGCCCAGGTCGCAACGTACGAGCCGTCCCTCCTCGTGTTGCTCGATCACGACGAGACCCACCTCCACGAGCTGTCGGCGCGAATGCCACCCACGGTCAATCAGCAGCTCGTGCTCACCGACATCCGCGACCGCGTCCGGCTGCAGTCGGTGTTCGAGCGCGTGCGGCCCGAGGTCGTGTTCCACGCTGCCGCCCACAAGCACGTCCCCCTGCTCGAGGCCGATCCGGTCGAGGCGATCAAGACCAACGTGTGGGGAACGGAGAACGTCCTCCAATCGGCCGCCTCGGTGTTCGTGGAGCGGCTCGTGTTCATCTCGTCCGACAAGGCGGTGCGCCCGAGCAACGTGCTCGGGCGATCGAAGCACATCGGCGAGCAGCTCGTCGTCTCTCGCGCGCCAGCGGGCGCCCGGTGGTGCTCGGTGCGCTTCGGCAACGTGATCGGCAGCCGCGGCAGCGTCATCCCGACGTTTGCCGCTCAGATCGCGGGTGGTGGCCCGGTCACCGTCACCGATCCCCACATGACCAGGTACTTCATGAGCGTCTACGAGGCGGTGACGCTCGCCCTCCAAGCAGCCGTCTTCTCCTCCGGCGGCGAGATCTTCATGCTGAACGTCGGCGAACAGGTCAACGTTCTCGAGCTCGCCGAACGCATGATCCGGCTGTCCGGGCGAGTTGTCGGTGACGAGGTCCCGATCGAGTTCGTCGGAGCACGCCCAGGTGAGAAACTCTCCGAGCAGTTGCAGGACATCGACGAGGAGGCACATCCCACGAATCACTCGGCCATCACCCGCCTGGTTCCGATCGCCCTCGGCGGAGATCGCATGGACCGCACGGTCGAACAGCTCGGCCTGCTGGCCGCGCGCGGCCGAGATGACGAGATCCGCAGGCTGCTCGACGAGCTCACGATCACCGACGTCGAAACCGACGCCGCAAGGGCGCCCATGGTCCCGTTCGGGGGCACGTCCTAGATGGAGCCGCTGGCGTATGCGCAGATCGTGCGCCGGTGGTGGTGGCTCATCGCCGGGCTCGTGGTCGCCGCGCTGGGCATCGTCTACGTCACCACACCCGCGCGCTTCGTCGACCGCTACGAGGCAACGCACGTGCTCCTCGTCGAGGACACGGGCGATTCGAGCAGGAGCACCGCGGCCAACCCCGAGATCGTCGCGCTGTGGGCCGAGGAGACCGAGGTACTCGAACGGGCGGCGGCCGCGATCGGCCCAGGGGTCGATCCCGAGCGGCTCGGTCGCGACATCGAGGTCAGGACGAACCGCAACGTCGGCACTGTCTTGATCACCGCGACCGATCTCAATCCCCAGCGCGCCGCGCTGAAGGCGAACACGGTTGCTGACGAGACGGTCGCGTTTCTCGCCGAGCGCGAGGCCACTCGCCAGCTCGAGGCCGAGGAGGATCTCGCGGCCCAGGAGGCGTCGCTGCGCGAGCGCGTCTCGACCCTGGACGCGGCAATCGCCAACAACCCACCCGACGTCGAGACGTTGACCGCCGAGCGCGACGCACTCATCCGCCAGTTGGGCTCTGTGCTCGAGGCCCAGGACGCGCAGGCCTCGACCGTCGTCTACACCACGATCGACGAGGCCGACCGCGGCACGAAGCAGGACCGCCTGCCGGGGACGAGGAGCCGCGCCGAGCGGATGGCGCTCGCCGCCGCTGTCGCGCTCGTCCTCGGATTCGGCCTCGCCCTCACGCTCGACCGCTCCGACACCCGCGTCCGGACGAGGCGGGGCGCCGAGGAGCACTTCGGCCTGCCCGTCATCGCCGAGGTCGTCAAGTTCCCGTTCTGGTCACGCTGGCGCAAGTTGGTCGTCGTCCGCGAGCCCGACACCGCCGTCGCCGAGTCGTACCGGACGTTGCGCAGCGCGTTGATGCTCCTCGAGCCCGACGTCGACCCGCAGTGGAGCGGGGGCGAGCCGCTACCCGGCCCTGGCGCGGATTCCGCGCCTCGCGGCGAGGTGATCATGATCACGTCCGCCGGCAGCGGCGACGGCAAGTCGACGACGGTGTCGAACCTCGCGGCCGCCTACGGCGAGAGCGGATACTCGGTGCTGATGCTCAGCTTCGACCTGCAACGGATCCGTGCACGAAGGCGGGCGCGAACCACCCGCAACCCGGGGGTCACCGAGTTTCTCGCCGCCGCGCCTCCGATCCCGCTCGCCTCACTCGTCATGGGCACCAACGTGCGCGGCGTCAGCATGGTGGGCATCGGCAGCGCCGCCCGCCCGCCCGGCGGCCAGCTCGCCGATCAGCAGCGGCTGATCGACGAGGCCCGGGCGTTGGCCGACGTCGTCCTCATCGACACCGCGCCGTTGCTCGCCTCGAGCATCAACCGCGAATTGGCGACGATGGTCGACGGAGTGGTCGCGCTGTGCCGTGTCGGTCGCACGACCACGTCCCAGGCCGAACGCTGCGGCGACCTCCTCGCCCAGATCCGTGCCCCGGCGATCGGTGTGGTGATGACGGGTGTCACGGCGCCGGAGGGCTCGGCGTACTTCGCCTATTGGACCCTGCGCCGCGACAAGCGATCGAAAATGACCACGCTCGAGGCCGATGGTGCCGCGCCGCCACCATCGGCGCAAGCGCCGTCGATCGGGTCGACCGTGCGGTCGGACAGCGCACCGCGTCGGCCGCGCCCGCCGACCCGGCCGAGCGCGGTGGGCACCTTCGATGCACCGACAGCCGACAATGGTCATGTCCGCAGGGCGCGGTCGCGCGACGTGCCGGTCGACGAGCGGTGAACAACGGCATGACGGCCGAGATGAAGGTAGCGATGAAGGTGGGGATCCGGTGACATTGCTGGCGATGCTCGGGGGAGAACCAGTGTTCCCTGCAGGGTTGAAGTTCGCGCGGCCGGCGGCGCCGCCGCTCGAACGTGTCGTCGCCCGCCTCGAGCCGTCGTACGACCTGGGGATCCTGACCAACGGGCCCCTCGTCCGCGAGCTCGAGCTCCAGGTGGCGAACCGACTCGGGGTCGATCACGTCGTCGCCGTCTCGTCGTGCACCGCCGGGTTGATGCTCACGCTGCAGGCGCTCGTGCCACCCGGGCGACCGGTGCTGATGCCGAGCTTCACGTTCGCCGCGACCGCCCACGCCGCCGCGTGGGTCGGTGGCATCCCCCGATTCGCAGAGTGTGGCGACGACGACTTCCTGCTCGACGTCGACGACGCGGCCCACCGGATCGACGGGTCGGCAGCGATCCTCGCCACCCACGTGTTCGGCGCGCCGTGCCATCCCGAGCGCGTCGAGGAGCTCGGCAGCGCGCACGGCATCCCGGTGGTCTTCGACGCCGCCCACGCGCTCGGCGCCCTCCGTAACGGGCGGCCGGTCGGCGGGTTCGGGATCGCCGAGGTGTTCAGCCTCAGCCCGACCAAGCTCGTCGTCAGCGGCGAAGGTGGGCTCGTCACGACCAACGACGAAGCGCTCGCGGCGCGGATCCGCATCGGACGCGACTACGGCAACCCGGGAACGTACGACACAAAGTTCGCGGGGCTCAACGCGCGACTGTCGGAGATGCATGCGGCGCTGGCGCTCGAGTCGCTGGAGATCCTCGACGACCATCTGGCGCGACGTGCACACCTCGTGGCGCGGTATCGGACCCTGCTGGCGGCAGTGCCCGGGATCATCCCGCAGCAGCTGACGCCCGGCGACGCGTCGACGCACAAGGACTTCACCATCGTCGTCGACGAGACCGTGTTCGGTGTCGAACGCGACCTCCTCGCCCTCGCCCTGCGCGCCGAGGGCATCGACACGCGTTGCTACTTCTCGCCACCCGTCCATCGTCATGAGGCCTACCGCGGATTGCTCGCCCCAGAGCTGCCCCGCACAGACCAGTTGGCGTCCCGCGTCATCAGCCTGCCGCTGTGGCGCGACCTCGACGAGGCCGCCGTCGAGGCGGTCGCCGACACGATCGCCCGCGTCCATGAGGACGCCGACGCGGTCGGCCAGCTCCCGAGGTCGGCGTGAGAGCGCTCGTCACCGGCGGCGCCGGCTTCATCGGCTCGCATCTCGTCACCGCGCTCGTCGCCGAGGGCACGCAGGTCGTCGTCCTCGACGATCTGTCGACCGGTGACAGCGCCAACGTGGCGCCCGAAGCCGACCTCGTCGAGGGCGATATCACCGATGCGTCGAGGGTCGCCTCGGCCGTGCGCGGCTGCGACGTCGTCTTCCACCTCGCCGCGCGTGGCTCGGTCCAACGCTCGGTCGAGCAACCGCTGGCGACCGACAAGTCGAACGTCAGCGGCACGCTCACGGTGCTGTGCGCGGCGCACGACGCAGGCGCCGGCCGGGTCGTGCTGTCGTCGTCGTCGTCGGTCTACGGCGGCGCACGGGAACGCCCGACACGCGAGGACCAACCGCTGCAGCCGCGCTCGCCGTATGCCGTCAGCAAGCTCGCCGGCGAGCACTACGCGCGGGTCTTCACCGAGCTGCACGGCTTGGAGACGGTCGCGCTCCGGTACTTCAACGTGTTCGGTCCCCGCCAGCGCTCCGACAGCCAGTACGCCGCCGTGGTCCCCCGCTTCATCGACGCCTTGCGCCGCGGTCTCCCGGTCGAGATCCACGGCGACGGTGAGCAGAGCCGCGACTTCACGTACGTGACCGATGCAGTACAAGCGAACCTGCGGGCCGCGGTCGCGCCGGCCGAGTCGTGCGTCGGTCGCGCCTACAACATCGCCAGGGGCGAGTCCCACACCGTGCTCGAGCTCCTCGCGGCGCTCGCCGATCTGCTCGGAGTCGAAGCCATCCCCCGTCACGTTCCCAGTCGGCCCGGCGATGTCCGCCACTCGCAGGCGTCGATCGAGGCCGCCGGCGACGACCTCGGCTTCCGTCCCCGGGGCACGCTCCGCGACGGCCTCGCCGCGACCGTGGCCTGGTGGAGTGAAGCCGTCCCAGCGGGGTCGTGGACGTGACCGACCTCGCCGACGCACTGGCGGCCCGCCTCGATCAGCGTCAGGCGCGCGTCGTGGTGATGGGGCAGGGCCACGTCGGGTTGCCCGTGGCGATGCGGTCGAGCGCGGTCGGGTTCGCCGTCGTCGGTTTCGACACCGACGCCGAGCGGGTGGCGGCGCTCCGTGCCGGAACCTCGTACATCACCGATGTGGTCGACGACGAACTCGCCGGCGCGCTCGAGCAGGGCTACTGGCCGACCAACGACCCGGCCGATCTGGAGGCGTTCGACGTCGCCGTGATCACGGTGCCCACTCCGCTGCGCGAGGGCATGCCCGACCTCTCCCACGTCGAGCAGGCGGCCGGACTCGTCGCCGACGCGTTGCGTCCCGGCGCCCTCGTGGTGCTCGAGTCGACGACGTACCCCGGCACGACCAACGAGCTCGTGCGGCCGATCCTCGAGCGCACGGGATTGCTCGTCGGTCGCGATTTCTTCCTCGGCTACTCGCCCGAGCGGATCGACCCCGGCAATCCGAGCTGGGGCCTGGTCAACACGCCCAAGGTCGTGTCGGGCGTCGACGAGCCGTCGCTGCGGTGCGTCGAGGTGTTCTACGGGGCACTCGTCGACAAGGTGGTGCCCGTCGGCACGCCGGCCGAGGCCGAGCTGGTCAAGCTCCTCGAGAACACGTTCCGCCACGTCAACATCGCCCTGGTGAACGAGCTGGCGATGTACGCATCGGAGCTCGGCATCGACATCTGGAGCGCGATCGACGCGGCGTCCACGAAGCCGTTCGGCTATCTCCGGTTCACGCCCGGTCCGGGTGTCGGGGGCCACTGCCTCCCGATCGATCCGTCGTTCCTGTCGTGGCGTGTGAAGCGGAGCCTCGGTCGCACGTTCCGGTTCGTCGAGCTGGCCAACGATGTCAACGAACACATGCCCGACTACGTCGTCACGCGGATCATGACGCTGCTGAACGGCGATGGGTTGGCGGCGCGGAACAGTCGGATCCTCGTCCTCGGGCTGAGCTACAAGGCGGGGACGTCGGACTGGCGCGAGTCGCCGTCGTTGGCGGTCGTCGAGCGGTTGATCGCACTCGGCGCCAACGTGCGGGCGTGGGAGCCGCACCTCCCGCCCGTCGGGCTTCCGCAGCTGCCGGTCCCGGTCGTGCCCTGCACCGTCGACGAGATCGCCGCCGCCGACCTCGTCGTCGTGCTCGTCGAACATCCCGAGCTCCCCCTCGACGACATCGCCGAGCACGCCCGGCTGGTGCTCGACACTCGCGGCTGCCTGCGCGACCGCGCGTTCCGCGGCGAACTGCTCTGAAGCCGGCTCAGTAGCGCCTGGCGCGCATGGGCACCCTCGTCGGCGTCGTCCTCGACGGCCGGTCGTCGCCGGTCGACCGGTGGATGCGGGACGGAACCGCCAGGAGCACCAGTACCAACGGGAGCACCTGGGTCCGCTGGCGGGTCAACAACCCGAAGTTGCCGATGGCTGAGAACGCGAGCACGAACATCGCCGTGTAGGCGACAGCGAACGCCACGTACGGGGTGCGCACCGCATACCACGGCAGACATTTGAGTCGGGAAAGCGAGTACGCGAACAGCCCCATGAGCACGACGCCTTCGGCGGCGGCGACCAGCGCCTGGGCGTTGCCCGCCTCCCACGGGAACGGGCGGAACAACACCGACACCACCGCGTACGGGTACTCGCTGGGTGACGACAGGCGCGGCGAGTCGAACGCCGCATCGCCGTCGGACGACTGGTCGTCGGTGCGATCCAGCACCTGTTCGACGGAGCCGCGGTCGATGTTGTCGACGTTGAAGAAACTCGCCGTCTGGGCGAAGATCACCGCGCCCAGCCCGACGAGCACGGCGAGGCCGGCGAGGCGGCCGAGCAGACCGAGCCGAGAGTCCCGCCACGATCGACGGCGCAGCAGCGAGCCGCCGAACAGGGCGGCGAACACGAGCAGCGACACGTGCGGCCTGACGGCCGCGGTGCCGGCCAGCCCGACGATGAGCACCAGGTAGCCGTGCGGTTGGTACGTGAACACGAGCGCCGCGCCGTAGGCGACGATGCCGAGCGTGAACAGCATCCACGATTCCTTGCCGATGCTCGACGGCCAGTACAGCAGCGACGGGAGGAAGAACAGCAGGATCGCGTACCGGCGGTGATCGCCCCCGGGGAACGCGATCCGGAACGCCCGGTACGAGCAGAAGAGTCCCCAGAAACCGAGCCACCCGAACACGACGAACCCGCCGAGCTTGGTCGGTCCGGTTGCGATGTAGACGACGCCGGTGACGACCCTGATGAACTCGGTGCCGACCAGCTCGGGGACCTCTTCCCGCAGTACCTGATCCCACGTGCCGTTCCAGAAGGCTGCCGCGAGGCGCCGCCCCGAACCGTGGTACCCGCCGGCGTCGGCGCGCCCGCCGTACACCTCGAACGTCACGGCGTAGCGGACGAGCGACCCCAGCATCTTGGCGGCGAACGCGCCGAACAGGATTTTCGCCATCACCGGGTCGGGATCGGCGCGACCGGCTCGCTCGAGGATCGGGATGCTGATACCGACGAGGACCGGGCCGACGACCATCGCGCCCCAGATGTCGTACGACACGTTGTCCATCGCCCACACCAACGCGAACAGGTAGCCCAGCGCGAGCGTGACTCCGATCAGCGCAGTGGCGTTGTGGAGGCCCGACGACCTGGTGAGACGAGGAGTGCTCAGCATCGCCCGAGGGCCTCGTCGTAGACCTGCTCGATGCGACGCACCGCGGCGGTGAGGTCGAACTGCCCGGCCCGTGTCGCGGCGTTGCGGCCGAGCTCCTCGCGGCGGCAGGGGTCGGCGAGCAGGGCCACCAGGGCCGCTGCCAGGGCGACCGGGTCGCCCGGGGCGACGAGCACTCCGTGATGGCCGTCGTTCACCACCTCGGGGATCCCGCCGACCGTGGTCGCGACGCACGCCAGGCCGGTCGCCATCGCCTCCAGCAGCGCGATCGGCAGACCCTCGAAGCGCGAGCTGAGGGCGAACACGTCGAACCCGGGGAGCAGGTCGGGCACGTCGTCGCGCGAGCCGGCCATGATCACGCTGTCGGCGAGTCCGAGCGCCGCCGTGTGGCGGCGCGTCTCGGCGTCGAGCGGTCCTGAACCGATCAGCACGAGACGGATCGTTGGAACCTCCTTGCGCGCGAGGGCGATTGCCCGCAACAAGGTTTCGTGGTCCTTCTTCGCGGTCAGGTTGCCGACGGTCCCGATCACCGGCTCGTCGGCGCCGAGTCCGAGCGCCGCCCGCGCCGCCGACCGGGCGCCGGGGTCGCGGCGGACGTCGGAGGACTCCACGCCGTGGAGCACGACGTCGACCGGCACGCGCGACTTGATCGAAGCGGCGACGCCGTCGGACACGGCGATGACGGCATCGTTGCGTCGGTACGTCGCTCGATTCGCCCAGCGTGTCGCCGGGCGGTAGCGCCCCCACAGGTTGTGCTCGGTGTGCACGATCGCCGGACCGCGGCCGTTGCCGACCAGGTGGGCGAAGGCCAGGCGAGCGGCGACGGCCGGCACCGGCATGTGGGTGTGGACGATCCCGATGTCGTGGGTGCGCACCAGTTGGCGGAGGCGGCCGATCCAGGCGACGCTCGTCGCGTGCCGGGCGTCGAGGCAGTGCACCGGAACGCCGTCGTGGCGGATCTCGTCGACGAGCGCGTCCTTCCACGGCAGCAGGTAGGCGACTTCGGCCCGGAACCGAGCCGGATCGAGGTGACGCACCGCGCCCGCGATCAGTCGCTCGGTGCCGCCCAACCCGAGACCTTTGGTCAGCATCAACACGCCGACCGGCTCCCCATCCGCACTCGAATCGATCCGCACGCCGTCCCCGCGGTGACCACCCTCGTTCGGGGAGGCGACCGCGCCGCAACGTTAGGCGACGGACGTCGATCCGCCCGCCGTCAGCCCGCGGCCAGCTCGCCGACGACCTCCGCCCACCGCTCGCCGACGACGCCGATCTCGAACCGGGCAAGGCATCGCCGGCGGGCCGCCGCACCCATCGAACCAGGGTCGTCGAGAACACGCCGAAGCGCGTCGGCCAGCGCCGTGACGTCGCCCGAAGAGACGAGCAGGCCGGTCTCCCCATCGGCGACGACCTCGGACACCGCCCCGACGTCGTAGGCGACGACCGGGCGCTCGCTGAGGCCGGCTTCGATGAGCACGCCGGGCATCCCCTCGGTGCGACTGGCGAGGACGACGATGTCGGCCGCGGCGTACACCGGGGCGACAGCAGGCACGGCGCCGACGAAGTGGACGCGGGCCGGCGCGTCACGATCGGCTCGCGCCTCGAGCGCGGCACGCCCGGGGCCGTGACCGGCGACGAGCAGGTGCGCGCCCGGAAGCCGGGCGACGGCGGCGATCGCGTCGTCGACCCGCTTCTCATGGGTCAGCGAGCCGATGTAGGCGACGACCGGCGCGTCAGCGGGCACGTCGAAACCACGACGGGCTTCCAGCCTCGTGGCGGCGTCGGGCACCGGGCACCGCTCGGACGCAACGCCGTTGGGGACGACGCGGATCTTGGCCGACGGCACGCCGTGGCGGGCCATCAACACGTCGGCGGCGCCATCCCAGAGAACAGTGACGATCCGGGCCCGCCTCAGCAACAACGCCGTGCGGACGCGGCGCACCCCGCGCGTCGACCACGCGCTCGGATCACCGATGCTGCGGTAGGCGAACGGCACGCCCGTCGCGGCAAGCGCCATCGCACATGCCGGGAGCGTGCGGGAACCGTGTGCCACGGCCGCCGATGCGCGGTGCGCCTCTCGTCGCAGGGCCAGCAGCGTCGACGGCCCGAGCTCGCGCCGACCGAGCACGCGTACCGGAAGCGGGTTACGTTCGGTGCCCGCCCTCAACGCGACCACATCGGAGCTGATCCCGCGCCGTACCAGGTCGTGCGCCAGGTCGGCGGCGAAGACCTCGGCGCCGCGCCGCTGGGTCGACACGGTGACGTGGAGCACTCCGGCGGCCGCGCCTGGCAACGTCGGAGACGAATCACCTGACCGCTCGACCTCACCGCCGTCGCTCACGGGACCCATCCTGCCCATCGCCGTGACCGTCTCCGTTGCACCGAGGCTCGCTCAGCGGCCATGATCAGGGCTCAGCGTCTTCGCCGGGGGCGTCCGGCGGGTCGGATGGCGGGTGTGGCGCGGGCAGCTCGACCGCCAAATGACAGTGCCCATGCGGTGGACCTCTGCGGGAAGGAACGGACATGAAGACAGTCGACGGTCCACCGGCCGAACTGCTCTTCCGCCGCGCGGTCCGGCCGCTGGTGATGCTCCGCGAGCTGTGGAGCCGCAGGGAGCTCGTGGTCGTGCTGGCCGAACGCGAACTGCGGGCGCGGTTCAAGCAGACGCGCATCGGCTTCGCCTGGGCACTGATCACGCCGTTCATCATGATGGTCGTCTTCACGGTGTTCTTCAAACGGGTCGCCGACGTCAAGACGTTCGGCGTCCCGTATCCCCTGTACTCGTACGTCGGGCTGCTGTCGTGGACGTTCTTCTCGGGTGCCCTGTCGAAGGGCGCGGTGAGCATCGTCCAGAACCTGGCGCTGCTGAACAAGGTGTACTGCCCCCGCGAGGTGTTCCCGATCTCGTCGATCGCGACCGCGGGCGTCGACACCGCGATCGCCACGACGATCCTCGGCGTGCTGTTCGTGATCTATGGCTTCATGCCGCACGCGGCATCGCTGTGGGTCCCGGTATTGCTGGTGATCCAGCTCACGTTCACCATCGGCCTCACGATGGCGCTGGCCGCAACGGTCGTGTACGTGCGCGACATCCGTCAACTCCTGCCGATGGTGCTCCAGCTGGGTCTGTTCGCGACGCCGGTCGCATACGGGCTCGACGTGATCCCCACCAATTGGTGGCGGCCGTACTCGGCGCTCAACCCGCTGGCGCCGGTGATCGACGGGTACCGGCGGAGCGTTCTCTTCGGCGAGCAACCGCACCTCGACCTCGTGGGCATCGCCGCCGTGACGAGCGTCATCACCCTCGTCGCCGGCTACCTGGCGTTCAAGAAGATGGAGACCGGCTTTGCCGACGTCGCCTGACGGCACGATCGTCGCCTCGAACGTCTGGAAGCGGTTCCGCGCCGATCCGACGAGGCAGTCGCTGCGGGCGCGCGCCGCCAACGCCAAGCGGCACCGGAGCGGTCGAGGGCGACGCGGCTGGCGCTGGGCACTCGAGGACGTCGACGTCCGGGTCGAGCCCGGTGAGGCGATCGGCCTGATCGGGATCAACGGCTCGGGGAAGTCGACGTTGCTGAAGATCCTGGCGCGGGTGATGTATCCGTACGCGGGCAGCGTCGAGGTCGCCGGCCGCACCGGTGCGTTGATCGAGGTGCGCGCCGGCATCCACCCCGAGCTCACCGGACGCGAGAACATCCACCTGTACGGCACGCTGCTCGGGTTGCCGCGCCGGATGGTGAGCACGCGCTTCGACGACATCGTCGAGTTCGCCCAACTCGAGGAAGCCGTCGACCGGCAGGTCAAGTTCTACTCGAGTGGTATGCAGATGCGGCTCGGCTTCGGAGTCGCCGCCTTCCTCGAGCCCGACGTGCTGCTCGTCGACGAGGTGCTCGCCGTCGGCGACACCGGGTTCCAGCAGCGATGCATCGACCGCATGCGCACGATGCTCAGCGCCGGCACCACGTTGGTGTTCGTGTCGCACGACCTCGCTGCCGTCGAGAGCATCACCGAGCGTGCCGTCTGGCTGCACGGGGGGCGGGTTCAAGAGGACGGACCCGTGCGTGACGTGCTCGGTTCGTACCGCCAGGCGCTCGAGCACGTCTCCGAGCTCACCGCCGACAACGACGGTGTCGTGCGTCTTGTGAAAGCCAGGGTCGCCGCCGTCGAGGGCGAACTGCTGCAAACCCAAGAGCCTGCCGACATCTTCCTCGTGCTGCGCAGCGGGCAACCCGCCGCGGGACGCCTGTGCATCGGGTGCAGCGAGGGTCCCGCGGCACCGATCTTCCTCCTCCGCCACGACCTGCACCTCCCCGACGACCGCGAGGTCGAGGTCCGGTGCCGCATCGATCGCCTTCCGCTGCCCCGTGGTCGCTACTACCTGTGGGTCGGCGTGTTCCTCGCGAGGGGCGAGCTGCTCGGATGGCAACCGGGCGCCTACTTCGACGTCGCCGGGCCCGACCTCGACGTCGGCCCGCCCGGGATCGGGCGCCTGTCCCCCGTCCACGTCGCCGCCAGCTGGGAGGTCGGGCAGCAGTGAGGGCCGCGGCGCTGCCGGCAGGTCGGCCCGCAGTGCTCTTCGTCAGCGTCCCCACCGGCATCGGCGGATCGACGCGCTCGCTGGCGACCGTGTTGTCCCACGTCGCCGACGACGCCGTGTGCATCCTCGCCGGGCCGCGGTCCGGGCGGTTCGTCGATCTCGTCCGCCAGAACGGGATCGATCTGCACCTCCCGATCATCTCGAGCGGCCGCGTGCGCCCGCTGCGCCGGGCGTGGACGGCGGCGCGGCTGGCGGCGTTCGCCGTTCGGCACCGCCGCCGGCTGGCGGCGATCCACGCCAACGGCCTCAAGGAGCTGAGCTTGTCGCTCCCTGCTGCCGTCGTGAGCCGGGTCCCGCTCGTCGTCTGGGTCCACAACTTTGCCGTACCACCTTCGGTGCGCCTGTTCGGGTGGCTGTGGCGCACCGTGCTGCCGCGGTGCGACGTGCGCTGGGCGGCCGTCTCACCGCTTGCCCGCGACATCGCGGTCGGCGCCCGCCTGACGGCGGCCGGCGACGTCGTGATCGTGCCCAACCCGATCGACGCCGCCGACGTGGTCGCACCGGCCAGGCAGGTCTCCGACACCGTCTCCGTCGCCTACCTCGGTGCGCCGCGCAAGTACAAGGGGTTCGCCCAGCTGCCCGCCATCGTCGAGCAGTCGCAGCGCCTGGTGAGCGCCGAGTGGCTCGTGTTCTCGCACCAGACCGACGACGATCTGGATGCGACCTGGCAGCAGCTCCGCACGATGGCCGCCGACGGGCTGGTGTCACTCGAGGGCAAGTTCCCCGACGTCCGCTCCGTGTACGCCCGGTGCGACATCGTGGTGTGTCCGTCGGAGCTCGAATCGTTCTGCCGGGTCGCGGCGGAGGCGATGCTGAACGGCATCCCCGTCGTCGGCAGCGATCTGGCGCCCATCCGTGCCTTGCTCGGTGACGACGAGGCAGGCCTGCTCTTCCCGGTGGGCGACACCGAGCGGGCGGCCGCCGCGATCGCCCGCCTCGTGGAGGACGACGAGCTGCGGGCGCGGCTCGGCGAGGCCGGGCGTCGGCGGGCCGCGCCGTACAACCCGGCGAGCGTGCGTCGCCAACTGCTCGAGCTCTACGGGATCGGCGATGCCACCGCTGGTGTCACGGCCGCGGCGAGGGCCGACGCGGGCGTCCCATGGCGCGCCGGACGACGCCGGGCAGCCGGACGCCACCACCGTGCACCGACCAGCGCACCCGACCCCATGCCGCGGCCGCCCGGGCCGTGATCGACGGCCGGGCGGCACCCCGCTCGTAACCGAGCTGGCTCAACAGGTCGCCGGCGACCGCCTCGAAGCGCTCGAGATCGGCGGGCGCCATGGCGGTGCGCCACGAGCGGGGTCCCGACGACAGCGGTTCGGCGAGCCGCGCGTGCCGCGGGTTGGCGCGGACCTTGGCCGGCACGCTGTCGCGACGTTCGAAGAACTGCAACATGCCCGGCTCGTAGTCGAGGTCGAGGAAATTGCACAACGCGGCGATCGGCTCGGCCGGATCGGCCACGAGCTGCTCGTAACGCACCTCGTGGTAGCGATGCGCGCCGAGTCGCGCGCCGGCCGCCCGACCGGCCTCGACACGCCGCCGCCAGTCGATGGCGAGGGCGACCGGGTCGTGGCGCTGGCCGGCGATGGCCATCGCCGACAACGCGACGTCCCGTCCGTCGCGGATGATGTGGACGAACCGCCCCTCGGGGAACATCTCGGCGAGGGCCGGGATGCGCAGCACGTAGGCAGGCATCTTGTCGCCATAGCGGACTTTGCCGCGCTGCGACGCGTAGTGCGCGAACACCCGCCGGACGGCGTCGGGGTAGTCGGCGACCGGGGCGCCGCCAAGCGCCACCCGCAGATCGTCAGGATCCAGACCGAGGTTGCCGCGGACGCCGGGATCGGCGAGGAGGTCGGCGGTGAAGGCGTCGACGTCGAAGCCCTCGGTTCGTTCGTACCGCGACCGGCGGCGGCTCATCGGGAAGACGAACCGTCCCTCGTGGCACACGGCCAACCGGCTGTGACCATCGAGCACGGTGCGCAGCACCGAGGTGCCGGAGCGACCGGCGCCGAGGACGAACACGAACGGTGGGAACTGCTCAGGGGCCGTCATCACCCGCCCGCCGTGTAGCCGAACCGGTCCGCGCCCGACGCTGCGAGCAGCTCGTCGAGCCGGGCGATCTGCTCGACGGTGAGCTCGTCGCGGTGACCGCCGACCGTGCCGCGTCGGGTCTTGTACGTGTCGTGGTCGCCATGGCGGCCCGGGCGCAGCTTCTCGGAGGCGAACGCCTCGGTCTCCTCGAGTTGGCGCATGTTGTCGAACGAGCCGAACTCGACGGCGTCGGCGACGATCGCGGGTGCAACGTCGCCGGCGCCGGCGAACGTGAGCACCCGGCGCAGTTCGGCGTCGGGCTGAGCGTGCAGGTCCTCATACCGCACGACGAGGACGGCGCCCGGCGCGTCGAGCTGGTCGGCCCAGGCGTCGTAGAACCGCAGCAGCGACTCGAACCCCCCGACACGTTCGTCGAGGAACTCGGCGAGCGTGCCGCCGTAACCGCCGTGCCGCCCTCGACGCTGGTGATACAGCGAGACGATCACGTCGCGGGGGTCGCGCACCAGCAGGATCACCCGCGTGCCGCGGTAACGCGACTTGTCGACGTCGACCTCTTCGGGCGCCTTCCACTGCGCCTCGTCGTCATGCGTGGCAACGATGCACGGGACCCGGGCGTCGAGCTCGGCCAGCCGGTGCAGCTCGACGAGGTCGGCGTCGGCCGGCAGGTCGTACTGCAGCTGGAACACCCGGCCGAGCATCACCCGCAGCCACGTCCGCCCGCACTTGGGGAACGAGACGAGGTACACGTCGGTACGCAAGCGGCGGTAGGAACCGAGCAGGCGACGGGGCAGGATCGCGGCGATGCGCTTGCGGGCCCGCGGCGTGAGCGAGCCCGCGATGCGACGGTGCGTCGCCCTCAACAAACCGCCCATCCCGGAGAGGTTAGGCATCCGAGCGCAGGGCGTCGCCTTTGCACGCGCGATGCTGCCGCGGGACAATGCCAGCGGGCCGCCGCCGCGGGGCCGAATGTCAGCGGCATGGTCGGGGAGGAGCGGTCCGACAGGATGAGGCAGGAGGCGGTGATGCAGGCTGGGAAGCAGGCCGGTGAGGCGCGCCATGACCAGCCCGTCGTCATGCGCCGCGACGACGGCGGCCATGACGAGATCGAGTTCTTCGGCGACGGTGAGCTGCTGTTCGGCTGCCGCCACGTACCGGCGGGCGATATCCGGGCCGGCCTCGTGGTGTGCCCGTCGATCCTCTCGGACGCCGGCGCCAACTACCAGCGCGAGGTCCGCCTCGGCCGGCAACTGGCCGCGGCCGGGATCGTCGTGCAGCGCTTCCACCCGCGCGGCACCGGCCACAGCGACGGTGTCGGTTCCGACCTGACGTTGGGCTCCTTGGTCGAGGATGCACGGGCCGCGGCGGCGCAGCTGCGCGCGCGGTGCCCGGTCGAGACCGTGATGGTGCTCGGAACCCGATTCGGCGCGCTCGTGGCGGGTGCCGTCGCCGCCGAGTTGGACGACGCTCCGGTCGTGCTGTGGGAGCCGACGACCGATCCACGGCGCTTCCTCCGCGAAGGCCTGCGGGCCCGCGCCGTGCACCTCGTCCGGCAGGCCGGGGCCGAACGCGAAGATCCCGAGGTCGAGCTCGACCGCCAGGGCTTCATCGATCTGCTCGGCGTTCCGGTCGGGCGCGGGCTGTTCGAGACACCGGCCGGCCACGACCTGGCGAGCCAGATGGGCGATCGACCGCGCCCGGTGCTGCTCGTTCAGATGGACCAACGCGACGATCTCCGCCCCGAGTACGTGAACCTCGTCGACCGCTGGACGGAGCTGGGGTTCTCGGTCACCACCCGATGCTGCCCGTGCGACGAGACGTGGTGGTACGTCCACGACCGGCTGGCACCCGCCGCGCACCTGCTCGACGCCACCGCTGAGTGGCTCTTGGCCCGATCGCCGTGAGTCCGATGTCCGAGACACCCGACGCGACCGCGGCCGACGAGCTGCCGGTCGTCGTCCCGGCGAGCACCGGCGACCTGCTGGCAGTCGTCACCACGCCAACGGGCCCGGCGGCCGGGCTCGCCGCGGTGCTGTTGCGCGGCGCCGGCTGGCGTCCATCGTCGGGCCCGCGACGCACCCAGGTGCGATTGGCGCGCCGGCTCGCGGCGGCCGGGGTGCACGGAGTGCGCTTCAGCTACCACGGCGTCGCCGAGAGCGGTGGCCAGAGCGAGGACATCGTCCGCCTCGACCAGCCGTTCGTGGAGGACGTCGACGCAGTCGCCCGATGGCTCGCCGGGGAGAACCTGCGGCCGGTTCTGGTCGGGAACTGCTTCGGGGCGCGGACGGCGCTGTCGTTCGCCGCCGGCCAAGCCGGTGACGCCGAGGTCGCCGGTCTGGCGCTGATCGTGCCGCCCGTCCACGACTTCGAAGTCGCCCGCCGGCTCGACCGGCGCCCACTCCCCAAGCTCGCCCGGCGGGTGACGCCCACGCGCGCCTGGGCGGTGCTGCGCGATCCGGTCCGGCGACGGGCGATGGGCCGCACGCTCCGCGCCCTCTCCCACGTCGGCCGCCATCGGGTGCGGGCGGCGCGCGCCGACGATCCGGTGTGGCTGAGCCGCTCGTTCTGTCGCGAGCTCGACGACGTCACCGCCCGCGGGATCCCGGTGCTGGTGGTCTACGGCGACGACGACAACTACTTCCGTGACTTCGAGCTCGCCCGCGCCGGCACGCTCGGCGATGTCGTCACCCGAGCCGGCACACGGCTGGAGCTCCGTGTCGTGCCGGGGAAGATCCACGGGCTCACCAGCATCGAGACCCAGGAGGCCACGCTCGACGCGGTCGAGGACTGGGTCCACGCCACATTGCTGCCGGGCTCGCGTCGCACGGAGCGCGCGTGACGCGGATGCGGGTGATGCACGTCGTCGATTCGCTCGCCGCGTCCGGTGGCGCCGAACAGCGACTGGTCGAGGAGGCCGAGGCGATCGCCGACCGCTTCGATCAGCGCGTCGTGCGGCTGTACGGGCGCGACGAGCTGCAGCCCCGGCTCGAGCAGGCGGGCATCCCGGTCATCGCCCTCGGGATGACCGGCCGTCACGCCGGCCGCACCTGGCCCGTGGCGGTGTTGCGGTTGCGTCGGGCGTTGCGCGAGTGGCGCCCCGACGTCATCCACACGACACTCTTCTCGGCCAACCTCACCGGCCAGCTGGCGGCGCGGACGCTCGGGATCCCGGTCGTGTCGTCGTTCAACCGGACCGGTGACATCACCCTCCAACGAACGCTGCAACCAGGTGTGGCCGGCTGGCGCGGGCGTTCGATGCAGGCCATCGCCGGCCGCGCCGCACGGTGTGGTGACGTGCACTTCCGGGCCGTCAGCGCGTACGCCCGCGACAGCAACTGCGAGCTGTTCGACGTACCGCTCGAGCGGGTCACCGTCGTCCCCCGGGGCATCTCGGTCGGCGGCGCACCAGCGGCGGACCGCGCGGCGTTCGGGATCGCCGACGGAATCCCGCTGTTCGTCAACGTCGCTCGGCTCGTACCGGAGAAGGCGCAGCACCTGCTCGTCGACGCGTTCGCCGAAGTCCGCGACACGCTGCCCGATGCCGAGCTGGCGATCGCCGGCGCGTCGGGTTCGGCGGAACCGACGGTTCGGGCCGCGATCGCCCGCCACGGTCTCGACGGCGCCGTTCACCTGCTCGGCTGGCGCGACGACGTCCGCTCGCTCGTCGCCGTCGCCGACGTGTTCGTGTTCAGCTCGCTGTCGGAAGGGTCGCCGAGCGCGGTGCTCGAGGCGATGGTGATCGGAACGCCCGTCGTCGCGTTCGCCATCGCCCCCGTCGTCGAGCTCACCGGCGGTCACGCCCGACTGGCGCCCACCGGTGCGCCGGGACTGCTCGCCCACGAGATGCTGGCGGCGTACAACGCTCCTGAACGGACGACCGAGATCGCGGGCGCGCAGGCGTGGGCCGCGCGGTTCGCGCTGAGCGACGTCGCCCGCCAGCTCGGCGACCTGCTCGAATGGCGAGCCGGTCGTCGGGCGGAACCCGTGCGGGCGGCATGAGCGTGGCGTCGTCGTTGTTGGAGCGAGGTGTGGCCGTGGTGTCCATCGACACCGAGCTGGCGTGGGGCGAGTCGCACCACCGCGACGGCACCGGGCCGCGACGCGACTACTCCTCGGAGCGCGGGGTCATCGACCAGATCCTCGCCGTGTTCGATCGCTACGACATCTCGGCGACGTGGGCCATCGTCGGCCACCTGTTCCTCGATCAGTGCGCGGCGGTCGAGGGTCTGCCGCATCCCGAGATCGTGCGCCCGGAATCTCCGTCGTCGGGCGGCGACTGGTTCGACATCGACCCCTGCTCGACGCTCTCGGCCGACCCCGCGTACTACGGCCGCGACATCGTGGCCGCGATCCGCAGGAGTCGTGTCCCGCACGAGATCGGCTGTCATTCGTTCTCGCACCTGATCGCCGACGGCTGCGGCGAAGCCGCGTTCGGATCCGACCTCGCCGCGTGCCAGGCGGTCGCTGCCGCGGAAGGGCTCGACGTGCGCTCGTTCGTGTACCCCCGCAACGCAATCGCGCACATCGACATGCTGCGCGGGCACGGATTCATCAGCTACCGCGGGTCGGCGGCGGCGTCGGTCAGCTCGGCCGGGCGCCTCGTCCGCTACGCCGATCGGCTGCGCCCACTGGCCAGGTCGGCCGTGGTGCCGGCCCTTCACCCGAGCGGCGTGTGGAACGTGCCGCAGACCTACCTGTTCGCGCCGGCGACCCGCGCCCGCCACGTGCCGGTCGGGCTGTGGGCGCGACGGCCGATCGCCCGGATGCGCCTCGCGACGCGGGAGCGGTCGCTGTTCCACCTGTGGTTCCACCCGTACAACGTCACGGCCGCGCCCGACCGCGCGTTGCACGGGTTGGAGGCGATCTGCCGGGCCGCGGCCCGTCTGCGTGATGCGGGCCGGCTCGACATCCTGACGATGGGCGCCCTGGCTGCCCGCCTCGAGGCTGATCGGCCCGACGCCACCTAGCGGCCCTGAGGCCGGGGCGGTGTCACCCGCGGTCGAAGACGCGACCGACTCGGCGCCGCACCCGGTGGACCTGCCACCGGCACCAACGGGCGGCGACATCGCGCCGGACCGACGCCGACGGGCGCCGTTCTTGTCGCTCGTAGCCGTGCTCCTCCAACGCCTCGCCGGCGAGCAGCTCGAAACGAGCCACGTCGACGGCGCTCAGCTCGCGCCGCCAGTCGCGCATGCCCGGCGTCGGCGGCAACGCGAGTTGACGGTGGTACTCGGGGTGACCCGTCGTGCGCATCACCTCGGCGGCGCGGTCCGAATGATCGAGCATGGCCGCCGAGAACGGCAGCTCGATGGTCGAGCACATGGCGCGCAGCTGGGTGCCGGGATCCCGCACGAGGTCCTCGTAGCGCAGTTCGAGGTAGCGACCGGCGGGCAACGCTCGTCCGGCGCGCCGGCCGCGGGTGACGCGGAGTCGCCAGTGCATCGCCGCTTCCTCGATCGAGTCGGCCCAGCCGAGCTCGAGGAACGAGCACGCCACGTCGCGCCCGTCGCGGACCAGGTGGACGAACACCGCTTCCGGGAACACTCGCGCCAGCTCGCGGATGTGGAGCACGTACACCGGCGTCTTGTCGGCGTAGCGCGACTTGCCCCGGGCCGACGCCCAGAGCCCGAAGACGTGGCGCACGGCCTGCGGGTAGTCCTGAGGCGGCGACGCCGCGAACGCGGCGGCGATGACGTCGCGCTCGATCTCCCACAGACGGAACCGCTCGCTTGCCGCGAGTTGGTCGACGAAGGCGCCGGCGTCGAATGGCCGGTTCGCAGCCCGCCCGCGCGGCGCCAGCTGGACGACGAAGTGCGATTCGGGCGGGACGGCGAGGTCGGGATGACCGTCGCACATCGCGCGCAGCAGCGTGCTGCCGGACCGGCCGCACCCGACGATGAACGGGAACGGCGGCCGAGCCGTCGGACCCAGAGCCTCGGACCCCGGCATCATCAGACCGAAACCATCAAACGAGATACTTGCGCAGGATCTTGCCGAGCGGGCTGCGGGGGATCTCGTCGCGGAACTCGACGATGCGCGGCACCTTGAACGCGGCCAACTGCGCCTTGCATGCCGCCAGCAGGTCGCGGCGAAGAGGTGACTCGTCGGCTTCGGGGTCGTCGCGGACCACCACCGCCTTCACGATCTCCTCGCCGCGGTCGCCCTGCGCGCCGACGACGACGACGTCGGCGACACCCGGCTGGGCGCGGATGACCGCCTCGACCTCGAACGGGTCGACCTTGAAGCCGCTTGTCGAGATGAACAATTTCGTGCGGCCGGTCACGAACAGGTTCCCGGCGTCATCGAGGCGGCCGAGGTCGCCGGTGCGGAACCAACCGCCGTCGAACATCTCGTTCGCCGACTCGCCCTCCGCCACGTATCCCGCCGTGAGGGCATCGCTGCGGAACGTGATCTCTCCCGTCGCACCGCGGGCGTGGCAGACACCGTCGTCGTCGATGACCGCGACGTCGATGCCGCTCATCGGCCGGCCGACCGAATCCCAGCTGCCCGTCGCATCGTCGTCGAGGTTGATCGTCACCGATCCGGCCTCACTGCATCCGTAGAGCTGCCTGATCGGATGGCCGAAGCGGTCGTGGAACAGGTCGAACGTCGCCTGCGAGAGCGGCGCGCCGGCCGAGAAGCACAGCCGCAACGTCTGCAGGTCGGCACGCTGGGCGCGCCGGGTCTCGGCGAGGCTGTGGAAGATGAACGGCACGGCCGGGAACAGTGTGACCCGCTCCTGCTTGATCGCCGCCAGCGTCGCGTCGCGTTCGAACCGGCCGAGCACCAGCGGAGCTCCGGAATGGATCGCGGCGAGCAACGCGTTGCCCAGGCCGTGGGCGTGGAACAGCGCGACGACGGCGAGGATGACGTCGTCCTCGGTGACGTCGACGGTCGCCGCGAACTGGTCGGCCTCGGCCGCCAGGTTGCGGTTCGTGCGGATCATGCCCTTGGGCGTGCCGGTGGATCCCGACGAGAACGCGAACAGCGCCGGCGCGGCGGGGTCGACGGTGACGTCGTGGAATGCCGCGGTGTGTGACGTGGCGTTATCGAACGAGGCGAAGTCCTCGACCCACGGATGGCGCCGACCCGGGGCCGTGTACGGCCGATCGCGGAGCACCGGCACGAGATCGGGCTCGGCGACGATCCCGACGACGTCGCAGCCGGCGACCTCGCAGCCGGCCAGGTGACGGCCGAGCTCCTCGGGCGTGAACAGCGGGTTGAGCGGCACCGCCATCGCGCCGAGCAGCTCGACGGCGAGGAACGTCGTGACGAAGGCGCGGTCGTTGCCGAGCACGATGGCGACGCCGCTGCCGGGCGTGATGCCGCGAGCCTGCAGCGAGCCCGCCAACTGACGGGCGTCACCGGCGAGCTCATCCCAGGTGCGGCGCTCGGATCCGTCGACCAGCGCCAGGCGATCGCCGACCCGATCGACCGTCGACGAGAACATCGCCGCCACGGTCGACGGGCGCCCCCTCACGATGCGCGCCGCCCGGCGATGTAGCTGCTCATCGATCCGAGGCTGCCGAAGTTCTCGATCGTGATCTCGCGATCGGGCACGTCGATGCCGAACGCCTCCTCGATGCCGATCACGACGCTGAGCAGCGCTGCCGAGTCGAGACCGAGGTCGAGGAGCGACGCTCCCTCGTCGACCCTCACACCGGCGTCGAGCTGGAGTCGCTCGGCAAGGAGCGCCCGCAGCCGGTCGTCGATGTCAGCATGCTCACCGTCCACGTCCGCCCCTCCGCGATCGATCCTACGCCGAGCCGAGCATCGATGCGGTTTGGGTCGAGATTCTCCGCGTGGGGCGCGGAAGTCCTCGACGCAAGCGGCGTGGGGCAGACTCGCGGCAGCCCGGTAGCGCTGGGACGGGCGCTTTCGATCAGGCTGTCGGCGCCATGACGATGCTCGACGCAGTGCGGACCCGGGTCCCGATGGACGTCCGGCATCGCATCGCGCAATTGCGGGTGCGGGCGCGGGTTCCGACCGGCAGATGGCGACGCCTGCCTGACCTGCTGGTGATCGGCGGCCAACGGTGCGGGACGAGCACGCTGTACCGCCACCTCGGACGGCACCCCGACGTCGCGCCGTCGCTGCGCAAGGAGGTCGAGTACTTCAGCCGTCGGTACGACCGCGGCGAGCGCTGGTATCGGGCCCATTTCGCGCTCGAAGCGCAACGTCACCGGCTGTGCTTCGAGGCGACGCCCGACTACCTGTTCCATCCGCTGGCCGCGGCGCGGGCGGCCACCGTCGTGCCCGAGGCGCGGCTCGTCGTGATGCTCCGCGATCCGGTCGTCAGGGCGTGGTCGCACTATCACCACATGGTGGGGCTCGGTCACGAGGACCTCGAGTTCGACGCCGCCGTCGAGGCCGAGCAGGGCCGCAGTGCCGGCGATCTCGCCCGGCTGGCCGACGACCCGTTGCACGACCCGGTCGCGCTGCTGCGGTACTCGTACGTGGCGCGCGGCCGCTACGCCGAGCAGCTTTCGCGATGGTTCGAGCAGTTCCCCCGCGAACAGCTGCTCGTCGTGCGCAGCGAGGACCTCTTCGCCGATCCGCGAGCCTCGTTCCGCCGGATCCTCGACTTCGCCGGGCTGCCGCCGTGGGAGCCCGACACCTTCACCAACGTCAGCCGGCCGAGCGGTGAGCGGCCGCCGCCCATCCCATCCGCCTCCCGCGACCGCCTGACGGAAATGTTCGAGCTCCCGAACCTCGAGCTCGCCAAGCTGCTCGGCGAAACCCCGAGCTCGTGAAGTTTCGGTGTCCCTAGGACGCCGAAACTTCACGGGATGGCTTTGTCAGGTGTCGGTGGAGACCGCGTTCCATTCGGGGCGGGGGTCGCCCTGCTGGTCGCCGGGGCGGACGGTGTAGGTGGTGGTCCCGTTGATGACGCGCAGAACGGTCTCCTCCGCCACGTCGTCGACCAGCCAGAACTCGTTGCCGGCGAACGTGCAGTTGACGAAGTCGTACAGCTGCGGATGGTCGCCGCCGTCCGGCAGCCCGATCTGGGCCACCGTGCCGCCCTGGAACGTCGAGTCGGAGATCTCGGTGACCCGTCCACCTCGGGCGAGGTGTTTCGTCACGTGCACCGCGAAGTCGGACAGACCGGCCTGGTCGACGTACATGCGGGTGTAGGTGATCGTCTCGTCGGAGGCCTGGCCCGCCTTCGCCGGAAGGGCCGAGATCACCACCCCGACGTTCTCGCAGGCATAGACGGTGCAGTCGTGGTACGAGACGAGGTTGGCGTACGAGCCGGCGAAGATGCCCTGACCGCAGTGATAGGCCGTGAACCCGTCGACGAGCGTGCGCGGCTTGCCGTTCTGCCAGAAGTAGATGCCGCTGTGGCGGACGTTGTGGGCCATGTTGCCCTCGAACGCCCACGTGTTGTCATCGCGCGACAGCGACGGCCAGTTGTAGCCCGCCGACGACTCCGCGCCACCCTCCACGCCGGTCGCCACGCATCCCCTGGCGATGTTGCCGTCGCCGGCGCCCATCATGAACCCGCAGAGGTTGAACTTGCTGTTGCCACCACTCTTCACGAAGCTGGCGACGCACCGCTCGTAGACGATGTTGTGCGACGGAACCAGGTCGCGTCCGCCGCCGTCGAGGCTGAGGTCCCACCAGAACGCGTCGTCGACCATGTCGTGGGCGATGCAGTCGCGGAACGTGACGCCGTTGGACAGGTGCGACGCGAACCCGTGACCCGTCGAGTCGTACACGGAGACACCGTCGAGGAGCGATCCGCGCGAGCCGTCGTAGCCGGCATGGAAGTGGATCGCGTACCGGCCGAGGACCTCGTCCTCGCCCTTTCTCGGGCCCATGTTGCGCAGCCCGATGTGAGAGATCTGCTGCGCCGTGGTCGTCGACAGCATGATGAGGTGCGCCTTGCCACCTGGTGTCCCACCGATGACGACGTTGCGGCTGATGTTGAGGACCTCGGCCCGGTGGGTGACGCCGGGACGGACCGTCGCGGCCGGGTGGGGGAAGTCGAGTGGACGGTCGAGGCCGATCCGCGCGCCGGAGACGGACGTGACCGTGCGACGATCGTGATGCTCCCAGTGGTTGTCGACGGTGGTCGATTCGGTCGGGGTGATCACGACCTCGTCGCCGACCCGCCAGCCGGCGGCCGCGTCGACATCGATCGTCGAGTCGCCCTTGTTCGCCGCCCCGCTCAGGTTGGTCCACGCGGTCTTGGGCGTGCCATGGGCGTCGAGCACGCCGGCGGCGACCACCCACAGCCCGACGTCCGTGGCGAGCGGCTCAGCCGAGTGACCGCCGACGAAGCGACTTTCGTCGACCTCGATGAACTCGATCTGGTGGAGGATCTGCGCCGAGGACGGGCGCAGCGTCAACTGCCCGGCCACCACCACGTTGCCTCGCGAAGCGAGCTTCCGACTGCTGGCCGGGTCGAACGTCAGCGAACCGTTTGGTCCGATGTGCACGCCGCCGACCGTGGCGTCGATGTCGAGCAACACGGGCCGGTCGATCATCGCCGTGTCCGTCGCGCCGGGGACGCTGCCGCCCCAGGTCGCCGGGTCGCTCCAGTTCACGGCCGTCGGGTCGCCACCCGGCGGTGGTGTCGTCGTCTCGACCGGAACCGTGGTTTCGGTCCCTTCGTGGTGCCCAGTCGTCGTCGTGGCAGGGGCAGTCGTCGTGGTCGCCGTCGGCTGGGTCGTCGACGGCTGGGTCGTCGTGGTCTTGTCCGGCTTGCGGTCGCGCTCGCGTTCCTCTTTCGGAGGCTTGGTGTTGTCGGGTTCGTTCGCTCCCGACCGGCGCCCGGACCGGCCCGCCCCGGACTCCGCGTCGTCGCCGATCGTTCGCGTCACCTGCCACCCCAGCAGGGCGAGGCCACCGAAGCCGGCGATCGCGATCACCTCGCGGCGCGGGTAGGACCGCTTCGTCGGCTCACGGTCGTCGGGAACGGGGGGCGTCTCTGCCATTGCTGAACCTCAGTCCTTACGGCCCCGTTACACCGTCGCAGCGGCCCGGCTGAACGTATCGGGCGGATCCTGGAAAACCGCAGAAAGCGGTCGAGTAGTCACTAAACCGATTCGACACCGACACCGAGCCGACACGGAAAACACGCCCCCTTCGAACGATTTCAACTGCCCCCTAGAACAATTCCACATCACCGAGGCCGAGGTGCCATCGCCCCGGGTCCGGGATCGTCATCAGACCGAGGTCGCGGCACACGAGGATCGGTCCCCGACCGACGAGCGGCACGAACCCGGCCCGCGGCAGGTGGTCACCGAGCCGGACGGCATAGTCGGCCCCGGTGGCCTTCAAGACCTGGCGGAGGAGCCGCCGGGTCACGCTTGGGTCGCCGCCGGGGACGAGCTCCTCGCACACCGCGGCCTCGACCGCCGGACCGCGCCGCCGCAACCGGAACACGGCGAGGCCGCCGCCCGGGCCATCGATCGTGAGCGCCCGGTACCCGAGCGGTTCGAACCCGTACCGCCAGGTGAGGTACGCCGCCGACCTGTTCGTCCTCAACCCCGCTCGCGGCCCCGACTCGGGGCGCGTCTCGAGCAGCGCCGCTACTGCGCCGGCGTCGGTGAACGCCTCGACAGCGGGGACGCCGACGGTGCTCGGCACCGACCACTTGTCGGCAGCGGTCCGGGCGCGTGCGATCCGGCCGAGCGCCCGCAGCGAGCCTGGCCGAGCGAGCACGGCCAGGCGCCGCACCGGCTGCCATCCCATTGCCAGGTAACCCGGCCGGCTGCGCTCGTTGGGCGTGTTGAACACGAATGCCACGCCATCGTCGCGCAGCACGTCGAGGGCGTGGCGCGTCAGACCGGCGAACACGCCCTGGCCGCGATGGTCGGGATGGGTGGCGGTGTCGACCGCCCGCACCGCCGTGACGACCCTCCCGTCGACGAGGAACTCCCAGCGCATGAACGTGCGGAAGCCGACGACCCGGTCGGCGACGGTGGCGACCCATGCGGGCGAGGCGCCGAACGGACTCTCGTGGTGTTTCCAGGCGAAGAGGCGGGCGTGCAGTGCGTCGGGGTGCCAACCGAGCGACGACCCGAGCAACTCCAGCACGACGGCCTCGTCGGTGGGTTCGTAGCGACGCACGTCGAACTCGGCGACGCTCGAGCCGGTCATCGGCGGCCGACCTGACGGGCGACGACCCGAGCGCCGGCCGCCACCTGCACCCACGAGCGGGAAGCGCCGTCGGCGGCGACCCGGCACCGCGCGGTCGCTCGCCGGCGCACCGACGGTGGCGGTGCGTCGCATCCATAGCCCAACTCGTCGAGCAAGCCGCCGGCGACGGCCTCGAAGCGGGCGACGTCGGCGGCGGTCATCTCCCGGCGCCAGTCGCGCAGGCCGGGCGTCGGCGGGAGCAGCAGCCGGCTGTGGGCATCGGGAAAGCGGGTCGCGGCGATCACGTCGGCGGCCCGCTCGTGGTGGTGCAGCACGCCGTCGTCCCAGCCCAGCTCGAGGAACCCGCACAGCTCCCGCAGGACGCGTTCGGGCTCGGCGACGAGCGCTTCGTAGCGGACCTCGCGATAACGATCGGAGCCCAGACGCTCGCCCTCGCGCCGACCACGCACCACGCTGCGGCGCCACCGCACGGCGGCGTCCTCGACCGTCGTCGGGCCCCAGCCGACGCTCCGGTACGACATCGCGACGTCGCGGCCGTCGCGGATGACGTGCACGAAGCGGGCCTCGGGGAACAACCGGCCGAGGCGGCGCAGGTGCAGCACGTGCATCGGCGTCTTGTCGGCGTAGCGGGCCTTGCCCCGTCGTGCTGCGGCGAGGGCGTAGAGCTGGCGGATGGCGTCGGCGAACGACGTCGGGACGGCGTCGGTGAGGGCGGCGCGGGCTTCGGCTTCGGTGATCGGCCAGCGGCGGAACGACGGGTCGGCCACGATCAGGTCGGCGCACCGCGAGGCATCGAAGTGGCGCGGCCAGCCGTACTGCAACGCGTAGTGCGGCCGGGCGTAGCGGATGATGAACGCCACCTCGTCGGGGACGGCGACATCGCGGTGGGCGTCGAACATCGCCCGCAACAGGGTGGTCCCCGACCGTCCGCAGCCGACGAAGAACGGGAACGGTGGGCGGTCCGATCCAACCGACGGCGCACCCCCCGTCGTCGTCGGCCCAGTCATCGGCCGGTCGGGCCCTGAGCCGATCGCTTGGCCCGGCGTCGCAGCGGCGCGAGCAGCCGGTGACGGCGCACGCTGGCGACCGGTCCCCGCTCGTACCAGCCGCGGCCCTCGACCGCGCGCAGCAGACGCCGGGCCAGTGGCGGCTCGGGCAACTCCGTGTAGTCGAGCGCGCCGTGCGCGGCCCGCTCGCGGTTGAAGGCGTCGATGAGCGGGTTGAGGGCACCGTTGCGTGACCGGTAGACGAAGCCCGCGGCGTCCATCTCGTTGTGGTAGTGCAGGACGAACGGTGGTGTGACCTCGTGGGCGAACAGGGGATGCACGGTCACCGTCGTCGACAGGTTGGCGGCCACGGGCAGCCGCACCACGGGGATGTCGTCGCCGGCCACCGCGAGCGCGAGCGACAGCTGGTTCGTCCAGTGGCGCTCCTTGGCCGGCACGATGTCGGGTCGACTCTCGTAGACGTCGAGGACGTCGAAGATCCGCTTCGTCCAGCTCTCGCGCAGCTGGTCACAGCGGTCGCGGGGAACGGCGATGACCCCACTGTTGTAGTAGGGGTAGGTGACCTGCGCCGTGCTCGTCATCACCGCCGAGCGGCTCGGCTCGGGGATGGCCAGCACCGCGAACAGCTCGCGCCAGCACTGCGGCGGGTACGGGTCGCGGTTCTCGGGCTTGATCGCCACCGCCTCGGTGTGGGCATAGCAACTGATGTCGCCGACGACGATCGTGTCGGTGTCGAGCGCGAGGAGGACGTCGAATTGGTGGGTGTCGATGAGCTCGAGCATGCGGAGCTTGTTGCTCGCGGGCGTCCGGCGGTCGAATCGCGGGACGACGCGGACCTCGGCGTCGAGCTCGGCGAGCCCGGCCTCATACCTGGCGTCGACGCCGTCGACGAAGTTGACGACGAAGGGCGCGCTGCTGAGCCCGCCCCCGAACCGGCGCACCGAGAGCACCAGGTTGTACGCCTCCTGGTACCACCGGTCCCCGTTCTCCGCGACACAAGACACGAGTAACCCGCCCACGCGCCGATCGTACCCCTGGCACTACGGCGCGGTCCCAGCGGCGCCTATCGTGGCGTGATGGCGGGAGCACGCGTGGCATCGCAGGCGGCGGTGAAGGCGACGTCCGTGCTGGCCGACCAGGTGTGGCGACCACCGCGAGGCGTCGTGATCGTGCTGTACCACCGCGTCGGTGCACGGACGCCGACAGCCGTCGACCTTCCGGCGCCATTGTTCGACGAGCAGATGGCGTGGCTCGCGTCGCGCGGCCTCCAGATCAGCATCGATGACGCCCTGTCATCGCTCGCCGGCCCCGTCCCGTCCGATGCCCCGTCCGATCCGGGCCCGGTCGTGGTCACGTTCGACGACGGCACGGCCGACCTGGTGGAGGTCGCGCTGCCGATCCTGTCTCAACACCGCATCCCGGCCGTGTTCTACCTGGCGACCGACTTCATCGAGCGCTCCCGGCCGTTCCCGAACGACGGGGTCCCCCTCTCGTGGGCGGCCGTGCGCGAGGCCGTGTCGACCGGTCTCGTGACCATCGGTTCGCACACCGACACCCACGCCCTGCTCGATCGCGTCGACCCCGCCACCGCGGCCGCCGAGTTGGATCGGTCGCGAACCCTCATCGAGGACAACGTCGGCGTGACGCCGCTCGACTTCGCGTACCCGAAAGCGGTCGCCGGGACGGCCGAGGTCGAGGCGCTCGTCCGGGCCCGGTTCCGGTCGGCCGCGGTGGGTGGATGCCGGCCCAACCCCTACGGGCGCGCCGATCTCCACCGCCTCACCCGATCGGCGATCCAGGTCAACGACGGCATGCGCTACTTCGAGCGCAAGGCACGTGGCGGCATGGCCCTCGAGGATCGATTGCGGCGGATCGTCAACCGACGCCGGTACGCGAACGCCGTGACCTGAGTCGCGTCTGATTGAGTCGGCTCACTCCACGCTGCGTCGCTGACCGGCTGGTCGCCGACTGTGGCGCCACCAGCGGCGGCGCGTCGCGGCACGGCGATAGGTGTCGAGCACCGTCTCGACGATGCGGCGTTCGTCGAAGTTGGCCCGCGCCCTGGCGACGGCGGCGACGCCCATCGCCACCCGGCGCGCCTCGTCCTCACCGAGGGCATGGATGGCCGCGGCGAGGGCGATCGGCGCCCGCAGCGGCACGAGGATCCCGGTCACGCCGTCGTCGACGACCTGACGGCACCCGCGGATGTCGGTCGCCACGGTCGCCAGCCCCGATGACGCCGCCTCCATCGCCGCCCGTGGGAAGCCCTCGCGATGCGAGGGCAACACGAACACGTCCATGCCTCGGTACAGCAGGTCGATGTCGTCGCGCAGCCCGAGGAACCGGACGCCCGCATCCGTTCCCACCTGCACCTGCTCGGTCGTGAGGGCGTCCGGCTTGTCGGGATCGTGGGGCCCGATCACGACCACGAGGTACCGGTCGCCGAGGGCCCTGGCGGCCTCGATCAGCTCGAGGTGTCCCTTCTCGGCGACGAGCCGTCCGACGGTGCCGACCACCACCTGGTCGGGAGCGGCCCCGAGCTCGGCGCGCGCCCTCGCCCGCTCGCCGGCGTCGATCGCCGGACGGAAGCGCTCGAGCGCGACGCCGTTGCCGAGCAGGAACGTGCGCCGCGGCGAGTTCAACCGCCACCGCACGAGGAGCGCGAGATCCTCGGGGTTCTGGATGAGCTCGGCGTCGGAGAAACGGGCGGCGATGCCCTCGAGGGCGAGCACGACGGCCCGCCGTACCCGCTGACCGTCGCCGATGTAGAGACCGTGGTTCGTGTTCACCACCACTGGTACCCCGGCGAGCCGGGCGACGACACGGCCATACACGCCCGGCTTCGGGTTGTGGGTGTGGACGACGTCGAAGTGCTCCGACCGCAGGATTCGCCACAGATCGAACGCGGCCCGCAGGTCGGCGCCCACGTCCCACCCACGTGTCGACGATGTCAGAGCGATGTGACGGACGCCGTCGCGTTCGAGCGCCTCGACCCAGGGTCCCGGGGCGCTGATCCCGACGACCTCACCGCCCTCGTGGAGCACGGCCAGCAGTTGCGGGCGCAGGAGGTACCACAATGTCGAGTCGACGGTGGTGACGTGGGCGACCCGGATCGGGGCCGCGGGCGCAACGCTCACGTCGTGGCCCGGTCGTCGGCTACGAAGACGGCCGCGTCGTAGCGCAGCATCACGACGCCGGCGCGCCATCCGTCGGCGCTGGCCGTCGACGGGAGGCCGACCAGGTCCTCGAGGATCCAGCGCGGGAAGTCCGCCCCCGCCTCGCGCGACAGCGGGAATCCCCCGCCGAAGCGGGCGTTGAGCTCGATGATCGCCAGCTGGTCGGTTCGGTCGTCGACGAACACCTGGATCGTGAGCGCGCCGAACGGATCGGGCAGCGCGTCGCACACCTCCACCGCCAGCTGCTCGAGCGACGCCGAGCGAACCGTCACTGCCTTGGCCACCTCGCCGGCACGCACCTCGAGGCGCCGTCGGGGAACGGCGCAGACGCGCGCACCAGCCCGATCGACGAGGACGTCGATCGTGTACTCAGTGCCGGCCGCAACCGTCTCGACGACGACGTCGCCGACTCGCGCCGCGACCTCGAGCTCCGTCGTGTCGCTGACGATGGTCACCCCATGGGCGGCACTGCCGAATCGCGGCTTGACCACGAGCGGGAACGGCCATGCGTCCGGATCGTCGCGGACGCTCGCCAACGTCGTCTGGCGGACGGTTGGAAGATCGTTCGCCACGAGCCACTCGTGGGTCGCCACCTTGTCGGCCGCGATGGCGACGACGGCGGGCGCCGACACTGCCACGGTCGTCCCGACGGCAGCCAGCTCGGAGCTGGCGGCCGCCAACACCGGCAGCTCGGGATCGATCGTCGGCACGACGAGGTCGACCTGTTGGTCGACGCACAGCTCTACCATGCGCGGGACGAACGCTCGGTCCGTGCACGCCGGCACCTCGAAGCCGGCGTCGGCGCTGTGCCGCGCGCTGGAGTACCACGACCGGTCGGTGGCGATGACCCGACCGTTGAGGTCGAGGTCGTGCAACGCCTCGCGGAAGCTCCGCAACAGCTCGACGCGCCGCCCGGCCGACGACACCAAGACGGTGGTCATTCGCGCCGGGCGGGGAGCTGGGTCATGGTTGCGTGACCTGCTCCCGAGATCCCGCTGCGCCGCACGACCACCGGGACCGTCCTGGCGAGGATCCGTGCGTCGAGGGCGAGCGAGCGGTGGTCGACGTACCACGCATCGAGCTCGAGCCGGGCGTCCCACCCGATCGCGTTGCGGCCGTTGATCTGTGCCCAGCCGGTGATGCCGGGGCGGACGGCCAGCCGCCGGCGCTGACGATCGGTGTACCGCTCGACGTAGCGGACCGGCAGCGGTCGTGGCCCCACGACGGCCATGTCGCCGCGGACGACGTTGACGAGTGAAGGGAGCTCGTCGATGCTCGTCGACCGCAGGAACCGACCGAGCGGCGTGATGCGGGCGCCGTCGTGGTCGGGGGCCGTCTCTCCCGCACGTAGCGGGCGCATCGTGCGCAGCTTGAGCAGCTCGAAGGGCTCACCATCGCGACCCGCGCGGGCGTGCCGGAACAGGACCGGACGGCCCATCTTGACCCTGATCGCGAGCGCCGCCGCAGCGAGCACCGGTGCGGCAAACGCGAGGGCGGCCAAGGCGATCACCACGTCGAGTAGGCGCCGAACCGCGCGGCTCGTTCGTCCCTCGATTCGCCCGTTCGTGCGCCCGGCCCCCGACGACTGAACCTTCCAGCCCGCCACGACCGCTCAGTCTTCCGCATCACCGCGCGTTGTGCCAATGTTCCGGTCGTGGGCGGACTCCGATCTCGGGTCGCGCGGCGGGCTCGGCGGCTCCCCGTGCTTCGGCGTTATCCCGTGACGTACATCTCGTCGTGGCTCGACGGGTACCGGCTGCGCGGCGACTTCGACCAGGTTCGCGCGTTCGTGATGTTCGTCGGCCAACCGCGCACCGGGCACAGCATCGTCGGCGCCCTGCTCGACGCCCATCCGAACACGTTGATCGCCCACGAGCTCGATGCGCTCAAGTACGTCACTGCCGGCTACGACCGACGACGCCTGTACGCCCTGCTCGTGCGTGCACAGCAGGAGCGGATCGCCGCCGGCCACATCTCCGCGACCGGCTACCAGTATCTCGTCGACGGTCAGTGGCAGGGACGGTACGAGCAGCTGCAGGTGATCGGCGACAAGAAGGGCGGTCAGTCGACCGCCCGTCTCGGCGCGGACATCGGCTTGCTCGACCGTCTGCGCGCGACCGTTGGCGTCGACGTGCACGTCGTCCAGGTCGTGCGCAACCCGTACGACGTCATCGCCACGATGCAGCGCCGGGCGCCGAATCGCCGGCTGCCCGACGTCGTCGACTTGTTCTTCGACCTCGCCGTCACGGTCGACGAGGTCCGCCGCCGGGTCCCCCCCGAACGGTTCCACGAGCTCCACCACGACGCGCTGATCACCGACCCGACGGCCACGCTGAGCAAGCTGTGCACGTTCTTGAGCCTCCCCGCACCCGCCGACTACCTCGCCGCGTGCAGCGCCATCATCTTCGACACACCGCGTCGCACCCGCGGCGACGTGGCATGGACGCCGGAGCTGATCGAGTGCGTTCGCGCACGCTTGGCCGAGCACCCGTCGCTCGAGCACTACGGATACGAAGCCACGTCGGCGGAGGCGTCGTGAAGACCAAGCAGGCCCACCGACGCCGCCAGGTGGCGCGCCTCGTCAACGGGGTCCGCGTGCTCCCCGGCTTCCGCAACTACCCGATGCTCTACGTCAGCTCGGCGGTGCGGGGTCGCCAACTGCGCGCCGACTTCGCCAGCGTGCGCACGTTCTTGCTGTTCGTCGGGCATCCGCGCAGCGGCCACAGCCTGGTCGGTTCGCTGCTCGACGCTCATCCCGACGCGGTGGTGTCGCACGAGCTCGACGCGCTCAAGTACGTCGCCGCCGGCTATCGCCGATCGCAGCTGTTCACGCTCGTGCTCGAACACGCCAAGGCCAACGCCGCGGCTGGCCGGAAATCGTGGGGCTACTCGTACGCCGTGCCCTCCCAATGGCAGGGACGGTACGAGCGGCTCGAAGTGGTGGGCGACAAGCGCGGCCGGCGCACGACCGCCCGCCTTGCCGAACGACCCGAGTTGCTCGACCGGCTGGCGGCCACGGTGCAGATGCCGGTATCGGTCGTGCAGGTCGTCCGCGACCCGATCGACAACATCTCGACGATGTGGCGACGAGGGCAACTCACGCTCGAGTACCAGATCGACGAGTACTTCTCGCTGTGCGACACGGTCGACAAGATCACCGCCGGGATGGATCCGGCGCGCTTTCACCGTGTGCGGCTCGAGGAGCTCATCGCCCATCCGCACGACCAGCTCACCGACCTGTGTCGGTTCCTCGAGATGCGAGTCGTGCCGGGATACGTCGATGCGTGCGCGTCGATCGTGTTCGAGGCGCCGCGCCGTACCCGCGACGATGCGCCGTGGACAGCGGAGCTGGTCGACGACGTGCGTCGTCGAGCCGGGCGCCACGAATGGCTGGCGCCGTACGACGCATGACGGGCGGCGGACGGTGAGGCTGAAGTCGCGGGTCAAACGGCTGCTGCGCTCCGCCGGGTTGCGCCGGCGGCGGTCGCCGTGGGTGGTGCACGAGGATCAGCCGGCTGGCCCGGACCCGCTCGACTCGTGGGCGTTGTACGCGATCGTGGTGACTTGGATGGAGGCCGACGTGATCGCGGCCACCGTCCGCAACGCCCTGACGCAGGGATGCGAGAGGGTGATCCTGGTCGACAACGACAGCCCCGACGACACCGTGGCGGCGGCCATCGCCGCTGGGGCCGAGCTGGGGACGTCGTTCTCGACCCCTCAGCTCGACGAGATGCTGAAGATCCGCCTGCTCAACGAGACGGTCGCACGGGTGTCGGACGAATCACCCCACGACCACATCTGGTGGCTGTGGCTCGACGCCGACGAGTTCGTCCACGGTCCCGGCGGTTCGACCGTCGCCGAGATGCTGACGACCTTGGACCGTCGCTTCCGCATCGTCGGCACCCGGTACTTCAACCACTTCCCCGATCGCCGCCCCGAGCACCTCGTGGGGCTCCACCCGCTCGACTTCCAGGCGGCGTGCGAGGAACGATCGGGCGACCTCTGCGACCTCGGCCATCGCAAGCACAGCCTCCAACGCTGGGATCGCCACGGACCGCCGATCACGTCGGGGCTCGGGTTCCACGCTGCCCGCGCCGACGTCACGCTCGTCGAGCCGACGCTCGCCACGTTCACGCACCACTTCCCCTACCGGTTGGAGGCGGCCACGCGGCAGCGGTTCGATGCGCTCTGTGGCCGTGACGGCAACGGACGGTCACGCGTCGATCCCTACGACCGCCAGGTGCGGCGCAACGCCCGCACCGACTCCGACATGTCGAAGCGTTACCGGACGCTCGAGCACGTCTACGCGCGCGAATGGGCGAGGATCGAGAACCTGCGCCGCGCCGGGAACACGCTCGGGGTCGTGCTGCGCCCGTGGTGCGACGCGGTCGACCCGGCGGATGCGCAGTTCGCGAGGTGGTACTCGCCGACCGAGCTCGAGGCCGCGATCGCCGAGTGGGCGCTCACGGGCGGCGCGCCCCCGTGACGCCGCCGCCTTCCACACCGGCCGGGTTGCTGCCGAACTTCGTCGTGATCGGAGCGATGCGCTCCGGGTCGACGTCGTTGTACAAGTACCTGCAGGCCCACCCCGACGTCTTCATGCCGCGCAAGGAGATCCACTTCTTCGACGTCAAGTGGGACCGCGGTGTGGCGTGGTACCACACTCGCTTCGAGGGATACGCCGGGCAGACGGCGATCGGGGAGGCGACGCCGACCTATCTCGCCGATCCCGTCGCGCTCGACCGCATGGCGGGCACGATTCCAGACACGCGGCTGGTAGCCGTGTTGCGTGATCCGGTCGACCGCGCCTACTCGCACTACTGGATGGAACACGCCCGCCAACGTGATCCGCGGACGTTCGAGGCTGCCATTGCCGACGAGCTCGCAAGACGGCCGGGTGCACCCCCATCCGACTACCTCGACCGCGGTCGCTACGCGCGGCAGCTCGAGCAGGTGTGCGAGCGGTTCCCACGGCACCACCTGCACGTCGTGCTCCTCGACGACCTCCGCGACCGGCCCCACGAGACCTACGCCGCGGCGTGCCGGTTCCTCGGGATCGACGACGGGTTCGTGCCGCCTCGGATCGGCGAGCGGGTCAACCGGTTCGTGGCGTTCCGATCGATGCGGGTGCGGAACATGCGCCGCTCACTTCCGTCGACGTTGCGGATCGCGCGGATCGTCGGCCGGCTCAACGCTCGCGAGGGCGCCTACTCGCCGATGGCAGCCGAAACGCGGGCGACATTGCACCAGCATTTCGGCGCCGACAACGAGGCGCTGGCCGAGTGGCTCGGACGCGATCTGTCGATGTGGGGTGCCCGATGACCGTGACTGAACGCAATCCCGACCGATCCTCGAACGGCGTCACGCGGATAGCGTTGTCATGGTGACACGGGTCGCCGGCGCCACCGCTCAACTCGAGGACGAGGCGATCACGATCATCCGCGAGGTCGCCGCCGAGTGCGAACGGCCGGTGCTGCTGTTCTCCGGCGGCAAGGACTCGGTCGTGATGCTGCACCTGGCCCGCCGGGCGTTCTGGCCGGCGCGGATCCCGTTCCCGGTGATGCACGTCGACACCGGCCACAACTTCGACGAGGTCATCGCGTTTCGTGATCGCACGGTCGATCTGTTCGACGTGAAGTTGATCGTCGCCTCGGTGCAGGACTCGATCGATCGCGGGCGCGTGCACGAGGACACCGGCCCACGTGCATCGCGCAACCCGTTGCAGACGGTGACGTTGTTGGACGCGATCACCGAGCATCGTTTCGACGCCGTGTTCGGCGGAGCGCGCCGCGACGAGGAACGGGCGCGAGCCAAGGAGCGGGTGGTGTCTCACCGCGACGAGTTCGGTCAGTGGGATCCCAAGAACCAGCGCCCCGAGCTGTGGGGGATCTACAACACCCGACGCAATCGGGGCGAGCACGTCCGGGTCTTCCCGCTGTCGAACTGGACCGAGCTCGACGTGTGGCGGTTCATCGCCGAGCGCGACGTCGAGCTGCCGTCGCTCTACTTCGCCCATCACCGTCAGGTGTTCCGGCGCGACGGGATGCTGATGGCCACCAACCGGCATGTGCCGCGCCTCGACGGCGAGGAGCCGTTCGAGGCGCTGGTGCGGTTCCGCACGATCGGCGACGCCACCTGCACGGCCGCCGTCGAGTCGGCCGCGTTCACGGTCGACGACATTGTCGCCGAGACGGCGGTGGCCAGGGTCACCGAGCGCGGTGCGACCCGCGCCGACGACCGCATCTCGGAGGCCGGCATGGAAGACCGCAAGCGCCAGGGGTACTTCTGATGCAACCCGACACGACCGCCGGCCGCCAGCGGGCGCCGTTGCGCTTCGCCACGGTCGGCAGCGTCGACGACGGCAAGTCGACGCTCATCGGACGCCTGTTGCTCGACTCGAAGTCGATCTTCGAGGACCAGCTCGAACACATCGAGGCGGTCAGCAAACGCCGCGGCAACGACTACGTCGACCTGGCCCTGCTGACCGACGGCTTGCGGGCCGAGCGCGAGCAAGGCATCACCATCGACGTCGCGTACCGGTACTTCTCGACGCCCGTCCGCAGCTTCATCATCGCCGACTGCCCCGGCCATGTGCAGTACACCCGCAACGCGATCACCGGCGCATCGACCGCCGACCTGGCGCTCGTGCTCGTCGACGCCCGCCACGGAATCGTCGAACAGACGCGACGCCACAGCCTGTTGGTCTCGCTGCTCGGCGTGCCGCACCTCGTCATCTGCGTCAACAAGATGGACCTCGTCGGTCACGATCGAGACCAGTTCGACGCGATCCGCCAGGAGTTCACCGAGTTCGCCGCCCGCCTCGACCTGCGCGACGTCACGTTCATCCCGATCTCCGCCCTCGACGGCGACAACGTCGTCGACCGCTCGGCGAACATGACGTGGTACGAGGGCCCGACCCTGCTGCACCACCTCGAGACGGTGTACACGGCGAGCGACGAGAACCTCATCGACGTGCGCTTCCCGGTGCAGTACGTCATCCGCCCGCAACGCGCCGATCACCACGACTACCGCGGCTACGCCGGCACGGTCGCCGCTGGCACGCTCCGACCAGGCGACGAGGTGCTCGTGCTCCCGTCCGGCTTGACGTCGCGGATCGCGCGCATCGACACCGCCGACGGCCCGGTCGACGAGGCCCGCCCGTCGATGGCCGTCACGGTGCTCCTGGCCGACGACCTCGACGTCTCACGCGGCGACATGATCTGCCGCCCGAACAACCATCCGACGCCGTCCCAGGATCTCGACGCCACGATCGCGTGGATGGACTCCGAAGCCCCGCTGGCCCTGCGGCGCGTGTACGCGCTGAAGCACACGACCCGCACGGTGCGAGCAATGATCACCGACGTCCACTACCGGCTCGACGTCCACTCCCTACATCGCGACACCGAGGCGACGGAGCTGAAGCTCAACGAGATCGGTCGGGTCACGCTGCGGGCGACGGCGCCGCTGTTCGCCGACGACTATCGCCGCAGCCGTGTGACCGGAAGCTTCGTCCTCATCGACGAGGCGACCAACCAGACGGTCGCCGCCGGAATGCTCCGCACCGCCACCGCCTGACGGCTCTGACGACTCACGGCCTCCATTCGGCGAGGTGCTCGGCCAGGTCGGCGAGCGCGGCCGCGACGGCAGGGTCGCGGACCAGGATCGCGAGCTCGGCGACGTACCGCGTCGGCGAGCCACGCTCGCGGGCGGTCGAGCGGTGGCGGAAGACGTCGATGTAGGCCGCCTTGATCGCGTCGAGTGTCGGACCGTCGCTCAGCGACGCGTCGATCAGCGCTCGGGTGAGCGCCAGCTCCGGATGGGCGACGCGCCCCCAGAAGTCGGTGGCGGGACCCACGAAGTCAGGCGCGTCGATGGCCGCCAGGATCGCCGCCCGTCGGCTCGGTTGGAGGAGGCCGCCGATCCCGTCGAGTTGCAGCGCGCACAGTGCCCCGTAGGGCTTGCCGTCGAGCCGCCACGCTTCGGCGTAGGCCCGGGCGGCCGTGCGCAGTGCGGTCGTGCGTTCGCGACCTCGGGTGGACGCGGCGACGGCCTTCCAGAACCCGGCGTTGATGGCGACGCGCTCGGCGGTGCGGCCCAACGCCAGCAACGTGGCGATCCGTGCCTTCGCCGTGTCGCGCAGCGTGGTCGCGGTCACAGGCGACTTGGGCTCGAGCGCGATGAGCGCGGCCAGCTCGTCCTTGTCGGGGGGCTGGGGCGATTCGAGGGCGGCGGCGAGGCGTACCTCGAGGTTGGCGAGCTGCTCGACGGCCTTCAGCGACACGTGGGCATCGGCGCACATGAGCGCCTTGCGGTACGCGCGGACGGAGTCGGCAAGCGCGCCGCACTCGCCGAAGCCTCCGCCGAGGGCGGCCCACACGTCTCCCCGTACGTCCCACGGGGGGATGGCGAGCCCTTCGAGCGCCCGCACTTCGGTGGCGATGCGGCTCTGATCGGCCCCTGGGTCCCCAGCCTGTACCGCCAGCGCGACGAGTGCCCGCACGAGCTCCTCGGCCGACACCGGGTGGCTCGCCGACGAGGAACGGGCGCCGGCCGCGGCCAACCGGAACGCGGGGTCTCCGTAGCACTGGTAGGCCGCCCACGTGTTCGACGCGCCCCCGTCGACCTGGTGGGCCGCGACGCGAGCGGCGCGCACCGCGATTCCGAACGCCTCACCGCCGAGCATCCGGTCGTAGAACACCTTGGCGAACTCGGCGGCCGCTCGATCGTCGACCGACCATCCTGCCGCCACCACGGCCCGCACGCCCATGGCCATCAGCTTGCGCGAGAGGCTGGCCGCGAGCTGGGGGAGGCGGCCACGCTGGACGGCGAGGATCGCCTTGTCCGCAGTCTCGGGTGATCCGTCCCCCTCGCGGGACTCGGTCAGCACACTGCCGAGGTGGCAGCAGTTCAAGAACACGAGGCTCGGTGGACGACGCATCTGACCGATCTCCACTGCCGTGAGGTACTGGTTACGTCCGATGGCCACTCCGCCCCACGGTTTGCCGTCGCGCCCTTCGGGGTCGAACCACCCATGTCCCGCGATGTGCAGGATCTGGTAGTCGTCGGCGAGCAACATCCCGATCACGGCACCCGCGGAGCCAGCCTCTTCTTGCGCGTCGCCTTCGAAGATGACGGGGACCACGCGGACGTCGGCGGCGGCGAGTTGCTCCGCGACCGCCTTCGCCTCGCTCTGCGCTCCTTCCAATCGCGGGAACAGGGCACCGGCTGGTGGATCGCCGATCACCAGCGCGCGTGGGTGCACCGTCGACACGTCTCCCACGGGTCGGTCGATCAGTTTGAGCTGACGCACGAAGCCCATCCGCTTCACCAGCGGCTCGGGCCCGCCGAGCGCCGAGCGGTCGGCGAGCGCCTCCCATGGGATGTCGGCGGTCTGTTCGTCGACGACGAGCACGAGGTTCTCGACTGAACCCAGCTCGCGCTTCAGATCGTTCGGCAGGAGGAGCTCGAACAACGCCACGTTCACCGTGCCGTCGACGCGAGCCGATCCGACGGCGTCACGAACCATCCGCCCGACGAGACCGTTGTCGACCACGTGCGGGACGAGGTCGGCCCTGGCGCGGGCGCCGAGCGACGTGAACATCAGCTCGACCAGGCCATCGCCGACCTTCTCGTCCGGCCCGCTGACGATGAGGCGGCGCCACATGCCTGCGCCGTACTCGGCCGTCGGCGCCGACGGCCGGCCGCCCTCGCCCACCACGAGGCGGTCGGATGGTCGCACCTCGCCGCCGGCCTGCAACGCCACCGGGAGGTAGCGCTCGATGTCGCGGACGATCCGCGCCGCGTCCTCCGCGCGCTGTTCGTACAGCTCGACGATCTCCAGCTCGTCGATGCGCACCGGGCGCTCGGTTTGCGACGAGGCCAGTTCGCGGTTGGCGAGAAGCACACCTTCGACGATGGCGCCGACGACGGTGGGGACCTGCAGCCCGTCCGGGCCGTAGCTGCCGACGAGCACCGAGGAGAGCCCGACGGTCACCGGTGTCGGCTCGTCGGCGTCGAGCAATGGTGGAACCGACGCCAGCGCGTGTTCGACGGCTGCGTTGTGCAGCGCTCGGGCGAGCGCGGTCGGCGTGAGGTCCCCCATCTCGCCGAGCCCGATCACGGCAACCCCGGCGAACGCCCCGAGCCGTTCCTCGCCGGCGGGCACGACCCGCAGCACGTCGTTCGGCGTCGCCGGATAGCGGCCGAGCACCTGTCGAGCGGTCAGCCTGCCACCCAACAACCAGTCGGCCCACTCCTCGGCACCGCCGAACGGTGTGCCTGCGTAGTGACCGAGCACCACGAGGTGGCTGGCGTGCTCGAGACTGGCGTGGCGCACCGAGACCTTCAGGGTGGGCAACGGGGCGTCGACGAGCCGCAGCGTGCCGAGCCAGCTGCTCGTGGCTTCGTCGACGTACTGCCGAGCGATCGTCGCGCGCTGTTGTCGACTCGGCGCGCGTCCGCGGACGGCACGGGCGAGCGGGATCGGGTCGATGAGCGGTGGCAGTTCGAGCTCGTCGCCCGCAACCCAGTCGAGAGTCGTCGGAGCGCGTCGAGCGACGACTGGTGCCTCGGTCGGCAGGATGTCGGTCGCACCCTTGCGCAGCAGTTCGGACACCGCGGCGACGACGTCTCGGTCGGTCGTGAGGCCTCCGTGATCGGCGGTCGAGTACCAGACCTTCGTGATCGCCGGTCGACCATTCGCGTCGCGGGCGATGCCGGCATCGTGGGTGACCCGACCGTCACCGGCTCGGGTCTGCTGGAAGCGAAATCGTCCTGGCCCTTCGATCCGCAGCTTGGCAGGAGTGTCATGCCCACTGCCGGCGACGTAGAGCATCCGCGCCGCGTCGAACCCGTCGGTGGCCAGCGCGACATGGATCCGTCGCGCCTCGTCGAGCAACGGCTTGCGCACCTGTTTCGCCTCCCAGCTGGCCGGGTCGTACAGCCGGGCATGCTCGCTCTCCCCTTCCGGTAGGTCGGGTGACGGAAGGAGTTGGTAGGCGCCGGGAAAGCTGGCGACGATCTGTTGCACCTCATCGCGGTTGTTGCGCAGGTCGAGCCGGGCGAGCCAGCGCACCATCTTGTCCTCGGCGGTCAGCGCGGTGGCGATCGACAGCGACCCGAGCGACGGGGTTCCGAGCATCACCAGCCGACCGCCCTTGGCGACGTCGCCACGGTCGAAGAGTCGATCCCACGACTTGCGGTGCCGGGCCCGCAGCATGCGGCACACGAGGCCGCCCATCGAGTGGGCGACGAGGTGGGCCGGCTGACCCCACTCGTCGACCTTTTTGGCGAGGAGGTCGGCGGCGGCGTCGATCCCGAGCCGCCAGTCGAACGCCACGGGCACCACGTCCCACTCACTGTCGAGTCCCATGATGAGGGGGAGATAGACGCGATAGAGGCCGTCAGCGCTGATGTCGTCGCCGGCCGGATGACCCAGACGGCGGAACTCACCGTTGACGAGACGCAGGGGGTTGATCCAAATGCGGTCGCTGTCGCCACCCCGCTCGTGCGCCGACAGCAGCGAGCCCATGATGCCGTGCAGCACGAACACGCGACCGGCCTTGGACGCTCCCGCGCCCCGCGCGAACCGGTCGAGAGCAACCGGGCCGATCTGCGCCTCGAGGGCCCGGCGGTCGCGCTCGGACAGGGCCTGGATGGCGGTCCGAACACCGTCGAGATCGCCGGCGGCGAGGCGCTCGTCGACGCCGGCGAGCGGATCGGTCTCCTCGGTGCCGGTGAGCAACGCCGGCCCGGCCGCGCGGGCCAGCGTCGTGCCCGCCGCAGCCGGCGTCGCCCGCAGCGCGGGATCGGCGGCACCGAACCAGCGCTCGAAGGCGGCGATCACATCGGCCGCTGTCCAGAACGACGAATGGTCGACGCCGCGGGCCGCCGGCAGCACGACCCGCTCGGTGATCGGAAAGCCGGTCGCGCCATTCCACTGGTAGGTGCTGCTCGTCGGAACGATGAGGTCGTTCGGTTCGTAGTCGAAGACGTGGTCGAACAGCGCATCGCGGGCGATGCGCGCCAGACCACTCCCACGCGGCGGCTCGTAATCGGAGGCGATCGCGCGGTAGCGGGCGGTCACCGGCCGGGGCTTGTTGAGTTGGGCGAGGAAGCCGTCGGCATCGTGTTCCGCCGCTCGCATCGCCATCAGTCCGTCGAGACCCTTCATCGCCGAGACCGCCAACTGCTTGACCACGCCGACGACGCCAGTGATCGTGTCGAGCACCGGACTGGCCGGGTTGTCGGGCACGAGGTCGACGAGGTTCGTGAGCGAATCGACCAGACCGCCGAGGTGGTCGGGGTCGGCGAGCGGCGTGCCGTGGCTCGGTGTCGCCACGAACACCACCTGGCGGACGCGAAGACGTCCGGAGCCGATGCCGACGTCGTCGGCGCGCTCGGTCAGCATGCGGGCGACGAGACCGCCCCGCGAATGCGCGAGCACATCGACTTCGAGTCCGGCGTCGGCGGGAAGCATCTCAGCCAGCCGCCGGCAGTTCTCGGCCGGGTCGATCGACAGGGTGGGATGGTCGAACGCAAACACGCGGCCGTCGTATTGCTGGTGGAGGCGGGCGACGACATCGTCGGGGAGCCGGCCGAACCCCGAGTGCGTGAGGCAGTTGACGCCATGGAGCACCAGCAGCGCCGGGCCCTTGGCCAACTCGAGGAGATCCGGTGATTCGCCGGCGGGCAAGCGGTAGTCCTTGACCGTGAACGTACGGAGCCGGTGCGGTCGGGCCTGCTCCTCCCACCGGCGGACGAAGAAGTCACCCACCTCGCCTGCCACCTTGTCGACGAGCTCGAACGTGAGCACGTGGAGCACCTTCTTGGCGAGCCGGCCGACGAGCCCTCGCGACGCCACGACATCGTCGCCGTCGTCGGCATCGGTGACGAGGTTGATCCTGAACGTCGAGCCCGCTGGCGCACCGCGACGCCGTGAGGCGCCGGGCGCTGACGCCTCCGGAAACACCCACCGAAACGCACCGGCGTCCTCGACCAGGAGCACCTGGCCCTGACCGGGCGGCGGTGGCGGCGCGGTGAGCTCGACCGACGCCGCGACATCCGGTCCGATCGGCATCGGCCCACCACCTCGCCGGGGCGCTCGAGACAAGATCGTGGGGTGGGCCTCCACGGTGGCACCGGCGACCTCTTCGAGCCCGGCGGCGGCCAGCGCGGCGCTCACGGAACCGGGCGGTGCCGATCGGTCCGGAAGTGCGACCCGCACGTCTCCGCGTGTGGCCGCGAGTCGCAGCCCTCCCATCTCGATCGGTGCGCCGCCCGACTCCAACTCGGTCATCCCTGCCTCCCCATGCCCTGCCGCCCCCTTGCACGTCGGGACTCAGCAGTGGCGCACCCTAGTTGCGCACGTCAGACGCCAAATCCGGATTCGACGGCGGTGGCACCGGGCGGTCGCCGACGCGGGCGCCGGTGATGACGGAAGCGTCCGGGAACAGCGTCAGCGAGAGGAGCCGCCGGCGGCGCTCGCCACCGGGCTCGTGGGCGCGAAGCGGTTCGAGGAGCTCGGTCCAGCGCGTCGCCGCCTCGGCGAGCTCGTCGTCGCTCAGCCACAGCGGGATCTGCTCATAGAGGACGCCGTCGGGTCCGCGGCCGGTTTCGATCGAGCGGAGATAGCGCTCGAAGCCGGTGATGAGCGAGCCGACGAAGGTGGCGAAGTAGCGCAGGTGATCTTCGGCGGTGGCGGATGCGACGTCGTCCGGTCCGAGCTCGACGGCCGACTCGACCACGGCGTAGGTCCGTTCGACCCCTCCCCGCACGACGCGCTCGTCGGTCACGTGCACGAGGCCGGCGTCGACGAGCCGGGCCACGTGGCGATACAGCGAGGCCTGCGGGACGTCACTCAGAACGTCCTTGAGCTGCTGGGTCGTGAGTTGGCGGCCGACGAGCGCCTGCACGATGCGGAGACGCACGGGGTGCAAGAGCGTGTCGGCCACGTGCCGTTCGTCAGCCATGCCCGATGTTTCGGTTGACTCTCATCATTGGGAATGATATCACTCTCATAGTTCTCATCTTCGAGAACAAACCCTTGGCGGAACGATCGGACAGCAGTGACGGAGCACCACATCGACATCTGGTCCGACCAGACCCGCCTGGCGGGTGCGGTCACGCTCCCGACGTCCGCCGGTTCCCATCCGGCCGCGTTGCTGCTCAGCGGCTCGGGACCGTTGGACCGAGACTCGAACACGAAGCGGATGCGTCTCGACGTCTCGAAGTCCATTGCGGCCGGTCTGCTGTCGCACGGCATCGCATCACTGCGGTACGACAAGCGTGGCGTCGGGGCCTCGGGTGGCGAGTACCTGCCCGCCGGGTTCGACGACGAGACCGCCGACGCTCGAGCGGCGCTGGATGCACTCCGCACCCACGCTCGCATCGACGCCGATCGGGTGATCGTCATCGGCCACTCGGCAGGGGCCACGGTGGCGATGCGACTCGTGCGCACGTCGACGCCGCCCGCCGGCTACGTGTTCTTGGCCGCCGCGGCCATGACCGGCGAGCAGGTGATGGAGTGGCAGACGCATCGGATCGCGGCGACGCTGCCGTCGCCGCGGGGCAAGCGGGCACGCCGCTTCGAGCGCCGCCAAGCGCGACACCGTGCCCTGCTCTCGGGATCCACCACCGACATCGTTCGCCTCGCGTGGGTGCGCTGGAACGCACGCTGGTTCAGGGAGTACATGACCTACGACCCGACCGAGGACCTGGCGACCATCGACCGTCCCGTCCTCGCCATCACCGGCGCCAACGACATCCAAGTCGACCCCGACGACGTCGCCAGGATCGGCGGGCTCGTGACGGGCAACTTCGACGGCGACGTTCCGGCCGACCTCACCCACATCCTGCGACGCGACTCGAGCGCGCCGAGCCTGCGCGCCTATCGCAAACAGTTCCGCCAGCCGGTCGACCCGTGGGTCGTCGACCGCGTCAGTGAGTGGGCCCGATCGCATCTCACCTGAGCCCTCCGATTCTCTGACTAAGGTCAGAGAATGGATCCGGCGATGATCACACAGGTTCGGCGCTTCAACCGGACCGTGACCCAGCGCGTCGGCGCGCTCGACGACCGCTTCCTCGCTCGCCGCCGCCCGCTCGGCGAAGCCCGAGTGTTGTGGGAGATCGGCGACGACGGTTGCGACGTGCGTTCCTTGCGATCGCGGCTCGAACTCGACTCCGGATATCTCAGCCGGCTGCTGCGGTCGTTGGAAGTGGACGGGATGATCACCGTCGGTCCGAGCGGATCGGACCGGCGCGTTCGCACGGCGCGCCTCACCACTGCCGGCGCCGCCGAGCGCGCCGTGCTCGAACGCCGCAGTGACGAGCTTGCCGTGTCGTTCCTCGAACCGCTGAGTGCCACACAGCGGGCCCGGCTCGTCGCCGCGATGGGCGATGTCGAGCGCTTGCTGACGAGCGCGATCGTCGAGATCGCGCCCGTGGATGCCGCCGATCCCGCGGCCCAGCACTGCCTTCGCGAGTACTTCGCCGAGCTCGACCGGCGCTTCGAGACCGGCTTCGACCCGCGGCTGAGCATCCCTGCCGACGTCGGCGAGCTGCGGCCCCCGGCCGGCGTGCTGCTGCTTGCGACGTTGCGGTCAGATCCGATCGGCTGCGGCGCTCTGAAGTTCCACGCCGAGAGCCCGACCGACATCAAACGGATGTGGATCGACGAGTCGGCACGCGGCCTCGGCATCGGCCGGCGGCTCCTGGGCGAGCTCGAGTCGTATGCCGCCCGGCGCGGCAGCCGGGTCGTCCGGCTCGAGACGAACCGGACTCTCATCGAAGCGATCGCGATGTACCGCGCCGCCGGATACGTCGAGGTCGAGCCGTTCAACGACGAGCCGTACGCGCATCACTGGTTCGAGAAGCACCTCGACGCGGCATCCGCCTGAGCGATCAGTTCCAGAGTCGCGCCGCGACGTCGGCCCAGAGCTGGCGGAACGCCAGCGCGGACGGGCTCGCCGGCGCGTACACCGCGACCGGCGCCCGCTCGACGCCCATCAGCTCGACGGCGCTGGCGTTCGGGATGGCCGTCGGGAGGAGACCACGGGTCTGCTCGGTGAGCTCGGTCACGAGCTGCCGCTGCAGCTTCTTGCGGCGATCGACCATCGACACGAACGCCAGGATGACCGGCGGATCGGGATGATCGGCGAGGAACTCGGAGAGCTGATCGAGCGTGCGCTTCGACAACGTGGTGGGGATGGTTGGCACGAGGAGCGCATCGGCAGCGGCGAACACGCTCTCACTGGCCAACGTGACACCCGGCGGGCAGTCGAGGAACGCCACGTCGTAGAGATCGGCGAGTGCGTCCAACAGCGTCGCGATGCGACGGATCGGCCGTTTCGAGTCGTCGAGGTGGAGATCGAGGTGGCGGAGCGAGAAGTCGGCCGGAACGATGTGGAGACCCGCGTGATCGGTCGCGTAGACGTTGGTCGCGAGTGCTGTCTTGTCGCCGATCAGGCGCTCGACGCCGCCCTTGACGAGCGGCTTGACGCGGAAGCAGAACGTCGCGGCACCTTGCGGGTCGAGATCCCAGAGCAGGACCCGGGCGCCGGCGCGCGACGCCTCGTAGGCAAGGTTGACGGCGGTGGTGGTCTTGCCGACACCGCCCTTGATGCTGTACGTGGCGAGCGTCTTCATTCTTCGAGTGCGTCGAGGGCGGTGCGCATGGCCCGGCGGGTGGACTTGGTGTCGTAATTGGCGAATCGCCGGTCGAACTCGGCGCGGGCGGCGAGGCGCCGTTGATCGAGTCGTTCGCTGAGCTGGCCGATGGCGAGCATCGTGTCCGATGACGCGCCGAGGTCGTGCAACTCGCCGGCGATGGCGCGCAATGTGGCGATGTGGACCTCGGCGTCCTGGTGCTCACCGAGGTTGTCCTGCAACGCCTTCAAGGGCCGCACGAACGCCTTGCGAGGAGCCTTCGGCAACAGACTGGCAAAGCATTCGAGCAGGTACCGGAGCTTCTTGGCGTCCTTGCGGAGGTCATGGATCTCGGCTGCGGCCGTGTCGGGCCCGATCCGGCGGCCGTCCTCGACCAGCGTCGCGTGCACACGGGCGATGCGTTTGGCGACGACCTTGCCCAATGCCCGATCGGCATGAACGTTCGGTACTTCGTCGCCTGCCGGATCGTTCAGCCACGCCCGCCAGGCAGCCATCAACTCGGCGGCCGCGTCTGATCGCATCGCCGCGACCAACGCGGCGTGGGCCTCGTCGCGGCGCCGGGCGAGCACGGCGCGCACCGGTTCGAGGGCGGCCATCGCGTCGGCGCCGAGTGGCTCGGTGTAGCTCTGCCACTCGATGAGGTACACGTCGAGGTCGCGCACCGGGCCGGTGAGCGAGCCGAGGGCGGCGAATCGCTCGCCGGCCTGTTCGACGACTGCGGGTGGGAGCACGCGCTTGCCCTGCGTGACGATGGTGCGCGTCCGCCGAACCGCGACGCGCAGATCGTGGAGGAACTCGGGATCGACGCGATCGATCGTTCCCTGCCAGTTCGCCACGATCGTGTCGGCGAGGTTGGCGAGCACGGCCCGGAACCCGTCGATGGCGGGCATCGCCGGATCGAGTGGAACGGTCGGCGAGCTGGAGAAGCCGGCCAGATCGACACCGGCCCCGGCCGCCGCGATCGTGAGCACGTCGCCGTCGACGCGTTCCAGCCCGAGCTGCTCCCCGAGCACATCGCGCGCTTGTCGGGCGGGCTTGGCGTACCCCTCGATCTCGTCGACCTCGACGATCCACCGGGGCACACCCGCCACGCCGTCGCGATCCAACACACGTACGTCGTCGTGCACGCTCGCGGTCGCGACGGTCTTGGCGGCGCGGTCACGCAGCGTGGCTCGGGTCTGCGTCGATGTCACGCGGAGCACTGCGAACAGTGCCCGCACGTCGAGGACTGCCGCCAGCCGCGTCCGGAACGGCCCCGGTGCGAGATCGGCGGCGGAGCGCGGCACCGAGTCGACGCGGACGCGGGCGGGAACCACATCCAGGCCCGACAGGATGAGATCCAGTCCGGCCCCCTCGTTCAGCTCCAGCCGAAGGCCGGCGGCGTGCAGCCGGCCGTCGAAGGAGTCGAGCAACGTTCGAGTCACGGTGTGCGACGGCTCCGCCACGAAGCCCAGTCCTGCGAGGGCGGAGATGGCATCCGCCGGATCACGCTCGCGGGAGGTGAACGTCACTGCAGCGCCAGACATGAAGCGTTCAACGTACCGTCGCTCCCACCCCATACTTCGACGATGACGATCGAGATCGAACGCAAATTCGTGCTCGCCGAGACTCCCGGGGACGACGTGCTCGGACCCGGTGAGCTGCTCCGCCAGGGCTATCTCGCCGAGGAAGGCGATGTCACCGTCCGCCTGCGGATCACCGAACGGGCCGCGATGCTCACCATCAAGGCCGGCGCCGGCCTGAGCCGCACCGAGGTCGAAGTGCGGATCGCGCGACATGAGGCGGGCGCGTTGTGGTCGCACACCGCTGGACGCCGGATCGAGAAGACCCGCCATCGCGTGGCACACCACGACCTCGGTGATCACGTCGCCGACGTCGACGTCTACGCCGGTCCGCTCGCCGGCCTGTGCACCGCCGAGGTTGAGTTCGACTCCGAGGATGACGCGGTGTCCTTCGCGCCACCGAGCTGGTTCGGTCGCGAGGTCACCGGCGAGCGCGCGTGGAGCAACGCCGCCCTCGCCCGCAACGGGCTGCCGCACTGAGATGGAGGCGAAACCCGAGCCGTTCACTCGATGTGGGCGATGTTGGCGAGCTCCCGCCAGATCGCCGCAAGGATCAGCGCCGATCCGACGAATGCGAACCAGAAGGGTCCGGTGACACCCCACAGCCGGGCAACGATCCCGCCGACCGCCGAGCCGACGACGATGCCGCCTTGGACACCAATCATGTAGACGCTGCCGACCCGACCCTGAAACCCGGTCGGAACCGATCGGTGGCGGATGCTCGACGCGGTCGTCCCCCAGATCGCGGCATGCGCGCCGAAGATGAAGAACACAACCAGCGCCACCACGGGGACGGTGGTGAGGGCGAGCGTCAGGTGGGTGAACGTCTCGATGACGAGACCGATGCGCATGATGTCGGCCAGGCTGATGCGCCGCTCGATCGCCCCGTAGAACCACGAACCGAGCACGCCACCCACTGCACCAGCTGTGGTGATCAGTCCGAACCCGAGCGGGCCGAGGCCGAGCCGCTCGGTGGCGTAGAGGACGAGCACGGACCACGCCGCCCCGAACGTCACGTTGAACGCCACGATCGTGATCGTCAACGTTCGCACCGGTCGGTGGTTCCACAACCATCGCACACCGTCGGCGATCTGATGTCGGGTCCGGACCGTCGCCGGCTGGCGCGGCGGCTTCGCAGCAGAGATCCGCGAGACGAGGACAGCGCCGAACGCCATGCACGTCGCCTGCGTCGCGAACGGCCAGGCCGTTCCGATCGCGAACAGACCGGCACCGATCGGTGGTCCGGCGAGCTGATTGGCAGTGATCTGACCGACCATCAGCCGGGCGTTCCCCACCCCGAGATCGGCCGAGTCGACGAGCATCGGCAGCAGTGTGCTCGTGGTGGTGTCGGCGAACGTCTCCGCCGTGCCGAGGACGAACATCGCAGCCAGGACGAGACCGACGTTGACCGTCCCGGTCACGATCGTCAGCGCGAGGAACGCAAGCACGCATCCGCGGACCACGTCGACGGTGACGACGATGAGCCGTCGATCGTGCCGGTCCGCGACGACACCCGCGTACAGCCCGAACAGGAGCCACGGCAGGCCCTGGAGGAACACCGCCGCCGCCACGAGCAGTGGATCACGGGTCTGCGACGCGACCAGCAGGGGCGCGGCCGCGATCGCGATGCCGTCACCGATGTTGGTGATCCACGACGACGCGAGCAGCCAACGAAACTGCGGTCCCAAACGGCTCGGGCAGATCGACTCGATGACCCGACTCACGCGCCGGGACGCGACCGGTCGAGCTCGATGGTCACGACTGGTGAGGGTGGACGGCGACCTGTTCGGCGATGACCGTCATCGTCTTGAGCTCCACCCCACCGAACGTGGTGACCATCGCCACGTCGGCGGCGTCGCGGCCGCGCCCGATCACGGTACGGCCGATGCGTTGCTGGTTGTTGCGCGGATCGAACGTGTACCAGCGAGTGCCGAGGTACACCTCCATCCAGGCGCAGAAGTCCATCGGCGAACCGGTGGCGGGCACGTCGATGTCGGGGAGGTAGCCGAACACGTACCGCGTCGGGATGTTCAGGGCGCGGCAGAGGGCGATCGCCAAGTGGGCGAAGTCGCGACACACGCCGTGTTCGGCGGCGAGCACGTCGACGGCGGTGGTCGACGGCGAGGCCGCGCCGTAGTCGAAGCTGACGTGGTCGTGCACCCACTGCGTGATGGCCTGCACCCTCGACCACCCGGGTGGCACGGCGCCGAACTGCTGGAACGCGAAGGTGCCGATCTGGTCCGACTGGCAGTAACGGCTCGGCAGCAAGAACACCAGCGCATCGTCGGGCAGGTCGGCCGGGTCGCGCTCCTCGGCGGTGAGGTCGACGTCGTCGGGTTGCCCAGTGGCGTCGGCAGTCGCGTCGAACTGCAGCTCGAGGGGGCCGACGGGGAGCGTCATCCGCCGGCAACGGTTGCCGAACGCGTCGAGATAGATCGACGTCGGGATCGCGGGCTCGGTCGCGAACCGCGCACCGCTGACCCGCCACTCCTCATCGAGATGTGGCTCCACGACCACGACCGCGTGCGTGGGATGGGCGACGTCGAAACCCAAGCGGCAGCCGATCGCGATCTCCACCTCCCCCACCGTGTCACATCCACCGCGCCGTGGGGAACTGACGTCGTGACGGCCATGTGAAATCACCCGGTCGGGCATAGCGTTATCGACGCCGAGGCAGCATGAAGTCCGATTCCGACGAGCGAACCCGCAACGACGAGGTACCGGTCGGGCACGCCGTTGCGCGGCTCCTCGACATCGCCGGCGCGGTACCGCCCGGGTCCATCTCGGACGTCATCGATGTCGCAGCCGAGGTTCTCGGTGCCGTGCGCGGCCGGGTCTACGTGGCCGACTATGCGCTTCGATGTCTCCAGGCACTCGATCGCCATGGCCCGGTCGGCGACCCGCACCTCATCGAAGGGACCCTCGCCGGACGTGTGTTCGCGACGGGCGAGGTCGTCGTGTCGGGACGGGATCCAACGACGCTCTGGGCGCCGCTGTCGGAGGGCGGCGAGAGGATCGGCGTGCTCGAGCTGACCTACCACGAGTGGAAGGGCGAGCCTCCCGCGAACCTGGTCGTGGTGGTCAACATGCTGGTGTTGATCATCGTCAGCAAGCGCCGGTACACCGACGTGTGGCACCGAACCCGTCGGGCCCAACCGCTGTCCGACGCGGCCGAGGCGCAATGGGATCTCCTGCCACCCCTGACATGCTCCACCGACGAGGTGGCGTTGAGCGGCATCCTCGAGCCTGCCTACGACATCGGCGGCGATTCGTTCGACTACGCGATCAATCCGGGCCGTTTGGAGTTCGCCATCGTCGACGCGACGGGTAGCGGCATGCCCGCCGTGATGATGTCGATCGCGGCGATCAACGGCCTGCGCAACTCGCGTCGCGAGGAGGCCTCCCTGGAATCGGCCTATCGCCAGGTGGATCGAATCATCGCCGAGCAGTTCGGGCACTCGTTCTACGTCACCGGGCAGCTCGCATCGTTGGACCTCGCGAGCGGCGTCCTCACCTGGATAAATGCCGGGCATCCGCTGCCGATGCTGGTCCGCGACGGCAGCTACGTCGGAGAGCTCCAGTGCCGGCCGTCGATCCCGATGGGCCTCGGCGGTCCGGTCGTCGAGATCGCGACGCAACAGCTCCAACGTGGTGACCGGATCCTGTTCTACACCGATGGCATCACCGAGCCGCTTTCGTCCGAAGGTGAGCGGTTCGGCTCCGACCGACTTGCCGACCTCCTCGTCAGAGCCACGCTCGACGGTGTTTCGGCGACGGAGACGGCTCGCCGACTGTGCATGAACGTCATCGCCCACAGCGACGACAAGCGCAAGGACGACGCCACGTTGTTCCTCGTCGACTACACCGGTCCGAACATCAGCTGACTCTGCCTGACGGTCAGGTGTTCGAGTGCCGGTGGCGGCGATAGTGCTGTTGGGCCTTTGCCCGGTTGCCGCACCCGGCCATCGAGCACCACCGCCGGCTGGCGTTGCGCGACGTGTCGAGGAACCACAGCACACACCGCGGGTGGGCGCATTGGCGGATCCGACCGGGCCGGTTCGTGATGATGTCGAGCAGATCGTCGGCCGCCATCCAGCCGGGGAGCCGCGACTCGTCGACCGTCACGGATCGCACGACCTCGCCGCCGGCGCCGAGTGTCCGGGTGATGGCGCCCTGCTCGAGCAGCGCGTTGAGTGCCTGCCGCGCCGCGGTCTCGTCGGGGTCGGCGGCGTACGCGGCGATCACGGATCGCGCCGCGCGCAACGCGACGCGCATCTCCTCGGTTGCGCGTGCTGCGACATCCACCGAGGCGAGCCATCGCGCCAGGTCTGCTCGCTCGTCGAGCAGGTCGACCTCGCCGGTGTCACCCGACCATGTGGTGTTCAGCAGCCTGATCGCCAACGGTTCGTCGGGGAGGGGTTGCACGGTCGCCGTCACCAGATCGCAGTCTAACCGACTTGGACGGGTTGACAGGTGAGACTCTCACCGCTATAACGTGAATTACCGGTTAGACCCGCCACGCCGCCGAGGAGTTCCGATGACGACCACCCCGCACGCCCCGACGATGGGCCGATTCGTCTGATGGGACCGCGTTCGACGCTGCCTCCGGCCGGCGCCCAATTCCTCGCCGCCCAACCGTGGATCGTGCTCGGTGCTCGGCGGGCCGACCAGACGGTGTGGTGCACACTGCTCACCGGTCCACCTGGCTTCTTGGATGTCGACGGAACGGCGTTGACGATCGGCGCCCGGCCAACGCCTGGCGATCCGCTGGCCGAGCTCCTCGAACACGATGCGATGGTCGGGCTGCTCGGCATCGAGCTCGCCAGCCGGCGCCGGCTGCGCGTGAACGGCCGCTGCCGCCCTGCGGTCGTGGACGGCGTCGACGGCTTGCGGATCGAGGTCGACGAAGCGCTCGGCAACTGTCCGCGCTACATCCACCGCCGCACCTGGACAGCCGTCGAGCCGGATGACGAGCCAGCCGTCACGGCCAGCGGCGAGCGGCTCACTGAGTCGCAGGAGGACTGGATCCGTTCGGCCGACACGTTCTTCATCGCAACCACCGACGAGACCGGGAACTCCGATGCGTCCCACCGTGGCGGTCCGCCCGGGTTCGTCTCCGTCACGGCACCGGGACGCCTCGAGTTCCCCGACTATCCCGGCAACAACATGTTCCTGACGCTCGGCAACCTCAGCGCCGAGCCGACCGCTGGTCTGTTGTTCGTCGACTGGGACATCGGCGCCGTGCTCCACCTGACCGGCTCCGTCGTTGTGCGACGCGAGCCTGCGATGCGCGACGACGGGATCGAGCGCACGATCGAGTTCAGCATCGACCACGTGGTCGAGCGTCGGCACGTCGTTCCGCTGCGCTGGTCGGTCGCCACCACCACCGTGGAGTAAAGGTCGGCGTAAAGGTCCTTGCGTCGCGGCCGGTCCAGCGAGACGATCGACGCATGGAGGATCTCACTCATCAGTGTCCCTACTGCGACCTCCGGTTCACGTACCACAACGAGATCAAGGACCACATCCTTCACGACCACCCGGCGCGAGCCGAGGTGGTCGCGACGATCGAACCGCACGAGCTGCCGCACGGCTGAGACCGTCGACGCGGCGTCAGCGCATCACGCCAGCGGTCCGCGCAAGACTGCGCGCGCCGCGTTGTGGCCGCACATCCCGTGCACCCCACCGCCCGGCGGGGTCGATGCCGAGCACAGCCAGAGGGCCGGGTTCGGGGTGCGGTAGGAACGCAGCGCCCGGGTCGGTCGGAACACCAGTTGTGTGCCGCGGTGCGAGCCACCGGCGATGTCGCCGCCGCGATTGTTCGAGTTGTACGCCTCGAACCCGCTCGGCGTGATCACGTTGCGGGCCAGGACGAGATCACGGAAACCGGGGGCGAAGCGTTCGATCTGACGCTCCAACGCGTCCGTCGCGTCGCCGCCGTAGCCGTTCGGCACGTGCGCGTACGTCCACAACGTGTGCTTGCCCGCCGGCGCCCGCGACGGGTCGACGAGGCTCTGCTGCACGGCCAGCACGAAGGGGCGCTCGGGCATCCGACCGCGGTCGACGTCGGCTTCGGCGGCGGCGATCTCGGCAAGAGTGCCGCCGATGTGCACCGTGCCGGCCCGACGGCATGCCTCGTCGCTCCACGGCACCGGACCGTCGAGCGCGTAGTCGACCTTCCACGCTGCCGGGCCTGACCGGTAGCGGGTCAACCGGCGCCGGTACCGACTCGGCAGCCCACGACTGGCGATCGATGCGAGTTGGTGCGGATCGGTGTCGAACAAGACGACGCGGTGCGCTGGGACCTCGGTGAGCGAGGTCACCTTCGTCGCGGTTCGGATCTCACCACCGAGTGATCGCAGGTACGCCGCCATCGAATCGGCGATGGCCTGTGACCCGCCGGCGGCGAACGGCCAGCCCGCCGTGTGTCCGCTCGCCAACAGGACCGCCCCGAACGACGCGGTCAGCGGGTGCGAGAGTGGAAGGAACGCGTGCGCCGCGCATCCGGCGAACATCGCGCTCGCCGACTCGTCGCCGAGGTACCTGCCGACGAGCGTGGCGGGCGGCAGCGCACGCAGCCCGAACCTTCCCAGCGCAATCGGGTGTCGGGGCGGCGACAGCACCGGCTGCAGCACCGATTCGACGATCGACTCCCACCGGTCGACGATCGGACCGAGCAGTCGCCGATAGCGCCGCCGGCCGTGCTCGAACTGATCGGCGGTTTCCGTTACCGAGTGGTGCAACACCGCCGCCGGGCGTCCGTCGATCGGATGGGCCAGGGCGAGCTCGGGATGCAACCAGCGCAGTCCGTGGTCGGCCGCCGGGATGCTCGACAAGAACGGCGAGACGATCCCGAACGGATGCACCGCCGAGCACACGTCGTGCGTGAAACCCGGGAGCGTCAGCGGCGCCGATCGCGTACCGCCGCCCACCGTGTCGGCCGCCTCGAGCACGACGACCGATCGGCCGGCCTGCGCCAACGTGATCGCCGCGGCGAAGCCGTTGGGTCCCGCTCCGATCACCACGGCGTCGTGCGTCACGGTCACCAGCCTCGCAGCCCGGGCGGCGTCGTCACAGCCCGGTCGCCGGGTCGCTCGTCACAGTTCGTCGCGAACCACCCGCACCCCGGCCGAGGTTGGTGATCTTCTCCCTGGCCAACGTGCGATGCACGTAGCGCAACCCGCAGTCGGTCGTCAGGAACAGCTGGCCAGTGATCTCCGTCATTGTCAGCGCGAGACGCGCGGCATTCGTTCGGTGTTCAGCCACTGACGGCGGCGAACATCGCTTCCAGTTCCCGGCGGGTGTCTGGCCCGCTCGGCTGGAAGACGACCTCGGTGACGCCCTTGCCGCCGAGGTCGTCGATCTGGGCTTTGACCTCGTCGGGGGTGCCGGTGACCGTCGTCGTCGGCAGCAGCGCGCCTCCCGTGACCGCCCACGCTGCCCGGTCGGCCTCGTTGACGTGGATGCAGTGGCCGACGTGCACACCGAGGTGACGTTCATTCTCCGACCGCTCGTCGATCACCGCCAGCCACTCCTTGCCACCAGGGAGGCTGGGCACCGCGTCGCGGCCGTACAGCTCGTAGGTGGCGTGATAGGCGAGGGCGCCGCCCGGGCCGGCCGCGGCGAGCACGCGCTCCGATGAGACGTCCTCGCCGGACTCGAGCACCGTGCCCCAGTAGAGGTAGGCGACCCAGTCGAAGGCGCCGGACTCGAGGCCCTCGAGGGTCGTCGTGGCGAACACCCCGTCGTAGTGCGCGGCCACGTCTCGGCCCTTCGGCCCGAGCGCGCCGATCAGGATCGGCACGTCGACCGGGCGGGCCGGGGCGCTGCCGTCGGGGTGCAGCATCTGCATCCGGGCGCCCTCCCACTCGACGACCTCGCCGCGCAACAGGCCGCAGTAGGCGTCGATGTAGGCGGTCATGTACGACCACGGGATCGCCCGGTAGCCCATCGCCCGCCGGCCGGTGAACCCGGTGCCGAACGACACCACCACCCGCCCCGGGGCCAAGCCGGCGAGCGTCGCCGTCGCCGCCGCGTTCGTCATCGGATGGCGCAGGCTCGGGATGAGGACGCCCGGGCCGAGCCCGATGCGCGACGTCCGCTCGGCGGCCAATGCCAACGACATCCACACGTCGGGGCTCTGCTGCGGCGTGTCGTACAGCCACGCCCGCTCGTATCCGATCTCCTCCGCGAGCCGGATGTCCTCCGGCGACGAAGCCGTCGTCGGGAACGCACACGAGACCTTCACCTACCACCTCCCAGGTCGGCAACGCTCAGGAACGCCCAGGGTCTAGCACGCAATTCCTCGCGGCCCGCCCGTCGGAGATCCGGCGTCCGGAGCGATGAACAGAACATGCCCACCACCATCAATCCCGTCGTCCACTACCGCGACCTCGACGCCGGTGCCCGTTTCCTCGTCGACTCGTTCGGCTTCGTGCAACACGCGACGCACAAGGCCGACGACGGTTCCATTCAGTACGTCGAGCTCTCGTTGAACGGAGCTCCGCTCGGGCTCGGTCCGCACACCGAGGGCTCGATGTTCGACACCGGCCCGGCCGTCGTCTACATCTCGCTCGACGAGGTCGACAGCATGCACGAACGAGCGCTCGCCGCCGGTGCCGAGATCCTCATGGCGCCGACCGACCAGGAGTACGGCTCCCGGGACTTCGTGGCCAAGGATCACGAAGGCAACGTCTGGTGCTTCGGCACCTACCACCCCAGTAGCTGACTCGGCCGAGCGCCGAATCTCCCGCCGCCGCCGAAGTTGACGGGCAGTCGCGGCGAGCGAAATAGGCTCTCGTCCGGCCCGTAGCGGGAGGTGCCAGATGAGAACCCACTTCGCTCGAAGGTGTGTTCCAGCGTTGAACGCCGTCGTGCTCGTCGTCGCTTCCTGTTCCGGCGGCGGCGACCAAGACGGTTCGGACGCCGGTCCGTCCACGACCGCGCCGGCCACCACGGCAACGTCGTCGGCCGCGCCGTCGTCGGATTCCCCGTCGTCGGCCGCGCCGTCGTCGGATGTCCCGACGTCGGCCGCAACAAGCGCCGAGTCCGCCCTCCCGCTCCAGCCCGACTGGCCGCTCGGTGGTATCTGGCTCGCGTCCGGGCTCGACAGCGACGGCGTGATCATCGACCCCCGACTCGCGTTCAGCACCGACGACGTCGCCGTCGCGGCCGTGGTCGCGCTCGGGGCGGACGTGCCCGACAGTGCGACGCTCCTCGTCGAGTGGTTCCGGGTTGGCATCGATGAGCGCGTGCCGCTGTTCACGCACGAGATCCCGGTCGGTCCGAGAGGACTCGCTGTGTCCCGCGGCGCCGCGCCGGGCGGCTTGGCGCCGGGTTTCTACCAGGTGGTCGCGACCCTCGGCGAACACCAGACGATGACGCCGTGGGTGGTCCGCGAAGCGGAGCCGGCGAGCTCATCCGCGGATGGCCTGAGGATGGGCCTCCCGACCCGGTCGGCCCCCGCGCCCGAACCGCCATCAGACGACGACTACGACTGGACCGGCGAGCGCGGGACCCCACTCGGCCCCGAACCTCCGCCTGGCCCGTGCGCGCCTCGCGAGATCACGGCCCACACCTCGCCGATCACGTCTGTCTACGCGTGGGCCGATTGGGCGGGGATCTGCACGACGCTGAAGATCACCGCCGCGGTCAGCGGGCCACCGGCCACCTTGTTCTCGGGTGACGTCTCGGAGTTCGAGATCCGCTCGGGCGGCACCCCCAACGTCGATGTGTGCGATCTTCCGGGCGGGTCGGACATGCCGGGGACGGTCGTGCACTTCGACGCCTCGATCGACGGTGAGGTCGTCTCCGAGGACTTGGTCCTTCCCGACCGGGGCCCGGGTGTGCTCGCCGAGGTGGACTCGATCCCGCCGGCCGGCTCTCTCGTCGAGCCTGGACAATCGATCGCACTGCGAGCGCTCGGAATGCAGATCGCACCCGCGCTCGGCATCGAAACGCTCGAGCTATTCGCGCTCGGCCAGCAGATCGGCACGACGGGCAACGCAACGGGCAGCACCGAGCCGATCGCGTGCGACGCAGGCCGCTTCTTCGCGCTCCTCGAGAGTGAGTACGTCGTGCCCGATCCGCTGCCGCCGGTGATCGAGATCTGCGCCGTCGCCACCACGTTCGACGACCACGAGGGTCGAGGGTGCGTCGTGTTCACGACGGGCGAGGTCTGGACCGGCTCCTACGCCGGCACCCTGACCTGGGACTGCAACGTCCTCGGACAGCGGAGCGGAACACTCGACGGAACGTTCACGATCACGGTGGCCCCCGATGGAGCGGCGACCATGGAGATCGTCCACACCGTGACGGGATCATGCGGTGGTCCAGACGTCGGCACCCTGACCACTCCGCTCACCATCGCCGGCAAGCGGACGCAGACCGGGTTCGAGTTCCCCGACTACTTCGCGGTGACCGACTCGATCACGCTCACCGCGTCCGACGACCGCGCGACGGGCACTCTGACCGGCGCCGGGGATGGCGGCTCGAGCCTCGGTACCAACCTGGTGAACGTCGTAGTCAACTTCGAAGCCGAGCGCTCCTGAGCGATCGCCCGGGATGAGCGCGGCGCGCTGTCGAGCCGGCGTCAGAAGTCGAGCGTCGGGAGGCCGGCGGCAATTCCGCACCGAGCGATCGCTTTGGCCTTGGTGCGGATCAGCGCCGATCGAGGTGCTCGAACGATCTCGTCCGCGATCCGCGACACGGCGCCGAGCAGGTAATCGTCAGCGACGACGTCTCGCACGATGCCCATCCGCATCGCTTCGGCGGCGTCGATCCGACGCCCGGTCAAGCACAGGTCTCGTGCGACTGCTCCGCCGACGAGATCGTGGAGCAATCCGTAGATCACATCGCCGAAGGCCTGTTCGGGATGTCCGAAGAACGCCGACGCACCGGCGACGCGGATATCACACAGCAGGGCGAGGTCGAACCCGCCGGCGAGTGCGGCGCCGTTCACGGCCGCGATGGTCGGCAACGGGAACCGCAGCAGCGTGTGATGGAAGCGATCGCTCGACGCCCAGAGTCGGTCCTGAATGCCGGGGTCGTCGACGGCGAACTCGTCGAGGTCGAACCCAGCAGAGAAGCATGACCCACTTCCCGTGAGCACCAGTACCTTCAGACCGGCATCCGCGGTCAACCGATCCAGCTGATCGGACATCGCGTCGCGCACGGCGATCGAGAGCGCGTTCTTCTTCCCTGGGCGGTTGATGGTCAACGTCGCGACGCCGGCGTCATTGGGACCATCCACCACGACGATCGCGCTCTCGGCCATCGGCGCACCGTAACCAGGTGCGTTCGTCACGATTCAGGTGGACGCCGTCGTGCCCCAGCTCCCCACTCGCACGAACCCGAACCCGGCGAACAGTCGCTCCGAGGGGGTGTTGCCATCGGTGATCACGGCCCACCTCCTGTACTCCTGCGCCGTCCAATGAGCGAAGGGAGGCAAGGACGGCGGTCCGTCCGCATCCACGACCTTTGAACGCCGCGATCGTGGCGACCGGATCGATGTAGTGGCGGCTGTCGACGATGACGACGAACGACATCGTGACGAGCTGCTCGTCGACCTCCAACACGACGGAGTGCTGCCACTCCATCCGTTCGAAGTACTCGTCGATCGCGGCTCGTGCCTCGTCGTCACCTTCGCCCTCGTCGTCGACGGTGCCCCGGTAGGCAGCCAACAGCATCGACGCCAGCGAATCGCTGTCCGCACGCTCGACCGGACGAATCGAGAACGGCGAAGGCGCAGTCGCGACCGACACCAACGCATCCGACACACATGACAGCAGGTACTGGCTTCGCGTTCGGCTCACGGCGGTGTTCTACCGCCGACGAGCACGTCGGCCACCTCGCGCCACTCCTCGAAGGTCGGCGCCGGGGATGCCGACACGATGCTGATGGCGACGTGGTCTGCGCCCGCCTGTTGCAGCTCGTGCTGGCGGTTCCTGATCGTGTCACTGCCGCCCCACACGACGAGCGCGTCGACAAGTGGGTCTGCGAGCGTGGCGACATCCTCGGCGTCGAAGCCCATGCGCTTGAAGCTCGCCTGGTACGCGGGCACCTGGGCGAAGAAGCCGAGTGGCCCGCGCGCGATCTTGCGGGCTCGGTCGAGGTAGGTGTTCAAGGTGGTGAGCGGATCCGGGCCGTGCGCACCACCAAGCCCGACCACGAAGCGGCCGGGTTGCTCGGACTCGAGTTCGGTGTACAGCGCAGCAACCTCGTCAGAAGCAAACCTGTCGACCGGGATGATCCCGCCGTCGGGACGTTGACGGTGAGACGCCCCGACGGCCGTTGGGTTGAGCCCCACTCTCACGGCCTGGCATTTGAGAGACTCAGGGCCTGGTGAGGACGACCTTGAGCGCACCTGTCTCGCCCGCCCGGGCGAAGACGTCGTAGGCCTCTTCGAACTGGTCGAGGAGGAAGTGGTGGGTGACGAACTTGTCGACGTCGACCTGCCGGTTCTGTGCGAGACGCAGCAGCGTCGGCGTGGAAGAGGTGTCGACGAGTCCGGTGGTGATCGTCACGTTCTTGATCCACAGCTCCTCGAGGTGCAGCGTGACAGGTTCACCGTGGACCCCGATGTTCGCAATGTGACCGCCGGGCCGGGCCAGGGCGGCGGCGAGCTCGAACGTCGCCGGCACGCCGACGGCCTCGATCGTGACATCGGCACCGAGCCCACCGGTCAGGCTGCGCACGACCTCCATCGGATCCTCGCGCCCATTGTTGACGGTCACGTCGGCGCCGAACTGCTTGGCCGCCTCGAGCCGGCTGTCGGCGAGGTCGATCGCGACGATGTGGCTCGGATTGAAGAGCTTGGCGCCCATGATCGCCGACAACCCGATCGGCCCGGCGCCGACGACGGCGACGACGTCGCCTGGCCGGACCTGGCCGTTGAGGACGCCGACCTCATAGCCAGTCGGGAGGATGTCGGCGAGCATCAACAGCTGCTCATCACTCACACCGTCCGGCGCGAGGTAGGTCGACGTGTCAGCGAACGGCACTCGTACGTACTCGGCCTGCGTGCCGTCGATCTTGTGACCCAGGATCCAGCCACCGCCACCGAGGCACTGCCCGTACACACCCTCGCGGCAGTAGCGGCAAGCACCGCAGGCGCTGATGCACGACACCAGCACGCGATCGCCGGGCTTGCGCGTCTTGACGCCCGATCCGACGGACTCGATCGTGCCGACCGCCTCGTGGCCGAGGATCCGTCCGGGCGTGACTGCCGGGACATCGCCCTTGAGGATGTGCAGATCGGTGCCGCAGATCGTCACCGCGTCGACCCGGACGACAGCGTCGGTGTCGTCGATCAACTTCGGCTTCGGCACTTCCTCCCACGACTTCTGACCTGGACCGTGATAGACGACTGCGCGCATCTCGAATCTCCTCACCTGTTGTGGTGCACTGGGATGTTCCCGATGCGTTCGACGGTACGGACGCGGTGCCGACGCAGGTAGGGCCATTCGTCCCATCGCGCCGCTCCACGAACGGTGCACACTTGCGTGATGGTCATGGTTCTCCAGCTGTCAGACACGCATCTCGTCCAGAGCGAGCCCAGCTCCGATGACACGACCAGTCCCGACGCTGGAGTGCGCCGCACGGTGGCGGCGCTCGGTGATCGCCGACCCGATCTCGTGCTGCTGACCGGCGACCTCACCGACGACGGGTCGGTCGCAGCGTGCCGCCGGCTGCGCATGCTGGTGGAGCACCTCGATGCACCAATCCTCGCGACGCCTGGCAACCACGACCTCCCCGAATCGGTCGCCGAGGTGTTCGGACCCATCGGCAGCGCCGAGGTCGGCAGCTGGCGAATCATCACGGTTGACACGGTGATCCCGGGTCACGACGACGGGGCGGTCGATGTCGAGGCGTTGCGTACCCGTCTCGACGCCGTCGACGCACGACCAACGCTGATCGCCTTGCACCACCCTCCGGCATCCCCCAGCACGCTCGAGATGTTTCACCTCGCCGGCTCGACCGAGCTGATCGAGGCGTGTGCGGCCCGTCCTCATGTCCGCGGCATCGTGAGCGGACACCTCCACGAGGCGTTCGAGCGGTCCGCCGGCGACATCGCGCTCGTCGGCTGCCCGTCGACGTGGTACTCGATCGTCCACGCGGGCGACACGTACCGGCTCGTCCCCGACGGCCTCGTCGGCGCCACAGTCCTCGAGCTCGGCGACGACGGCACCCTCACGTGGGAACGCGTCCGGCGCCTCGACGACTGACTGACGGCCCGATTCCCCGGTTTGTGTCACCGACATCGGCGATCTTCGCCGGTTGCGGTGACACAAACTGCTGGGGCGGACTGTCTACCCGACCGGTGCGCAGCCAGGGTCGCCGGCGACGGTCGCCAGTATCATCGGCACATGACGACGAACAGGCAGCGTTGGCTGGAGGCGTTCGAGGCGTCGACACATCGTGACGCCGATTTCGCGACGATGTCGGGGATCCCGTTGGAGCCGGTGTACGGCCCTGACGACGGCGAGTTCCCGGGTCAGTTCCCGTACACACGCGGGCCGTACGCGTCGATGTATCGGTCGAAGTTGTGGACGATGCGGATGTTCGCCGGTTTCGGCACCGCGGACGACACCAACTGGCGGTTCAAGGAGATCATCCGTTCTGGTGGTGATGGGTTGTCGACGGCGTTCGACATGCCGACGTTGTTGGGGATCGATTCCGACGACGAGATGGCGCTCGGTGAGGTCGGGCGTTGTGGGGTGGCGATCGATTCGTTGGCCGACATGGAGGATCTCTACGCCGGCATCGATCTGGCGTCGATCACGACGTCGATGACGATCAACTCGCCCGCCGCGGTGATCTTCGCGATGTTCGTCGCCCAGGCCGAGAAGGCCGGCGTGCCGCGCGCCGCGCTCGGTGGCACGCTGCAGAACGACATCTTGAAGGAGTATCAGGCGCAGAAGGAGTTCGTGTTCCCACCCCGACCGTCGATGCGGTTGGTGCGCGACACGATCACGTTCACGGCGGCGGAGATGCCGCGGTGGCATCCGATCTCGATCTCCGGGTATCACATCCGCGAGGCCGGATCGACCGCCGCCGAGGAGTTGGCGTTCACACTGGCCAACGGCT
>DATMDV010000371.1:0-36709 GCA_035557475.1 Ilumatobacteraceae bacterium
GGAGAGATCCGGGGGCGGCGCGCGCTCGAACAGCCACTCATCTACGAGCAATCCTGATGCTCTCGCCCAACGCCTCGACCGAGACGAGGTCGTACCCGCGTCGTGCCCGCCAGCGATGAGCGTCATCGGCATCTCCTGATCAGCAACGTCAGTTCGTGACGCGCCGCCGAGGTCCGGAGCAACGCTTACTCATCACGATCGTAGGGTGTCTCGCCGCGGCTTCACCCGTTCGGATGAGTCAGGCGGACGCCGGTTTCGCGGGGCGGGGTGTCGGGTATCAAGGCGGTCCATGCCTCGTAGGTCAGCTCGTCACATGCTCCGCGGTGTAGTTGTGCTTGCCGTTGCCACGATGTCGGTCGCGTGCGACGACGACGGGCCGCCGTCGGACACGCCGACCGAGACGCCCGGCACCGAGTCCGACGGATCGGTCACCACGGTCCCAACAGGAACGCCGTCCGGCGGCACCGGCGCGGTCGAGCCTGGCACCAACCTGGTCCCCTCGTCGGACGAGGTCCCAGGTACGCCAGATTCCGGACCGGACGATCCTGGACCAGGTAACTCACAGACGACCACAGGCGGCTGAGCACGACGGCTCACACGGCTTCAGATGACGGGGATCAGGTCGTCGTCGAGATCGGTCGCGGGCAGCGGATCGTTCGAGCCCGGCGGTTCGCCGGGCCCGGATCAACGCGGCGAGCAGGAGCAGGGGACATCGCGACACCGATCGCGCCCACGACCAGATACCCGACGGCCCCGATCGTTCCCGCGCTCAGCGTCAGGTAGCCCAGACCAGACACCGCACCCAGGCAGAGGAGACTCCACGCGACCCGGTTCCGCGTCGCTGTCGTCCTCTTTCGCTCGGTTGGTCAGCTCATCGGCGTTCTGAGCCCGGAACTGGAGGGTCCTCGAGGAGCTGAACCCACCCGGGTTGCGTGTATCAGCTGAAGTTGCCGTCCCGACGGAACGCCCAGTTCCGTGCCTGGGGAAAATCCTCGGGCTCAGCGGCCAGATCGCCGGTCTGCCCCAGCTGCGGCGTGTCGGCCATGTAGCCGCCGTCGACGATCCGTTGGGCCAGGAACTCACCGGCCGTGACGGGTGCATACCGGCACGGACGCTCCGCTGTCACGCACGACGGCAGGCACGCCACCGTGGTCGCCGGATCGGGGTTCACGAAGAACGGCACCGAGTAGCGGTGGTCCGTCGCCGGGGCCCGCACCTGGTGAGGCGTCGAGACAAAGCGGTCGTTGGTCCATCGGGCGAGCATGTCGCCGAGGTTCACGATCAGGCTGCCCGGCGGAGCGTGCACAGGTGTCCATGCGCCGTCGCGAGGACGCACCTCGAGTCCGCCCACTCCGTCAGTGGCGAGCAACGTGATCAGACCGTAATCGGTGTGCTGTTCGGAGAGCACCGGGGCGTGACCATCGGGTCCGGGTGGAGACGGCTCGTAGTGCATCATCCGCAAGAAGCACTGTGGATCGAGCATCCGGTCCGCGAAGAACGTCGCTTCCAGGTCGAGCGTCACGGCGACTGCCCGGAGCAAGTCGGCCGCGGTCGACAGGGCCGCGGTCTGGTAGCCGACGACGACGTCGGCGAACCCGTGCAGATCGTGCGGGTCGGGCCAGCGGTTGATGCCGCCCATGCCGACGTCGTAGTACTCCATCGGCGCGCTGTGCAGGGTGTGGTCGATGGCGTGTTGCCGGGCCGGTACGAAGCCCCGCCGGTCCGCCATCGCGATCGACTCCTTGGCCGTCTGCGGCAGCGCGAACAGGGCGTGGGCGGCGGCGAACACGTCGCGCAGCGGCGCGTCGAGGCCGTGGTCGCTGGCGACGAAGAAGCCGGTGTCGATGCAGGCGGCATGGATGACGTCGGCGCATGCCGCGGCCGCGGCGCTGCCCGGCTCGACGCGCAACGGCGAGACATCGATGGTCGGTGGCGCTGCCACCTTCCCAGTGTGCATCAACCGGGTGTTGTGCGTTGCCGCATGCACGGATGCGCCCGAGGTGTTTCGGCGTTCATGCCGTCACCCCGCCGACCGGTACCGTGTGGACGGCGAGCTTGCAGCGTGTGGCTCACCACGACAGCGATCGCATGCCATCGGAACGGGAGTCACATGGCGGCTACCACCACAACGGGTTTCCTGTCGTTCGATCGAATCGGGATGATCTTCCCCGATGGCACCGAGGCGATCAGCGACGTGTCCTTCACAGTGGACAAGGGGGAATTCGTCGCAGTCGTCGGTCCGTCAGGTTGCGGCAAGTCGACCCTGCTCAAGATCGCGTCCGGCCTTCTCGAGCCGACACGCGGCCGCGTGGTGGTCGACCGCGAGCGTCTCGGCTACGTGTTCCAGGACGCGACACTGCTCCCGTGGCGAACGGTGCGGCAGAACATCGAGCTGTTGGCGGAGCTGCATGGCGTCACCAAGATCGAGCGTCAACAACTCGCGACGCGCGCGATCGACACGGTCGGTCTGGGCGGCTTCGAGGATCACTACCCCAAGTCGTTGTCGGGCGGCATGAAGATGCGGTGCTCGTTGGCACGCACCCTGACACTCAGCCCACCGCTGTTCCTGTTCGACGAACCGTTCGGCGCCGTCGACGAGATCACCCGTGAGCACCTCAACGAGGAAACCCAACGCCTGTTCGGGTCGGAGGGCTTCGCCGCCCTGTTCATCACCCATTCGATCAGCGAGGCCGTGTTCTTGAGCTCTCGCGTCCTCGTCATGTCGTCGCGACCTGGCCGGATCGTGGCCGAGTTCGCCGTGCCCTTCGACTACCCACGCCAACCCGAGCTCCGGTTCGATGCGGCCTTCGCCGCGCTCAGCGGCGAGGTCTCCCAAACCCTCCGAAGTGCCCACACGTGAGCTTCACCCGAGAACCCGTCGACTCCGCCACAGCCGGCCCTGTGGACGGCGGGCGCGCGGGCGAGAAGGGCCCGACGCCGGGGCCCCGGCGGCCGGGACGCTGGCGCCAGCTTTCGTCGATTTCCCTGCCGCCAGTCGTGCTCGGCGTCGCCATCGTCGGGGTGTGGTACTTCATCTCGTACGGCGTGCTCGAGGAACGACGACGGTTCCTGCTGCGACCGCCGCACCAGGTCATCAAGGTCGGCTTCCTCGAGTGGGACAACTTCTCCGAGATCCTCGAGGCGATGTGGTCGAGCACGCGGGTCGCGCTGATCGGGCTTGTGATCTCGATCGTCCTGGGGTTCGTCGTTGCCATCGTCATGAGCCAGGCCAAAGTCGCAGAGCGAGCGATCTTCCCGTACATGGTGACGTTGCAGGCGATCCCGATCCTGGCGCTCGTCCCGCTCATCGGCTTCTGGTTCGGCTACGGGCGCACATCCCGTGTGTTCGTGTGCGTGATCATCTCGATCTTCCCGATCATCGTGAACACGCTGTTCGGGCTGCAATCTGCCGAGCGGGGGATGCACGACCTGTTCACACTCCACCACGCCAACCGACTCACACGTCTCCGCAAGCTGATGTTCCCGGCCGCCCTCCCCGCGGTGTTCGCTGGGCTTCGGATCTCGGCCGGGCTGTCGGTGATCGGTGCCGTGGTCGGCGACTTCTTCTTCGGCCAGGGAGAGGCCGGGATCGGCCAGCTGCTCAAGAAGTACGCGGTCCAGCTCGACGGGGAACAGCTGCTGGCGTCGGTGATCATGACCGCGCTGCTTGGCGTCGTCGTCTTCTGGACGTTCGGCTGGCTGCAGACACGAGTCATCGGCAAGTGGCACGAATCAACTTCGGGGGGCACGTGATCTCGCCCCTTCGAAGGCTCCGACCCATCATCACCATCCACCCAGTCCTCCTGGAGGAGACATGACACGACCACGTTCGACCCGGATCTCCGCGGCGCTGCTCGCCCTTGTCCTGGCGTCCGCCGCGTGCGGTGACGACGATGAAGCTGCGCCCGAGGAGTCATCCGCTCCCGAGGAGTCATCGGCCACCGAGGAGACCTCGGCTCCAGCGGCGACCAGTGCGCCCGAGGCGACCGAGCCGCCCGCCACCGACGCACCAGATGGCGGCGCCGCTGACCTCGCCGACGTGTGCCCGTCGCCACTCGTGATCCAGACCGACTGGTTCGCCGAAGCCGAACACGGCGGGCTGTACGAGATGATCGGTGAGGGCTACACCGTCGATGTCGACAACAAGGTCGTGAGCGGCCCGATGGTGGCAGGCGGCCAGCCCACCGGCATCGACCTCGAGGTTCGTTCGGGTGGACCGGCGATCGGCTTCGCCGCACCGCGTGCCCAGATCTACACCGACAGCAGCATCCACATCGCCTACTCGAACATCGACGCCCAGGCGTTGGCGTGGGCCGACACACCGCTGATCGCGATCATGGCGCCGCTGGAGACCAACCCGCAGATCATCATGTGGGACCCCGACACCTACCCCGACATCGAGACCGTCGAGGACCTCGGAGAGGCAGGCGTGATCGTCAACATCTTCGGCGGGTTCGGGTTCGCCGACGTGTTCGTCGCGCAAGGCATCTGGTCGGCCGAACAGGTCGACCCGTCGTACGACGGGTCGCCGGCTCGATTCATCGAATCACGCGACATCGCTCAACAGGGCTTCGCCTCGGCCGAGCCGTACAACTATGAGTTCGTGTTCGAGGAGTACGGCAAGCGGCCGTCGTTCCAGTTGCTCGCCGACGCCGGCTACCCGATCTACTCGCAGACATTGTCGGTGCTTCCCGAGAACGTCGAAGCGATGGCACCCTGCTGGGAAGCGTTCATCCCGATCGCGCAGCAGGCTGCCATCGACTACGTCAACGCCCCTGACCGGGCCAACGCGATCATCATCGATGCCGTCGAGCAGTTCGATACGTTCTGGGTGTACGACCAGGGGCTTGCCGACTACTCAGTCGCTACGCAGCTCGAACTCGGCCTCGTCGGCAACGGGCCCGACGGTACGTTGGGCAACATCGACGAGGCGCGCGTCGAGACCGTGCTCGAGCTGATGCGGACCGCCGGCGCCGACGTGCCCGACGATCTCGTGGGAGCGGACATGTTCACCAACGAGTTCATCGACGAGACCATCGGTCTGTAGAGATCCGACATCCTGTCTCCCGGGGCCCGTGAGTGTGACGTCCAGCGGGTCTGGGAGACTGGCGCGGTGACGAGCGAGCTGACGAACGGCAGGCAGCCGCCCGAAGCATCGACGGCGACCGACACAGCGAGCGACGGGCGGGCGTACGGGTACACGCCCGGCTCCTGGGATCCCGATCTGGTGGAGGTCGAGCGCGGAACTCCGGCCGGCGAGTTGCTGCGCCGCTACTGGCACCCGGTCGCCCGCTCGTCGGAGGCGACCACGGTGCCGCGCGAGGTGCGCATCCTGGGCGAAGACCTGATTCTCTACCGCGACGCGTCGGGCACTCCCGGGCTCCTCGTACCAAGGTGCTGTCACCGCGGTACGAGCTTGTTCTTCGGCAAGGTCGAAGACGCCGGGATCCGCTGCCCGTACCACGGCTGGCTGTTCGCCGCCGACGGGCACTGCCTCGACCAGCCGTGCGAACCCGACCGGGGTCGCAACAAATCCTCGTACCGCCAGCCGTGGTACCCCGTCGTCGAATACCACGGATTGATCTTCGGCTATCTCGGACCGGCCGACAAGCAGCCGGTGTTCCCGCGCTACGACATCTTCGAGAACCTCGGCGACGACGAGGAAGTGGTCATCATCGACCACTTCGCATTCGGCGGTCCGAGCGATGCACCGTGCAACTGGTTCCAGACCCACGAGAACACCATGGACCCGTACCACGTGTTCATCCTGCACAACGCGATCAGCGGGCACCAGTTCGATCCGCAGCTCGAGATCTGGCCACACGTCGAGTGGCAGCGTCACGAGTGGGGTGTCACTGCTACCCAGGACCGCGTGCTGCCCGACGGCACGACGCTGCACCGGGTCACCGAGACCCGCGCGCCGACGATCCGGATCGTGCCCACGCCGACGCTCACCGTGCTGGGCCCCACCAACAACATGTCGTGGGCGCTGCCGATCGACGCCACCAACACCCGCGTCTACGCGATGGTGCGCAAGCCCATCGACGTGCCGCCCCAGGGGCTGCCCGTGTACGCCGGTGACAAGAGCTGGTTCGAGCTGACCGACGACGAGCACCAGCTGTACCCGGGCGACTACGAGACCCAGGTCGGTCAGGGCCCGATCACCCGTCACTCCGAGGAACACTTGGCCTCGTCGGATCGCGGTGTGTCGATGGTTCGCCGCCTGTTCAAGGAGCAGGTGCGCGCCGTCGCGGACGGCGAGGATCCCGTGGGCGTTGCGTTCGATGAGGCCGACGCGCTGCACACGGTGATCGCCGGCAACTACATCGTCGGCCCCGACACCGACCTCGACATGATTCCCCTCGCCCACACCCTCTCCAACGCTCGTTGACGCCTCGCCGCGTTCGGCAACGAGGCGGTCAGCGCGACAGGCGAACGGTGCGGCTGCGGTCGAACTCGGTCGACTCGATCACGGCCACCTCGGTCAGCCCGGCGAGTTGCGGGGCGAGTTCGGTCCACACGCGCCGGGCGATCTCTTCCACGGTGGGCTCGCGGTCCCAGAGCAAGGGTTCGAGACCCTTCCAGGTTCCGACGTCCTCGTGCGTGAGGTAGTAACCGTGCCACTTCTCGACCGTCGTGGTCAGCAGGGCCTCGAGGTCGTCGACGGGGAACACCTTGTCGGCGTCGGGCTCGCCCTCGATCGTCGCCTCGAGCGTCCACGCGTGAGTGTGGATCAGCCCGTCGACCCGATGGCCCCACCGAGCGTGGATCGCCGCCGAGACTGTGAGCCTCATCACCATCCCCTCTTCTGCTCCCGCGACGTGACCCGTTCTGGGGGGGTCAGCCGTGGCACGTAATGGTCGAAGAAGATTCGCGCCACGAGCTCGCCGCGTGACCCGGTGCCGGACTTCTCGAAGATCGTCTTGAGGTGGTCCTGCACGGTGTAGGCCGAAAGGTGCATTCGCGACGCGATCTCGCTCGTGGAGAAGCCCTGGGCGACGAGCTCGGTGACCTGTCGCTCGCGTTCGGTGAAGCTGTACGCATCGGCGATCAGGGGGGCGAGCTCGGGTGGGCGAGCGGCTTCCAGCAGCAGGCCGATCTTTGGGTCAGGCCCGTCGCTGAGCACCGAACCGCGGACGATGACCCAGCGCCCGCCCGCTGTGTGAACACGGGCGCTGGCGACGCCGTCACTTTCGCCAGCGGCGACCCGCCGGGTGCGGCTGGCCACGGTCCGCACCGCGACTGGAAGTGGCGCGTCGGCGGAATCGTCTGCACCGAGCTCGCCGAGCCAGCGGTCGGCGGCGCGGTTGGCCATCTCGACGGTGTTGTCGGCTGCCAGCACGAGGAGCCCGGGGTCATCATCGTCGTTGTCGGCTGGCGCGTCGCCGATCATCGTGGCCCTCCGCACGCCGTCCGCCAGCGGCCCGGCCAGCGACGCGACGAAGCGCACTTCGGTCGGCGTGAAGTGGGGGCGGTTGGCCTCGCGCTGCAAGGTGAGCGCCCCCCATGTTCCCGTGGAGCCGGACATGACGAGGCGCAGCTCGTCGGCGAAGCCGTTGGGTCGGCGGAGCTCGCGCTGGCGAAGGCTGCGGTCGAGGTCGCCTGCTGTGACTTCGCTCAGACTGGCCGCCGGTCGTGGACCGCGAGCGAGGGCAGTGAACTTGTTGAAGTCGGGTTCCCGAAGCTCGATCTCGACGAGCCGCTCCCGGGTCCCGAGGGGGAGCGCGTTCTCGGCGATCTCACCGGTCGGCAGGAGCGTCGCCGGGTCGAACGTCAACAGGCACATGCCGTCGAACGGAACTGCCCGCCCGAGGATCCGGGTGACGCCGCGCGAGAAGTCCTCCAGCTCGACGCCCTGGTGAACGAGCCGGACGAGGTCGCCGCGGACCCGTTCACGCACAGCGGTCGCGACTGCCACAAAGCGACCATACCCACGCATCCCTCGCGGTCACCCAGGAATCTGGGGTGGTTTGTGCGTGCCGTCGGCCACACACTTGGGCAGATGAGCGCCGACGAAGCAGACGATGTGGTGTCTCGCCTCACGGTCGACGACGTCGCACATGTCAGACAGGCGGTCCGTGACGTGGCGTCGTCCGTTCCCCGTGACACGGATGCGATCCAGCGCGAGCGGCGCCTCCCCGACGACCTCGTCGAGCGCCTGCGCTCCACCGGCATCAATCGACTCGTTTTGCCGACGGAGCTCGGCGGTTATCAGGCGTCAGTGCTCGATGTCCTCGACGTCGCCGAGGAGCTGGCGGCCGCCGACGGCAGCACCGGCTGGTGCGCAGCGCTCGGCTCGGGCAGCAACCTCCTCGCCGGGTACATCCCGGAGGCCGGCGCACGACGGGTCTTCGCCGACCCCGACCAGGGAAACGCGACGATGTTCGCTCCCGCCGGAACGCTCGTCGATGTCGACGGGACCCTGCGACTCAGCGGGCGGTGGCCGTTCGTGAGCAACTGCCTGCACAGCGCCTGGATCGGACTGGGAGCGCTGTCCGACGGACACGGCCCGGCCGGCCCACCGACGATCGTGTGGGTCCCCGTCTCGGAGCTGCAGATCGAGGAAACCTGGGACAGCGATGGGCTGCGAGGAACAGGAAGCCACGATGTCGTCGCTGACGACGTCGTTGTCGACCCCGATCACTGCTGCACGTTCGCAGACACCCCATGGGCGACCGGGACCTTGTGGCGGTTGACCCCGCACTCTGTCTTCTTACCCATCCTGGCCACGCTCCCCCTCGGGATCGCGTGGGGCGCGCTCGACGAGATCGCGCGGCAGGTCCGCGAGGGCCGCCAGGCGAGACGTGGGAATCTTGCCGACGATCCGGTCGCGCTGGCCTCGTATGGCGATGCGGACACCCGCCTGCGCGGGGCCACGACAGGCCTGCGTGACCTCGTACGGCAGGCCGAGGACCTGGCCGAGGCGCACGAGCCCATCGGACGAACCCTGCAGGCTCGGATCAGCCTGGCCGCGATACAGGCCTGCGACGTCGCGGTCGACGTCACCTCGACGGCGCACCAACTCGGCGGCGGCGCGGCGGCCTACCGGCCGAGCACACTGCTCCGTGCGTTGGCGGACGTGCAGGCGGCCCGCCAACACCTGCTGTTCGCCCCGAAACACCGGGTCGAACTGGCCAAGGCCGCTGCCGGTCTCGACGTCACCTATCCGCCGTTCGTCGTCTGACCGGCGGCTCGACCGGACTACCTCGACTGGACCACAGGGTCACGGGAACTCGACCACGAAGCTCGGCTGGCCGGTGTTGCTGTTGTCGACCGGTGCGCCGGTGTCGTTGACGACGTGGTCGATCGTGCCGGCGCTGAGGTTGACCGTCATGATGTGGTGCAACGACACGCCCGGCGTGACCGGCACCTCGAAGCCGCGCGTGGCGTGGATCGTCGGGTCGACGTTGGTGAAGATGTACGCACCACCGCCCCACAGCTCGTGGGTCCGGACGTCGTCGGCCACCTTGTACGCCGCCCAGCCCAGCACGCCGTCGTGCTGCCACGCGGCCTGGTTCGGCGGGTCGTACGGCAACTCGTTCTGGAAGAACACGGTGCGGCCGTTCTCGCCGTTCCAAATGACGTTGTACTCCTGATAGTGCTCGACGAAGAGGCCCGTGGCGGTCACGTCGTCGCCGTTGATGATGACGCCGTTGCGGGCGGTGTTGACGTCCCAGCCGAACGACCCCGGCACACCGTGGTCTGCTCGCCACGCCCAGATGTGGTCGATCAGCACGTTGTCGCTGTTGACCTCGAGACTGACGTCGGCCTTGCCGACGTGCGGCCCGCCGATGCGGAAGTACACGTCGTTCAGGGTCGTGGGGTTGCCGCGGTCGCGCTTCGACACGCCGTGCTTGCCGTGCTCCTTGCCGACGCGGAGCAGTGCCGGCGAGTTGACCTCGCCGGCGTCGATCGTGACGCCGGCGATGATGACGCCCGGTACATCGGCGACAGTCAGCGGGATGGCGCCGTCGACGGCGGTGAGCGTCGCGTGACCGAGGCCGAGAACGACCGTGTCGGCGCGCTTGACGGCAATGCTCTTCGCGATGTCGTACACGCCTGGCGTGAGCAGCAGGTGGCGCCCGCGCGCCAGCGCGTGGTTGATGTCCTTCAACGAGTCCGACGGCTTGGCGATGAAGAAGTCGGTGATCGGGATCGAGCGGCCCGGCGTCATCCCGTCGTCCCAGGTGACGCCTCGGCTGTCGGTCGTGGCGGCCGGGACGCGCACGGTGTAGGTGCCGTCCTCGTCGATGTAGAGGAACGGCTTCTCACGGCTCAGCGGGTTCGTATCGAGCGTCGTGTACGGCGGGACCGGGAAGGACTCGTCGGTCGGGGCACCCTCGACGCCGGCGAAGACCGCGTTCCAGACGCCGTTGGACCAGCTGCCGATCTCGCTGTTACGGGTCAGCCACTGCTGCTGCGAGCCGTTGATGACGGCCCCTGCCTTGGAGTCGGCGATGTAGCCGCCGCTCGCGTACTGCGGACCGGCCGTGCAGTAGTCCATTAGCGACAGGGTCCCGCCGCTGACGTTGAGGCGGCGCATCGACACCGCCTGGGACACCGCCCAGAAGTTGGCCGAGGCGCGGCAGCCATCCTGGCCGGCGGCATTGATGTTCAGCGTGAGGTTGGAGAGCGTGCGCCAGAAGTTCACCAGCGCGAGACAGTTGCTCGTGCCGCCGTTCTCCAGGCACCGGTTGTAGACCTCGATCTTGCCGTTGATCACGACGTCGGTCGGTGAGGCGCCGAGGCCGGCGACCTCGGTGTAGTAGCCGACCTTCATCTGCAGTGGCTGCGTGTCCGTGCCGTACACGCCGGGCTCGAACAGCAACGCGTAGCGGTTCGTGCCCATCTCGCTGTCGATCTGCTGGGCGTTGATCGCGTCGACGGTCGCTTGGATCGCGCTGACCGGCATGCTCGGGTCGAACACGATGACGTTGGCGCCGAGGTCCGGGTCGGTGGCGCTGGGCGCGGGCGGTGGAGCAGCGGCGGCGGTTGTTGCCACTGCCGGCACGACAGCTGCGAACGCGACGCCCACCGCCAGCGCAGCGCCGAAACGGCGGGTTCTGCGGGGCCGCGGTGCTGGCCGAGCGTGGCGCGGGGCGTGTGGTGATGTCATCGGGCCAAGACCTCCCCAGGGACGGCGATGGGAACTAGATCGTGCCACACCCCGTGCCCCTTCCCCTTCCGCCCCGGCTGGTCTACGATTCGCACGAGATCAGGTTGTCTGACAATCTGCTGAACTGATGAGCAGCGAGTTCGTACCAGCAAACAGGGTCACGGATGAGGAGAACCGACCGCCCATGGACAAGCCAACGCTCGGGTTCCATCTGTCGAGGGAGACGCTCGCCGACCGGGTGACGGATCAGCTCCGCCTGCAGATCCTGTCGGGGCGCCTCGGGCCCGGTGCGTTGATGCCGACGGAGAACGACCTTCGCGAGGCCTTCGGCGTCGGGCGGACCACGATTCGCGAGGCACTCCACGGGCTGGTCGCGAGTGGGTTCCTCGACCGCCGCAGCAACCAGCTCTACGTGCGTGATCGCACCCAGATCCCGTCCCACGACGTCGACTACGCCGCGATGGCGGCCGAGCTGTCGGTCAAGGACGTGTTCGAGACGCGCAAGACCCTCGAATCCAAGGCGATCGAGCTCGCCACCCAGAACTGGGCCGACGACGACATCGTCGTGCTCCGTTCCGCCCTCGACGCGATGCGCGATCGCACAGGCGCCGAGTACCACGCGGCCGACGTCGAGTTCCACACCGCGATCTTCCGGATCTGCAAGAACCCGGTGCTGCTCCAGGTGTACGAGGGCTCGAAGGGACTCTTCTTCAAACTCCCGAGCTTCTGGCGGCTGTTCGGTGAGACCGACCGCGAGCGCTCCCGGCCGATCACCGGCTGGGAGGGCCACCGTCACATCGTCGACGCGATCGAGCGGCGCGACCCGGTCGAGGCGGTGCGCCAGAACACCGAGATGCTCGACCGCGTGGCCACCACGATCATCGAGCGCATGGGCCAGTCAACCGACTTCCACCCCCACGCCACCACGGAAGGAACCAGCTGATGCGCCAGGGCTACCGCGTCATCGACGTCGACACCCACGTCACCCCGAGCTTCGAGGTGCTGATGCGTTACGCCGACGAGGAGCTGCGGTCGCGTGCCGACGAGTTGCAGCCATACGTCCGCCGGACGAAGCCGGTCGCCGGCCGCGGGCATCCGCTCGAGGAGTACGGCGTGGTGCGGGTCAACCCCTACCCGTTCGAGCGGATGGCCGGCCGCCGGTACGGCGAGGTCGACGACCAGCTCGCCGGCGCCGGAGCACGTGGCGCGCTCGAGGGGCGCACGAAGAACGAGGCCACCAAGGCCGTCCACGACAACATCCAGCACGACAACCCCGAGGGTCGCCTGCTCGACATGGACGTCGAGGGCGTCGACGTCAACCTCATCATTCCGGGCACGTGGGCGCCTGGGAGCTCGGCGCTCGAGATCAACCTCGGCAAGGCGATGCACCGCGCGTACCACCGCTACATGACCGAGTACACGAGCGCCGACTCGCGACGCCTGAAGGGCATCGCGCTGGCCCACTGCGGCGATCCAGAAGGGTCGGCGACCATGATCGAACAGCTCGCCGAGCTCGACTGGGTCGCCGGCGTGTGGCCGGTGCTGCCCGAGGGGATGCCGATCGACGATCCCGACCTGCGCCCGATCTTCGCCGCCATGAACGACGCCGACCTGCCGATCGTGCATCACAGCTTCTTCTACGAAGCGCCGTACTTCCCGGGCTACCGCGACGTGTGGGGCAACGCTGCCTTCGCCCGCACCGCGGCCCACGTGTGGGGCGCTCAGCGGCTCCTCGGCTACGTGCTCATCAGCGGGATGCTCGACGTCTTCCCGAACCTGCGGGTCGGCTGCGTCGAGACCGGACACGGCTGGATGCCGAACTTCATCACCCGCCTCGACAAGCAGATCCGCTTCGTGTCGGGCGGGACGGTGCCGCCGGAGCTGAAGCACACGCCGTTCGAGTTCGTGGAGATGGGTCGGGTGTTCTGCGCGATCGAAGCGTTCGAGGGTCCGATCATCACCAAGGGCGTGATCGACGTCCTGGGCGACGGCGTGCTCATGTACGAGTCCGACTTCCCCCACCCCGAGTGCATGTTCCCGAACTCGACCGACCACGTGCTCGAGTGGAAGGGGCTCCTCGGCGAGGACGCCACGCGCAAGCTGATGGGCGAGAACGCGATGCGCTTCCTGCGCCTGACGACCACACCGTGGGACGACGCCGCGCAAGCCAACACCGCATCGGCGAGCGGATCGAACACGGCCTGATCGCACGAGGGACGTGGGGGACTGGGGAACCGTGGACACGGATCGAGCGCTCGAACTGATCGAGACCGGACGGCGCATCGGGCAGGAGCTCGGTGTGATCGTCACGGTGGCGGTCGTCGATGCCGCCGGGCACCCGGTCGCGCTGGCGCGCGGAAAGAACTGGCACGGGCCGTACATGGCATTCGGCAAGGCCCGCCTGGCGGCGGCGTTCCGGAAGCCGACCGGCGTGCTGCTCGAAGGCTGGAAGGACCGGCCGCTCTTCGCCCAGAGCCTGACGACCGTGCTCCCGGAAGGGGTGACGCTCAACCCGGGCGGCTGCCCGGTGTTCCTCGACGGCGAGTGCATCGGTGCCGTGGGCGTGGGCGGAGGCAGCCCAGAAGAAGACGACCTGATCGCGACGCGGACCGTCGAGGCCGCGCACAGTTCGACCCCGCAGCGCGGCGGGGCGAAACCTGAGAACCCACCGGGCTCTCAACTACCTCAGCAAGGGGAGGGCACCACATGACCAGGCACACCAGCGCGGTACGACTGCTCGCAGCGGTCGCAGCGCTCGGACTCATCGCGGGCGCGTGCGGTGACGACGACGACGCGTCCATCGACAGTCCCGAAGCAACGACCGGTGCCACCGGCACCGAAGCGCCATCCGACGCCACGGGCGACACCACCGCGCCCGCCGGCACGGATGCCACCGAATCCACGACGGCACCCGAGGAGACCGACGCGCCCGCTGACGACGCGGCGCCACTCGTGATCGCGGTGACGACCGAACCGTCGACGCTCGACGCCCAGCTCGTCAACGACCGCAACTCGCGGGTGTTCACGGCGAACATCTACGAAGCCCTGCTCGGCCGCAACGAGAACGTCGAGGTCGTCCCGCTGCTCGCCGAGTCGTACGAGAACACGAGCGACACCACTTGGACGTTCACCCTGCGCGAGGGCGTCACCTTCCACAACGGTGAGCCGTTCAACGCCGAGTCGGCCGCGTTTTCGATCCAGCGCATGATCAGCGAGGACTTCGACACCCAGCGCACCAGCTACATCGACAGCATCGTCGGCGCCACGGCGGTCGACGAGTACACGCTCGAGATCGAGACCGACGGCGTGCTCGCGACGCTGCCGGCGCAAGTGACCCAGATCCCGATGGTGCCGGTCGAAGGCGCGGAGACGCTCGACACCGAGCCGGTCGGGACCGGCCCGTACAAGTTCGTCGAGTGGAACACCGGCGTCGACGTCGTCGCCACGCGCAACGACGACTACTGGGGCGACCCGCCCGCGATCAAGGACTTCAGCATCCGGTTCATCAGCGACAACCAGACCGCGTTGTCGGCCCTGCAGGCCGGCGAGGTCGACCTCGTGGTCGACATCCTGCCGGAGCAGAAGGACCTGGCGCCGATCGTGAAGTCGGTGCCGGCGGCCGAGTTCAGCTACATCGCGTTCAACACCTACCTGCCGGCACTCTCCGACCCGCGGGTGCGAGTTGCGTTCAACATGGCGATCGACAAGGAGACGTTGGCCGACGTGGTCTACGAAGGCGAGGCGCGTCCGAACGACTCGCAGAACCTCACCGACGCGATGCTCGGCTACAACCCCGACCTCGGACCGATCCCCTACGACCCCGAGGGTGCTCGGGCGCTGCTCGAGGAGGCCGGCTATCCGTTCGACGAGGTGATCGAGCTCAACGTCCCGATCGGCCGCTACCTGAAGGGTGAGGAGTCGGCCGAGTACGTCGCCGAGCAGCTGCGGGCGGTCGGCGTCAACATCGAGATCATCGCCACCGAGTTCAACACCTACCGTGAGGACGGCCGCATCCCCGGCACCGAGGAGGGCGCGATGGACCTCAAGTACGGCTGGAACTCCAACGAGTTCTTCGACGGCGGTCGGATCCTGAGCCACGTCACCTGCGAGGGGTCGAGCTCGAAGATCTGCATCCCCGAGGTCGACGAACTGATGGAACTGGGTGCCACGAGCCTCGACCAGGACGTGCGCGACCAGGCTTACCAGGACGCCTGGGCGCTCCTGCACGACGACCCGTACGCCATCTACCTGCTACAGCAGAACCTGCTGTACGGCGTGTCGGAGCGGCTGCAATGGGAGCCTCGCCAGGACGACGAGTACTACGTGTCCACCATGGCGTTGACCGCCTGACCCGATCCCGACGACCGTGACCGCGACGCTGATCGAACCGACCCGAGGCCTCGGCTTCGGTGCGAGGCGTCGACGGTCACGATCGCGGGCACAGCTCGTCCTCCGTCGCATCCGCGACGGCGCGATCGTGCTGTTCCTCGTGCTCACAGCGATCTTCCTCCTGGGGCGGCTCGTGGGCGATCCGGCGGAATCGCTGGCGCCCATCGATGCCACCCAGGAAGAGGTCGACCAGATCCGGGCCAACCTCGGCCTCGATCGCCCGCTCCTCACCCAGGCCGGCGAGTACTACAGCGGTCTCGTGCGCGGCGACATGGGCGAGTCGTTCGTCATCGCCCGCAACCAGGACGCCCTGCCGCTCGTGCTCGACCGGCTCGGCGCCACGATGCGATTGACGCTCGCCGGGTTGCTCTTCTCGATCCTGCTCGGTGTCGTCACCGGCATCGTGGCCGGCGTGCGGCCGGGGTCGCTGTTCGACAGGGTCGGCAACTTCTTGGCCCTCGCCGGGGTGTCGTTTCCTTACTTCTGGTTCGGGCAGATCCTGATCCTCATCGTCGCCGTCAACTTGCACTGGGTCTCCGTGCTGCCCGACGGTGGCCCCAAGAGCTACTTCCTACCGGGCGTCACGCTCGGGATCCATCACGGCGGACGGCTGTTCCAGCTCGTCCGGTCGGCGACCCTCGACGAGCTGGGCAAGAGCTATGTGATCGTGGCCGAGAGCAAGGGCCTCGGGTACTACGCGGTGGTGATGAAGCACATCCTGCGCAACGTCGGCCTCGTGGTGATGACGATGGTCGGTTGGGAGTACGCCCGGATGTGGGGCGGCACCGTGTTCCTCGTCGAGTTCACGTTCGCGTGGCCCGGCATCGGCAAGCTCACCACCGACGCCGCTGACTTCCACGACTTCAACGTGATCCAGGCCGGCGTGGTCGTCGCCGGTGTGTTCGTGGTGCTGTCGAACCTCGTCGTCGACCTGCTTGCCACCGTGGTCGACAAGAGTGCCGAGGCGGGGACCTGATGGCGTCGTCGGTCTCGATCCTCGACGACGCCGGTCGGCTCGGTCACGTTTCCCGTCTCACTCGTGTGCGTGGCAGCGGATGGTGGATCTGGGTCGCGCTCCTCGCCGTGATCGTCCTGTTCGCGATCGCCGGCAACTGGATCGCGCCGTTCGAGCACACCGCCCAGGAACCGCGCGCGAAGTTCCTCCGTCCGCTCGAGAGCAGCGACGCCGGCTTCCACCTGTTCGGCACTGACGAGCTCGGGCGCGACGTGTTCTCGAAGGTGATCGCCGGAGCGCGGCTCACCGTGTTCATCGGCGTCGCCGCCACGTTGATCGGCGCGAGCGTCGGCACGGCGCTCGGGATGCTCGCCGGATACCGCGGTGGCTGGATCGACCGCATCGTCATGCGGCTCACCGAGGCCCAGACCGCGATGCCGATGTTCCTGATCGCACTGCTCCTCATCTCGTCGCTCGGACCGAGTGTCTGGAACCTGATCGCGATCCTCCCGACCTACATCTGGCCGACGTTCGCACGTCTGATCCGCGCCGAGACGATCAGGATGCGGTCGAGCCAGTTCATCGAGGCCGCGATCGCACTCGGCTGCACGACCCGCACGATCCTGTGGCGGCACCTGTTCCCGAACCTCGGTTCGCGCATCGGCATCCTGGCCGCGATCAGTGTCGGACAGGTGATCCTCGCCGAGGCCGGTCTGTCGTTCATCGGCGCCGGCGTGCAGAGCCCCGACGTCACGTGGGGGCTGTTGATCTCCGGTGGACGCAAGTACCTGACGGTCGCCTGGTGGCCGACGGTCTTCCCTGGCGTGTTCGCCGGCATCACCGTGTTCGCCCTGAATGGGCTCGCCCGCCGGTTCACCGACGTCGGACGGGGTGTGTGATGGCGGTCCCCCTGCTCCAGGTCCGGGACCTCTGCTGCTCGTTCATCACCCGCCGCGGCGAGGTGAAAGCGGTCGACGGCGTGTCCTTCGACATCGCCGAGGGAGAGTCGCTCGGCGTCGTCGGCGAAAGTGGCAGCGGCAAGACGATGACCGCGCTCTCGATGCTCCGGCTGTTCGGCCCGGCGTCGAAGGTGCGCCTCTCGGGACAGGTGCTGTTCGAGGGCCGCGATCTGCTGCGGATGTCGCACAAGGAGTTGCGAACGGTGCGCGGCGGCCGCATCGGTTTCGTGTTCCAGGACCCGCTCACGAGTCTCGACCCGGTCGTGCCCGTCGCCGACCAGATCAGCGAGGCGATCAGCCTGCACACCTCACTCGGCCGCAAAGGGGCGCGCATGCGGGCGATCGAGCTGATGGAGCGCGTCGGGCTCCCCAACGCCGCGTCCCGGGCCGACGACCTCCCCAATCGGTTCAGCGGGGGGATGCGCCAGCGGATCATGATCGCGATCGCGATCTCGTGCAATCCCAAGTTGCTGATCGCCGACGAGGCCACCACCGCCCTCGACGCCACGGTGCAAGCCCAGGTGCTGGCATTGATGCAAGACCTGCGCCGCGACCTCGGCATGGCGATGATGGTGATCAGCCACGATCTCGGGGTGATCGCCGCGATGTGCGACACCGCCCAGGTCATGTACGCGGGCCGCATCGCCGAGCGGGCGCCGGTGCCCACGTTGCTCAGGAGCCCGGCGCATCCGTACAGCGAGGCGCTGATCCGGCTGGTGCCGAAGATGGACCAGATGGTGCACCACCGCCTCCGCCCGATCCCCGGCTCACCGCCCAGCGCGATCGGGTTCGAGCCAGGTTGCCGGTTCGCGCCGCGCTGCGAGTACCGCCACGATCGCTGCGACGTCATGCCCGACACGCGCGACGTCGGCGGCGGGCAGTCGGCCGCCTGTTGGCTCGTCGGCACGGATCGTGAGATCGCGCCCACCGAGGTTGCGTCGTGACCGACGTGAGCGCCGGCGCCGACATGATCGCCGACGACGCGGTGCCGGCCGGAAGCGCCGAGGTCCTCGAGCGCGAGACCAGCCACCTCGGCCCGCCAGTGCTCGAAGTCCGCGACGTGGTCGTCACGTTCGACACCCCTGACGGCGACATCTCGCCGGTCGACCACGTGTCACTCACCATCAACGAGGGCGAGACGCTTGGGCTGGTGGGCGAGAGCGGCTGCGGCAAGTCGACGCTCGGGCGTTTGATCCTGCAGCTCGTCGGCGCCTCGTCGGGCACCGTCGAGTTCCTCGGTAACGACCTGAACCGCTCGTCGGCCGCCCGGCTGCGGGCGCTGCGCCGCGAGCTCCAGGTGATCTTCCAGGACCCGCGCGGATCGCTCGACCCCAAGATGACGATCCGCGACATCGTGGCCGAGCCGCTGAAGGTGCACCGCCTCGCCGGCTCGGGCGAGCGCGACCGGCGGGCCGACGCGATGCTCGAGCAGGTCGGCCTCGATCCGTCGCTCGGGCACCGCAAGCCGGGCCAGCTGTCGGGTGGCCAGCAGCAGCGGGTGGGGATCGGGCGGGCGTTGATCACCGATCCCAAGCTCGTCGTGTGCGACGAGCCGGTGTCGGCCCTCGACGTCTCGGTCCAGTCGCAGGTGATCAACCTGTTGCAGGACCTGAAGGCCCGCCTCGGCGTCGCCTATCTGTTCATCTCGCACAACCTCGCCGTGGTCCGGCACCTGTCGGACCGGGTGGCGGTGATGTACCTCGGCCAGATCGTCGAGCAGGGCACCGCCCACGACGTGTTCGCCCGCCCGCTGCACCCCTACAGCCGCGGGCTGCTCGCGTCGGTGCTGCGACCCGACGAGGACGCGCCCGCACGGCTGGCGGAGGTCACGCGCTTCTTCTTCGGCGACGTCCCGAGCTTCCACGACGTGCCAACCGGGTGCCGGTTCCACCCGCGCTGCCCACACGCCACCGAGATCTGTCGCACCGAGTCGCCGGTGATGGAGCTCGCCCGCGGCGACCACGCCCATGATCACGCCGTGGCGTGCCATCACTGGGCAGAGATCGCACCCGTCCCCGCCACCATTCGAGCCAAGTGAGCGTGCCGATGCCCTTCGACCACATCATCGCCCCCGGTGCTCCGCAACCGACCGGACCGTTCAGCCATGCCGTCCGGGTCGGCGACCTCGTGTACACGGCCGGCCAGGCCGGCCGCAACCGCGACACCGGAACGATGGGCGACATCGGCGAGCAAGTCGACTGGGCACTGCGCAACATCGCCGAGATCGCCGCCGCTGCCGGCACGTCACTCGCGCGCGCGGTGAAGGTCACGCTCATCTTGCGCGACGACGTCGTCGACAACGACGCGATCAATGCCGCGTACGTCCGCCACTTCGGTGACGCGCTCCCGGCGCGCTCGTCGTTCTACGTGTCACGCCTCAAGAACGCCGAGATGCTGGTCGAGATCGAGGCGGTCCTCCATGTCGGCTGAGACGTTGCGGGGACGCCGCGGCGCCGTGTCCGCCGGCAGCCAGCTCCCGGCGACCATCGCCATGCAGGTGCTCCGCGACGGTGGCAACGCCGTCGACGCGGCGATCGCCGGGGCCGCTGCGCAGTGTGTATGTGAGATGCCGTGGTGTGGGATCGGCGGTGACGGCTTCGCGCTGTTGCGCCTCCCGGACGGCACCGTTCATGGGTTCAACGGGAGCGGTGTGGCACCCGCCAACGTGCTGCACGCGCTCGGCGAGCGCCCACAGGTGCCGCGTTTCGGTGCGGTGTCGGCGGCGGTCCCGGCGGTGATCGACGCGTGGTATCAACTGCACGACCGGTTCGGCACGATGCCGTTCGGCGACTTGTTGGAACCCGCGATCCAACTCGCCCGAGATGGCGTGCCGCTCGACCCGCGCCTGCTCGGCGCCCTGCTCGAGATCCCCGACCTCGAAGGTGGCGATCAGCTGACGGCGCTGCTCGACGGCGCCGAGCTGGCGCTGGGACGGCCGTTCCGTCAGCCCGACCTCGCCGGCACACTCGCCGCGATCGAGTCCGACGGTCCCGACGCGTTCTACCGGGGCGAGGTGGCGGCTGCGATCGCCCGCCACGTCGCCGCCCGTGGTGGGGCGCTCGACGCGTCCGACCTGGCCGCCCACGACGGGCGCTGGGTCGATCCCGTCAGTGTTCGGTATCGCGACGCCACCGTGCACAGCAACGCCCCGGTCTCGATGGGCGTGTTGTTGCTCGTCTGCCTCCGCGTCCTGGAACATCGCTTCCCCGGAGGGATGCCGGGCGACCCGCTCGAACGGACCGACGTCCTGGTGCGAGTGAAGCAGATCGTGTTCGGTGAGGTCCTCCCGCTCCTCGGCGACCCGGCGATCGTGTCAGGGCCAGATCCCCTGGACGACGCCCTGATCTCCGACATCGTGCGGCGCCTCGAGACCTCGGCACCCGCACCCGGTGGCGCCTTCGAGCCGCTCGGCACGGACACGACGTCGCTCGCCGTCACCGACTCGGACGGCCTGGCGGTGTCGTTCATCCACTCCCTGTTCAACGAGTTCGGTGCGCGCGAGCTGGTACCGGGTACGGGGATCGTTCTCAACGACCGCCTCGCCAACCTGCGCACCGGAACCGGCAACAACGCGCTCGAGCCAGGCAAGCGTCCGCTGCACACGCTCCACAGCTACCTCGCCGAGCGAGCCGACGGGCCGCTCCACGTCGGCGCGACGCCGGGTGGTCGAGGCCAGGTGCAGACCAACCTGCAGGTGCTGCTGAACCTCCTCGACGACGGTGAACCGCTCCAGGCGGCCATCGACCGGCCGCGCTGGGTCAGCGGCCTGCCGAGGCGAGCGCCCGATGACCAGACCCTGTACCTCGAGCCGGCGCTCGCCGACATCGCCGACGCTCTCTCGGAGCGCGGTCACGTCGTCGAGGTCGTCGACTCCACGATGAACGACCACTTCGGCAACTGCTCGGTCGTCGGACACGACGCGGACACTGGTGTCCACCTCGCGGCCGCCGACGCCCGACGCGCCGGTCACGCCGCCGTGTGGTGAGAGGAAGCACTATGAGCACCAACCAGCAATCCTCCGACAGCAAGGCACGCGGCATTCGCTACGCGTTCCCCATCGATCGCGACCTGTACCACTGGCCGACGTTCTCCGATCAGGAGTTCACCAGACGGCACGCGATCGTGCGCGACTTCATGGACGAGCACGGCCTCGAATGCCTGCTCATCACCGGCAACAACTCGATCTGGGAGCGCGGCTGGGCGAACATCCGCTGGGTCACCAACTACATGGGCACGATGGAGCTCGACTGCACGTGCGTGTTCCCGCGCGAGGGCGACCCGATGTTGGCGATCCTCGGCCTCAACGCCCGGCTGCCCGACCGCATCGCCCGCTCGGTGGTGCACGACGTGCGCGGCGCGTTGAACACGTCCGGCGTGGTCGTCGATCGGATCCGCGAGCTCGGGCTGGGCACCGGGCGGATCGGGATCATCACCGCCGCGCCGTTCATCGACATCTCCCACGACCACCACGTCGCGCTGACCGAGGCGTTCCCCAACGCGGAGTTCCCGCGCTTCTCCGACGAGTTCTGGCTCAAGCGGATGGTGATGTCAGACGAGGAGCTGGCGTGCCTCGACGAGGCGGGCCGGATCGGTGACGCCGCCGTGCAGGCGATCATCGACCGCCTGAAGCCGGGCATGCGCGAGACCGACCTGTTCAACATCATCTACGACGTGTTCAGCAGCGAAGGGGCGGAGAACCCGTGCATGGTGCTCGCCGCTTCGGAGAACATGTTCCACCCGACGAGCGCGTTCCAACGACCGCGCCCGATCGACCGCGAGATCGAGGTCGGCGACGTGTTGCTGCTCGAGCTCGGGGCGCGCGACCCACACGGCTACGAGGCGCAGACCGGCAAGCCGATCACGTTCGGTGAGCCGCCACCGGACTACCAGGAGATGTTCGACACGGCGCTCGAGGCGTATCACGCGATCGCCGGCGTCCTTCGTCCGGGGTGCACCGCGGCTGACATCCGGGCAGCGGGCTCGATGATCGTCGAGCGCGGCTACACGGTCGTGGCACCGCTCGTGCACGGCGTGTTCAACCCGCTCGACGCCGGACCCTTCGTCGGCACGTCACACCGTCCGGACAAGGACGTGCGGCTCGAGCCAGGGATGGGCGTGTGTGTCGAGATCCACCCGTGCAGCGAGGACGTCATCCGCGGGGTGTTCATCGGCGACACGTACGTGATCACCGAAGACGGAGCACGTTGCGTCAACTCACTCGAGCCGAAGCTCTACGTGGTGTGATCGCGATGCTCGCGTCGCGCCGCTTCGATGCCCTCCCACCGCGGCGAGAGCCGCAGGTCGAGGCCGAGCTGGTCGCACGCGCGCATCAGGCTGTGGTCGACGAGGTCGGCGATCGATGCCGGTCGTACGTACATCGCCGGCACGGGCGGGAAGATCACCGCACCCGCCTCGGCGGCCAGTGTCATCAGCCGCAGGTGGCCAACGTGCAACGGTGTCTCGCGGACCATCAGGACGAGCGGTTGCCGCTCCTTCAGGCGCATGTCGGCGCTGCGCACGATCAGGCTGTCGTCGTAGCTGTTCGCCACGCCCGACAGCACCTTGATCGAGCACGGCGCGATGACCATCCCGTCGACCCGGAACGAACCGGACGCGATCGGTGCCGACAGGTCGCCGTCGCCGTGGACGTTGTCGGCGAGCTCGAACAACGACTCGACGGATCGTTCGAGCTCGTGCTCGATCGTCGTGCGGGCGCCGTCGCTCACGATGAGGTGGGTCTCGACGCCTTCCAGCTCGCGGAGCACCTCGAGCAGCCGCTGCCCGTAGATCGACCCGCTCGCGCCCGTGATGCCGACCACCACTCGCTTCATCGGCCCGATCATGCCAGCCAGCTCGAGCGAACCGGTACCGAGCGATGAGTTTCCGCGCCAACCTCTCGGTGTCGGGCACGCCGCGCACGGTCGAGCTCGACGCCGTCGTCATCGCCGGGTACACCGGACGTGACCGGCAGGCGGTGATGGAGCACATCGAAGAACTGGCGGTGCTCGGGGTGCCGGCGCCCGAGTCGATCCCCGCCTACTGGCTGTTGCCGCCGTTCCTCGTGAGCACCGAGCAGTCGATCACGGTCGCCGGGCCGGGCACGTCCGGGGAGGCCGAGCTGTGCCTCGTCGTCGACGGCGACGACGTGTTCGTGACGCTCGCCTCGGACCACACCGACCGCGAGGCCGAGACGATCGACATCGAGTTGAGCAAGGCCATCTGCCCGAAGCCGATCGCGACCCAGGCGTGGCCGATCACCGAGATCGACGGGCGATGGGACGACCTCGTGCTGCGCAGCTGGATCGAGGACGACGGCGTCGAGGTCCTCTACCAGGACGGCCGGTGCTCGGCGCTGGTTCCCGCGCCTGACCTGCTCGCCGGCATCCCGTTCGAGCGGCCCGCACGGTTCGCGCTCCTGACCGGAACCGTGCCGGTGATCGGTGGGATCCGCCCGTCCGCCCACTTCCGGGCCGAGTTGCACGACCCGATCGGGCGACGAACGATCGGGCTCGACTACCACGTCCGAACCCTCCGTGCGGCTCCGGCCGACCAGACGACCGGGAGGAACTGAACATGCGCACCGGAAGCGACTACGTCGGCTCGCTGCGCGACGGGCGAGCGGTGATGCTCGACGGCGAGCAGGTCGACGACGTGACCAAGCACCCCGCGTTCTCGGGGGTGGTGCGGACGATGGCGATGATGCACGACGTCGCCGCCGACCCTGCCGATCGTGACGTGTACACCTACCCGTCGCCACGGGACGGCAGCCCGGTGCACACCTGGTGGATGATCCCGCGCGATCGCGACGACCTCGCTGCCCGGCGCCGCGCCATCACCGCCTGGTCAGAGCTCAGCTGCGGATTCCTCGGCCGCAGCCCCGACCACGTCGCCAGCTTTCTCGCCGGCTTCGCCGGTTCGCTGCCGTTGTTCGCCGAGGGTGGGCAGATGTTCGCCGACAACGTCGAACGCTTCTACGAGCACGCCCGCGACGAGTCGCTGTACCTCAGCTACACGATCATCCATCCGACCGTCGACCGCACCAAGCCACCTCACCAGCAATACGCGCCGAACCTCTACGTCAGCGTGCTGCGCGAGGCCGACGACGGCATCGTCCTACAGGGCGCCCAGATGCTGGGCACGGGTTCGGTGATGAGCGACTACATCCTGGTGTCGTGCATCCTGCCGCTCCCGGAAGGCAGCGAGGACTACGCGCTGTCGGTCGTCGTCCCGAACAACGCGGCGGGGTTGCGGATCTACTCGCGGCGGTCGTACGCCGACGGCACGAGCAGCACCCACGACCACCCGCTGTCGAACCGCTTCGACGAGACCGATTCGCTCGTCGTGTTCGACGAGGTGTTCGTCCCCTGGGAGCACGTGTTCGCGTACCGCAACATCGCGGTGACATCGGGCCAGTTCCAGCGCACCGCCGCCCACTCGCTCGGCAACACCCAGGCCCAGATCCGGTTCGCCACCAAGCTGCGTTACTTCGCGGGGCTGGCGCACCGCATCCTCGACGGCGCCGGGGTGTCGGGCGACCCCAAGAACCGGATGCGGCTCGGCCAGCTCGCCGGCCGCTGCATGCTCCCCGAGGCGTACGTGCACGCCGCCGAGTCGCGATGCACGATCGACCAGTACGGCGTGGCCAACCCCCACCACGCGACCCTGTACTCGGCGATGAGCATGCAGCCGGGGCTCATGAACGAGGTCATCTTCTCGCTCCGCGAGTTGACCGGGGGTTCGGTGATCCAGCTGCCCTCCTCGCGTGCCTCCTTCGGCGATCCGCTCAGCGCCGAGCACACCGACCGCTACATCCGCTGGCCAGAGGTGTCGGCCGACGAGCGCGTCCGGCTCCTCAACCTCGCCTGGGACAGCATCGGGTCGGAGTTCGCCGGGCGCCACATGCAGTACGAGATGTTCTACGCCGGTGACCCGAGCGTGGTCCAGATGCGTTCGTTCAACACCTATCAATGGGACGAGGCGACGCGTCTCGTCGACGACTGCCTGGCAGGGGTCGCCGGTCACGACGACACCGGGATGTAGACGTGACGACAGAGGAGGTTCCGATGTTCGATCCGCAGGGCTTCGCGAAGCAGGAGTACGAGTTCTTCGACCCCGAACGCGCCGAGGGGTTCGAGTGGACGCCACTCGATGGCGACACCACCGGCCAGCTGGCGGAGATCATCCTGTCGGGCTCCCACGAGTCAGGGTGGGTCTCGCGGCTCCTGCGCTTCGATCCGGGCGCCGATACGTCGCCGAACGGCGTGCTCACCCACACCGTGTGGGAGGAGGTGTTCATCGTGGATGGCGAGATCCACGATCTGCGCCTCGGCCAGACGTTCACGAAGGGGATGTACGCCTGCCGCCCGCCGGGGATGGAGCACGGCCCGTGGACGAGCGGGCCGGGCGCGATCACATTCGAGACCCGCTACCCGGAGCCCCGGCGATGAGCTCGCTCGGCGCCATCGACCTGCGCTTCCGCACCGTGCTCGACCGCTTGGCGGCGGCGGGACGGATCGATGCCGTGACGCGGCCGGTCGACCAGCACCTCGAGCTCGCCGGTCTCATGAAGCGCCACGACGGCGACACGGCGTTGCTGTTCGAGAACGTCAAAGGCGCGTCGATGAGCGTGCTCGGCAACTTCCTCGCCAGCCCCGCCAACGTGATGGCCGCCTTCGGTGGGTCGCGCGACGACATCCGGGCCGCGATGGCGCGCGCCATCAGCGACCCGATCCCCCCGGCCATCGTCACCGGCGACATCCCGTGCCAGCAGTTCGTGCACACTGACGACGTCGAGCTCGGTGAGCTGCTCCCCGTGCTCCACCACGCGCCCGACGACAGTGGCCGTTTCGTCACGTCGGGTGTCGTCATCGTGCGCGACCCCGAGACCGGCGTGCCGAACGCGTCGTACCACCGGTTGCAGCTGCTCGGGGGCAACCGGACGGCGATCAAGCTCGACTACGGACGGCACCTCCGTGCGGCCCACGAGCGGGCGATCGCGCGCGGCGAGGACCTACCGATCGTCGTGTGCCTCGGGCCCGACATCTCGCTCATGTACGCGGCCGCGTTCATGGGCTCGCAGATGCCCGAGCACGCCGACGAGCTCGCCGCGGCCGGCGGCATCCAGGGGTCGCCGCTCGCCATGGCGCCAGCGCTGACGAGCGACCTGCTGGTGCCGGTCGAGTCCGAGATCGTGCTCGAAGCCCGGATCAGCCCGACCGAGACCACGCCCGAAGGCCCGTTCGCCGAGTTCGTCGGTTACGAGTCCGAAGACGGGCCCGCACCGGTGATGACCGTCGACGCCGTCACCCACCGCCAGGACCCGATCTACCTGGCGATCAACGGGGCGGGTCGCGAGACGGTGATGCTGCGCAAGTACGTCCTCGAGACGTCGGCGCTGAGCGCGCTCCGGGCCGCGGTGCCGATCGTGAGCGACGTCGAGCTGACGGCGGGCGGGCTGTACCGGTTCCACATCGTCATCCAGGTGACCAAGCGCAGCCGCCAGCATGACGGGCTGCAGCGCAACGCCGTGCTCGCCGCGTTCGCCGCGCTGAAGGACCTCGACCTGGCGATCGTCGTCGACGACGACATCGACGTCGAGGATCACGCCGAGGTCGAGTGGGCGATGGCGACCAGGATGGAGGCGTCCCGCGACCTGATCATGATCCCCGGCGCGCGTGGTCACGAATACGTGCGCGTGTCGGATCGCGGCCAGCGGACGAAGCTCGGGATCGACGCCACCGTGCCATTCGACGAGCGGGCCCGTTTCAGCCGCGCCCCGTTCGTGGACGTCGAGCTCGCCAAGGGCGACGTCGAGATGGGCGCCAGCCGCCGGTTCACGTGACCGCCGCGCACCGCGTCAAGCCGTACGCGTCGCTCGCCAACCGCAACTTCCGGCTGTTCTTCTCCGGTCAACTGGTCTCGTCGATCGGGACCTGGCTCCACCAGATCGCCGAGGTCTGGCTGGTGCTGCAGCTCACGGGCGACGGGTTCGCCGTCGGCGCGGTCACCGCCGCCCGGTTCGTCCCGATCCTCACCCTCGGGCTGTGGGCAGGGGCGATCGCCGACCGTCACGACAAGCGCCGTGTGTTGTACCTCACCCAGACGCTGCGCGCCGCGTCGGCGGGGATCCTTGGTGCGCTGGCGCTCAGCGGCTCGGCGACCGTGCCGGTGGTCCTGGTGTTGGCCGCACTGGCGGGCATCGCGAACGCGATCGACAACCCGGTCCGGCGGGCGTTCATCGGCGAGCTCGTCGACGACACGCTCATCCTCAACGCCGTCTCGCTCAACTCGACCGTGATGGCGACCTCGAGGGTCGCGGGTCCGTTGCTCGCCGGTGTGCTGATCGCGACGATCGGCGTCGGCTGGTGCTTCATCGTCAACGCCGTGTCGTACGCGGCGGTGCTCGTCGCCCTGGCGGCGATGGACCAGCGCCAGTTCGACCGGAGCGCGTCGCCGTTGGGCCCGCGTTCGGTGCTGTCGGGCCTCCGCTACGCCGCGTCCACTCCGGCGCTTGCCGTGCCGCTCGTGATGGTGGGGATCGTGAGCACGTTCGCGTGGAACTGGGAGACGCTGCTCGCGCTCCACGCCACCCGCACGTTCGACGGTGGTGCCCGGATGTACACGTTGATGTTCGCGGTGCTCAGCGTCGGCACGCTGGCCGGCGCGTTGCTGAGCTCCACCCGATCAATCGTCGGGGCATCGACGCTCCTCCCGATGGCGGCCGCGGTGGGCGCATCGATGCTCGCCGTCTCCGTTGTGCCAGGCCTGGCACTGACGCTCGTCACGTTGTTGATGAGCGGGTTCGCGGCGGCGACGTTCAACACGACGAGCAACGCGGTGGTGCAGATCGCCGGGCGCGGCGAGTACCACGGTCGGGTGATGGCGATGTTCTCGATCCTGTTCATCGGGACCAAGGGAATCGGCGGCGCACTGGCCGGCGCGTTGATGGAATTGCTCGGCACCCGGTGGGCGATTGCGATCAGCGGCGGGAGCCTCGGCGTGCTCGCCGCGATGGTTGGTGTGTGGAGCCATCGCATCGATCACGAAGGCCCGACCTTGTGATGTGCAGAGCCCGGCGACGGCGACCAGTCGGGTCATGACGGAGCCGGCGCGTGGAAATGGGCGCGTTCGCCGTGGGGCCCGAACATGGCGAGCATCTCGACCGGGCCGTCGATGGCGCCGAACCAGTGTGGTGTGGTGGTGACGAACTCGACCGCGGTGCCGGCCTCGATGGCGAGGTCGTCGCCGCCGAGGAGCAGCCGGAGCGTGCCGGACAGGACGTACATCCAGTCGTGGCCATCGTGGACAGGCAGCGTTGCGGGCGGGCGGCGCCTCGATGCTGGGATGTGCACTCTGTAGGTCTGGAGCCGGTTGGTCGAGCCGACATGGTTGAGTGGCCACATCGTGAGACCGTTGCGGCGGATCGGCCGGGCGGCGACGCGAGGGTCGGGCGCTCCCGGCGGGGTGAGCAGTTCGTCGGTGCTGACGCCGAGCGCGTCGGCGAGCGAGGGGAGATGGTCGAGCGCGAGGCGCCGCTGACCGGACTCGAGCCGGCTCAGCGTCGAGACATCGAGGTGGGCGCGGGCCGCGACCTGACGCAAGGTCAGCCCGTTGGCGAGTCGCAGTTCACGCAAGCGGCGCCGGACGCGTTCTTCGGTGGACTCGCTGGGCGTCGGCACCTTCGGCGATCTTGTTGCCATGATGGCAACAGAGTTTGCCACAACCGACGCGGCGCATACCGTACGGGTCATGACCGAACCCTGGGAGTGCATCATCGTCGGTGGCGGAGCCGCCGGACTGTCGGCCGCCTTGGTCCTCGGACGAGCCCGCCGGCGCACCCTGCTCGTCGACTCCGGCGGCCAGAGCAACCGTCCCGCCCACGGCATCGGCGGGCTGCTCGGCCACGACGGCCGACCGCCCACCGAGCTGTACGCCACCGGACGCCAAGAGCTCGCCGCCTACCCCGCCGTCGAGGTACGGGACGGATCGGTGACCGCGGCAGCGTCGACTGCGGGCGGCTTCACGGTGACGTTGGACGACGGGACGGTCGAAATGACCCGGCAGCTGATCCTCGCGACCGGCATGGACTACCGGCTCCCCGAACTGCCCGGTGTCGCCGAGCGATGGGGCCGATCGGTGTTCCACTGCCCGTTCTGCCACGGCTGGGAAGTTCGGGACCGGCCCCTCGCCGTGCTCGACTCCGATCCGACGACCGGTGTGCACCGCGCCCTGCTGCTCACCGGGTGGAGCGCCGACGTCACGCTGCTCACCAACGGTCCGGCGGGCCTCACCGACGCCGACCGCGATCATCTGGTCGGAGCCGGCGTCACGATCGACGAACGTGCCGTCACAGCACTGCACGGCCCAGGCGACGAGCTCTCGACGATCCGCTTTGCCGACGGCACGCAGCGACCCTGCGGCGGCTTGCTCGTACCCGCTGTGCTCCACCAACGCTCCACCCTCGCCGCCCAGCTCGGCCTGGAGTTCGCGGCGCCCACCCCCATCGCCGCCGACGCCATCGACATCAGTCCGACCGGAGAGACGAGTGTCCCGGGCGTACTCGTCGCCGGTGATGCCAGCGTCGGGATGCCATCGGTCGCCAACGCCATCGCCGCCGGCTCCAACGCCGCCGCCGCCGTCGTGCGCAACCTGCTGTTCGAGCACGACCGGCTTCAGCTCCACGGGCGAAAGCACTGAGCACCGATGATTTCGGGCGTGCGCGATCGTCAATACCGGTGACCGCAACGAACCGGGAGAACGTCCATGGCCAAGATCACCGCAAGTCTGTTCATCGCACTCGACGGCGTCGTCGAGGTCGGCAACGGGGAGTGGCACTTCCCCTACTTCAACGACGAGCTGGGCGCGGCCGTCGACGCCGGCCAGGGCGCGGCCGACACCATGCTCTTCGGTCGCACGACCTACGACAGCTTCGCCGGCGCCTGGCCCGAGCGTGAGCTGGCGGGCGAGGAGGATGCCGCGTTCGCCAAGAAGCTGGGCGACATGCGCAAGATCGTCGTCTCGCACCAGGACCTCGAGTTCACCTGGCGCAACTCGGAGCAGCTGCGGGGCGACCTCGTCGAAGCCGTCACCGCCTTGAAGGAGAAGCCCGGTCACATCGCCCTGAGCGGCTCCGTGTCGGTGGTGCGTCAGCTGCTCGCGGCGGGGCTCCTCGACGAGCTCCAGCTCTTCGTCCATCCGATCGCCGTCGGCACGGGCGACCGGCTGTTCGATGGCAGCTTGCCCACGATCCCGCTGGAACTGATCACGTCGCAGACCTTCGAGACGGGCATGCTCAACCTGGTCTACGGACCGGACACGTCGGCCCCGCGGGGCACCTACGAGGACGCCAAGAAGCACCTGCCCGACGCCGAGTAACACTTCGCGCTCGGGCTCGACCCCCTGATCGCTCGATCGTCACTCCGATCGACGCGAGACGAATCCCTCAAGCTGCGAGCGGCCGGTGCCGAATGGCTTTCTTGGCGGTGACTCGTCCGTCAGAGCGGGAAGGTTTGTGGTGTTCAAGCGCGGGATCTCGAAGGCTGCCGTGGCGGCGCTGTGCACATCGTTCGTCGTCGTGGCCGTGCCATCGGTGCCGGTGTTCGCGGCGGTCACCCCTTCGGTGGCGTTGTCGAGCGCCCAGCTCCTTCCGCTGATCGGCGAACAGGTCACGTTCAACGTCGCGTTCGACAACACCGGGTCCGGTGAGTTCGACACCGGCTATGGGCCGTACGTCGACGTGCGCTTCGATGCCGGCGGTGCAGATGGCGACGACGGCATCACGTTCTCATCGGCCACGTACCTCGGCGCCGCACTGGCGCCGAAGGCGACGTTCAACTGCACCGGCACGCCGGTGGTGCATCCGCTCACGGGCGTCACGCTCGGTTGCCCCGTCGGAGAGCAGCTGATCGTAGTCCAGTTGCCGTACGGGTCGTTCACTGCGGATCAGCCGATCGCCGACATCGGCATCACCGCCAACGTCAGCAACCTTGCCGACGTAGCGACGCCCCAACTCACCATCACGGCAACACCGGGCTTCGCGTACGGCGACTCGCCGACCGGTTCGACGCCGATTGGCGGATCCGTCCAGCAGATCGATTTCACGCCCCAGGTCCTGCGCTTCGCGAAGACCTACATCGGGCCCGAGCAGGAGACGGCGACCGGGCCGAACTACCCGCGCCGGTTCCGGCTGTCCGTCGACATCGCCGACGGCCAACGCGTCAACAACCTCACGATCACCGATCGGTTGCCGACCGAGTACCAGTTCGTGAGCGTGATCTCGAAGTCAGGGCCGTCGATCGAGACACTGCCCTCCACCCTCGGCCCGGCGGTCGACAACGAGCTCGTCGAAGTGTTCACGGGCTCCGCAGGCGTCACCACGGGCACGTCGTCGAACGAGGATGCGTTCGTCCTGTTCGAGTACTTCATCCCGGACAACGACGCAACTCCGGCACCCATCATCGATCCGACGTCCGGCGATGACGAGCTCACTCGAAACGACGGTCAGGCGAGCGGCACGGTCGACCCGCTCGATCCCCGCGATGCCGACCAGCCGTTCACGATCGACCCGAACTCGCTGGTTCAGCCATACGCCGACGACGCCGAGATGACCGCCAAGTCGATCGCGGTGCAGAAGTCGGTCGCCAACGTGTCCCAACCGAGCGAGAGCGGCGCCATCCCGGGCGACACCCTGCAGTACACGATCAGGGGTCAGATCAGCGACTACTTCACGTTCGCCGGGATCGTCGTCAACGACGTGCTCGGGGACGGACAGACCTTCGACGGTCTGTACACGCCGACGTTGACCGTCACGGAACAAGGGGCGCTCCCGGCGAGTGTCAGCCTGGCCTCGTCCTTCGCGGTCGACGTCACAGACCGCGCGACGCCGTGCGGCCCTCGACTCGGAACGACCAAGATCGACTTCGCCGTCAGCAGCGCATACGCCGCGCATTTCGTGTCGTCCGGCGGGAACGGGGCCGGCGGCATCTTCACCGGCGGCCGTGTGGATGGATCGACCGGTCCGGCCACGTTCGAGATCACGTTCCGCGCGGTGGTGGACGACTCGTACACGTGCATGCCCACCGAGGGCAACAAGCTCGACTCACGTGACTTCGTCACGAACACGGTCACGGTGACCGGCGAGGTCTACGACAACACGACGCAGGCTCCCCAAGCCGTCCCGCTTCTCGAGAGCGACGACAGCAGCACCCGCGTCGACATCGACCCGATCACGTTGGAGAAGTCGATCTGGGCCCGCAACGGTTCGACCAGCGGCTTCAGCGGCTCACCCGCCCGCTTCGCCGCCAACGACCGCATCACGTACCGCCTGATGGTGAAGCTGCCGTCGTCGGACTTCAGCGGGATGTCGATCGGCGACTACCTCCCGCTGCCCGTCCTCACCGCGACACCGTTGACACAGTCGGTGCTGCCCGAAGGCCAGTGCATTGCGGACACGGCACCCGCCGTCGGCGAGTGGTGCTACGGCCCGGCCGATACGTTCCACGATGCCCCGGGCTACTTGACGCCGAGCGTTGCGGATTCGGCTGACGGCAACAGCATCACCTGGAACTACGGAACGCAGGAGATCGCCGACAACCTGCCGCGTGTCATCGAGCTGCTGTTCACGCTGACGATCTCCGATGCACCGTTCCGCGAGGGACTGTTCCTCACCAACCAGGCGCAGATGTTCGAATCGAACAGCTTCGGCACGCAATCCACGGCGCCGGCAATCGTGCAGATCGAGCTCACGGAACCGTTCCTCAACATCGACAAGGGCGTCGTCGGAACGACACACACCGGATCGGGTTCGTCGGGAACGGTCGCACCGCCGGGCGTGACGTTCGACGCGGTCGGAACAGCGTGCGCGCCCACCAGGTTCACAGGAACGTTCAACTCCGGCACCCGCGGCGACGCCCCAGCGGCGAACGTGACGGGACTCGACGCTCACGACACCGTCCGCTTCGCGATCGTGGTCGAGAACACCGGCACGGGACTCAACGGCGCCTTCGACGTGACGATCTCCGACGCCGTTCCGGCTGGCTTTCAGATCCCCGATGGCGGCACGGGCCTGAACCTCTGCGTGACGGACGGCGTCGGTACCGAAATCGACTACACGCCGACGGGCTTCTTCACCGGAACACCGAGCGCCAGCCCGCTCGGCACGGGGACGCTCGCGCTCACGGACACATCGACGGGTGCACTCGCGCCGTACAGCATGACGAGCGGTGAGAACCTCGCGGTCATCACGTACGAGCTCGAGCTCGTCTCCGACATCGGCGCCAACACGCCGGCACCGAGCCTGACGAACACGGCGACGATCACGCAGTACGCCGCGACCGAGGGCGGCCCGTCATTCGTCTCGATCACGCCGCCAGCCGATCTGTTCGAGACGGCGTCGGTCGCATCCACACCGATCGCAATCGACAAGACGCTGATCTCGACGAGCGCAGTCACCACGTCCGGTGCGAACGTCGTGATCGGTGAAGAGGTCCAGTACACGGTCACCGTGGCGTTCCCGGAGGGTCTGTCGCGCAACGTGTCGGTCGTCGACTCCCTGCCGCCGGGACTGGCGATCTCGCGGACACCGGGCACGGCGGTCGTCGGGTCGTCCCTGTCGGCCACGGTCGGCGCACCGGCAGTCAGCGGTGGCGGGCACATCCTCACGTACGACGTCGGCGACGTGCTGAACAGCGACACCGACAATGCGACGCAGACGAACGAGACGATCACGTTCACGTACTGGGCCGCGGTGCTCGACGTGAGCGACAACCAGCAGAACACGATCGTCAGTAACTCGGCCCGGGTCGACTACGACGCCGGGAGCAGCGGATCTGCGCCCGCCTCACACACCGACTCCACGCCGGTCACGGTGATCGAGCCGACCCTGTCGGTCGCCAAGTCGGCGAGCGTGACCACCGTCGATGCGAGCGACCCGATCAGGTACACGATCAGTGTGACCAACTCGAGCGTCGCCATCGGCCACGAGGTGACGCTGACCGACACCCTTCCCGCTGGCGTCAACTACGTCGCGGCGTCGTTGACGTCGCCCAGCGGCGTCGCGCCGACGACGCTCGGCATCAGCGCCGGTGTGATCACCGCGACGTGGACGACGTTCCCGGTCAGCAGCTCGTCGGCCATCACGTTCGATGTCACCGTCGCCGCCAACTACGACACGGTCTCGGCGATCGCCAACACGGCGACGATCGCATGGACCAGCCTCCCCGGCGTGCCGGTGATCATCTCCGACGATGCAAACGCACTCGAACGAACGGGCGCAGGTGGCGTCGACGACTACACACGGAGCAGCACATCGACGGTGCAGGCGGTCGCGCCGCAGATCGTCAAGTCGCTCGTCACGACCGATCAGGCGACGACGCCCGTGAACAACGTCACGATCGGCGAGATCGTCGATTACGACCTGCGCGTAACGCTCCCGGACGGCGCGATCGGCGGGTTCACGGTCACCGACCAGATCCCCAACGGTCTGCAGTACGTCGCGGCCAGTGTCCAGGTGATCTCGACCGGAGCGCCACTCGCCCAACCATTCGGCGGCACGCTGGGGACCGCGACCCCGACCGGCGGCGCCAGCAACGGCGCTGACCTCGTGGTGACGTTCGGTGCGACATCCAACCCCGCCGACGGCAACGCCTTGAACAACTCCATCGTCGTGCGGCTCCGGGCGCTAGTACTCAATGTGGCCGGCAACATCGGTTTCGGCAGCAGCCCGACGACACTCAGCAACAGGGGGGTCGTCCGCATCGGTGCATCCACGTCGGTGTCGTCAGCTTTCGTCGCGACGCCGGTCGTCGAACCCCACCTCGTGATCACGAAGACGTTCGCCCCGACGACGGCGTCGCAGGGCGACACGGTCACGGTCAACCTGGCCGCGCAGAACAACGGGCTCGCGATCGCCCACGACGTCGTGATCTCGGACGCGCTCGACAGCCACTTCGACGAGGGTCTCGCGGCCGAGGGCACCACGCCCGCCGGCTTCACCTATGCGCGGACCGGCAACACCGTCACCTACACGGCCGCGCCCGGCACCGAGATCGCCGCCGGCGCCACGGTCAACTTCTCGTTCACCGTGCCTCTGGACGCCGTGGTGCCGATCGGCACGGCGATCCCGAACACCGCGATCGTGACGGGTGAGAGCACGATCGCCGGGATCTACCCCGGAGAACGTGAGGAGCCCGACACGTCGTCATTGACAACCCTCAACAGCGTCGGTCCCGATCTGCAACTGACGAAGGACGACCATGTCACGACCGTGACACCGGGGACGCAGACGACGTACGACCTCGTCGTCCGCAACGTCGGCGGCTTCCAGGCGACGGGCGTTTCCATCGTCGACACGTTGCCGGCGGCAACCACGTTCGTCGGTGTCGGCGGCGCGTCGTGCAGCGACGGCGGAGCACCGATGGCAGGCGCCCGGACGATCAACATCGCCGGGGCGATCGCGGCCACGAACGGCACGGTGACCTGCACGATCACGATTGCCATCACAACCCCCGCCCCCGCCGGCACGACCGCCTACCTGAACAGCGCGACGGTGACCGATGACGGCGTCAACGGCGCCGATCCCAACCCGGGCGACAACACCGCGACCGACAACGACACGATCTCGGGCCGTGCCCCCAACCTCGTCGTGACGAAGACCGACGGGGAGACCACCCGGACGCCCGGCCAGTCGACCACGTACACGGTCACGGTGACGAACACCGGCAACATCGGCGTGACCAATGTCGCGGTCACCGACAGCCTCCCGGCCGGCCTCACGTTCGTCAGTTGCACTCCGGGCACTGGCGTTGTGAGCGTGGCATGCGCCAACAACAGCGGCATCGTGACCATCAGCTACGCGTCGCTCGCGGGTGCTGGTGGCTCAGCGTCGTTCACGATCGTCGCCAGCGTCAACAACCCGATCGCCGAGGCGATCCACTCGATCGACAACGCCGTCACCGTCATCGACGACGGTGCGAACGGCACCGAGTCGAACCTCGCCGACAACACGGCCCACGACATCGACACGATCGACGCCGTGCCGGACATGGTCGTCGTCAAGTCCCACCCGGGGACGACCAATGTCGCGCCCGGTGGAACGGTGACGTACGAGCTCCTCGTGAGCAACGCCGGCGATCAACACGCGACAGGTGTGACCGTCGTGGACACCGTCGACCCGCAGATGAACATCAACTGCGGCACCGTCTCGCCGACACCGACGTCGTGCAACGCCGGCACCGGTGTGATCACGTGGGGCCCCGGCCTGACCGATGCCGGCACGATCTCGGGCGGCGGCGT
>DATMDV010000372.1:0-8201 GCA_035557475.1 Ilumatobacteraceae bacterium
GTACGGATCCGTAGGCGCGCTGACCGTGTTCGCGACCGACGCGCCGCTCAGCAGCCCATAGGTGGCGGCGGTCCCGAGATCGATCGGCGACACGACCGCAGCGAACGCTGGCGACGCGGTTGATACCGCTCCCACCACAGCCATCGAGCCCGCCAACGCAAGAACCCAAGCGATCTTGAGCCCTGTGTGTGCGAGCTCGCCCGAGGTGTGCGAACCCAGATTGGCTGGCATGTCGCGGTCCCCCTTCGACGAGGACGTCACAATGAGCGTCCGCCTGTTTCATCGACCTTGTGCACGTGCCGCTGGATGGCGCGAACGCGTCCTTCGACGTGCCTGGCGGGCAGAAATGCCTAAGCCACTCTGTGGCCGGCGACAGCGCGTCCGCCTCGACGGTTGCGCAGGATCGCCGACAGCGTGGCGACGAGTTCCGCGGGAGCCGCCGGCTTGAGCAGAAGGCCGTCCGCACCGCGATCCAGGGCGCGCACTCGATCACCGACGGCGACCGCGACGCCGGTCAGATGAAGGACTGGCAGCTCACCGTTCGACAGTTCCTTGATCATCTCGCAGACCTCGTGGCCGTCGATGTCAGGCAGCTGGATGTCGAGAACGACCGCGTCGAGTCGGCGGGTTCGTACCGCGTCGATCGCCTGGAGACCGGTCGCCGCCTCCACGATCTCGTAGCCGGCACGCGCGAGGACCCTGCCCGTGGAACGGCGCACGTCGGCGTTGTCGTCGACGATCAAGACGACGCGGGCAAGCTCGCGTGGTGACGCGTTCTGTTGCGCCACTTCGAGGAGCTCCTCGACCGCGGCCACATCGAGTGGTCTCCAGAAGTAATACCCCTGCCCACGGGTGCAGCCGGCGTCGCGAAGCTGCGCGAGCTGGTCCTCGCGTTCGATGCCCTCGGCGACGACGTCGATCTGCAGGCTGCGACCCAGCCGGATGAGCGCAAGCGCGACGCCGTGTGCCTCTGCATCGCTGCCGAGGCGGGCCACGAACGATCGATCGATCTTCAGTTCGTCAACTGGGAACTGGTCGAGGTGGCCGAGTGATGAGTACCCGGTACCGAAGTCGTCGACTGAGATGCGAACACCGAGCCCCTTCAACTGCTGCAGCACGGCTCCGGCCGCGACTTGGTCGGCCACGATCATCGTCTCGGTGATCTCGAGCGTGAGCAGCGATGCCTGGAGTCCGCTCAAGTCCAACGCCCGGGCCACGTCGCGCACGATCTCAGGGTCAGCCAGCTGCCGAGCCGACACGTTCACGTTCATGGTGAGACCGGCAGCTGCCGGGTGATGCTGTTGCCACAGTCGAGCTTGGCGGCACGCGTCCTCGACGACCCAGCGACCGATCGGCACGATCGCGCCGGTCTTCTCGGCGATCGGGATGAAATCGGCTGGCGAGATCATCCCCCGCCGCGGATGGTTCCATCGCAGCAATGCTTCGAAGCCCGTGATGCCTCCATCGCGCAGGTCGACGAGCGGCTGATAGTGCAGCGTCATCTCTTCGCCGAGCTGAACCGTTCGCAGGTCACGCTCCAACTCGATGCGCTCGACCACCATCGCTTGGTGTTGCGCGTCGAACAGCTCGTACCGGCCGCCGCCCTTCTGCTTCGCCTGGAAAACTGCCGCCTCAGCGTCTCGGAGCATCTCGTCGACGCCGCGTGTTCCATTGTTCGAGAACGCGATGCCGATACTTGCTTTGGCGGTGACGCATCGATCCTCGACGGAAACGCCCGCTTCGAGGTCCCCGAGCAGACGTGCCGCGGCGGCATTCGCCTCTTCTTCTCCGCCACCCTCGAGAAGGATGGCGAACTCATCTCCACCGAAGCGAGCCACGGTGTCAGAGGGTCGAAGCGTGTTGGCCAACCGGTCGGCGATCGCCACGAGAAGCGCGTCGCCGGCGGAATGGCCGATTTCCTCGTTGATCGCCTTGAACCCGTCGAGGTCGAGCAGCATCACTGCAACCGGGCTGTTGGTCCTCACGAGGGCGCGCTGCAGCCGGTCCCTGAACAGCGAGCGGTTTGGCAAACCGGTCAGCATGTCGTGCAGTGCGAGATGCACCAGTTGCAGTTCCGAGACCTTGCGCTCGGTGATGTCCTGCAAGGTGCCGAGCATCTCGACCACCTGCCCGGTCACGTCGACGATGGGTCTGGCGCGCAATGCGATCCAGCGATCGTCACCTTTCGGGGTGACGATCCGAACCTCGTCCGAGACCGCCACGAAGTCGTCCTGCACCCGGGTCAGAAACGACGCGGCCCGGACGCGATCGTCCGGGTGAACCAACAGGATGAAGCGGTCGAAGCTCGCGATTCCTTGATCGGGCTCGACGCCGATCACGAGGAACAACTCGTCCGAACACGTGAGAACGCGCGATTTGACGTCGAATGCCCAGTTCCCCATCAGTGCCAAGCGCTGTGCTTCGCCGAGCCGAGCCTCACTCTGCTGAAGAGCAAGGTCCGCATGGTGCCGCTCGGTGATGTCCGTCAGCATTGTGAGCGCACCTGCGTAGTGACCGTCGGCGTCGTGGATGGGCGCCGAGCTGAGCAGCGTCCAGACCTCGCTGCCATCGGGTCGGATGAAACCGAGGTCGAACCGGTTGGCGATTCCTCGCCGAAGTCCAGCGAGGTTCTCGGCCGCGACAGCGCGCCCTTCGTCATCGAGGAAGTCGAAGACGGAGGCCCCGATGACCTCCTCCAGCGGTCGACCGAGCATGCTCGCCAATTGCGCATTTCCGAATGTGGTCTTGCCCTCGGCGTCGACGACCCAGATCCCCTCACGGGCGGTCTCGACGATCATCTTGTAGCGGGCCTCGCTCTCGTGCAGCCTCGCCAGACTCTGCTTCTGCTCGGTGACTTCGGGTGCGGCAGTGCCGAGCCTCTTGACCCTCGCGTCGGGTCCCGCGTCATGACGTCCCATGACAACACACATCGATCGACGGGGTCCCCGGCTGGATAGCGCGTTCGCGTTAGAGATCGATGGTCTTGCCCGGATATTCGATGACGCCCTCACGAACCGCCGTCGCGACGGCTTCGAGTTTGGAGTGCGCGTGCAACTTGTAGAGGACGCTCTGCACGTGGTTGCGCACGGTGTTCAAGCTCAATCCCAACAGGTTGGCGATCTGTTTGTTGGGAAGACCTGACGCGACGAGGGTCAGCACCTCGATCTCCCGTGGACGCAGCGACCCGCCCAGCCCGCGTTGGGTCGGTGGCAGCTTGCGCATCAAAGGGAGGAGCTCGTCGACCGGAGTGACTGCCTCGCCGTCGTGGGCGGCGTGGACCGACTCGACCAACGATTCGATCGATTCGTGCGTCGTGACGAACCCGGAACACCCGGCGGCGACGCACCGCACGAGCGCGTCGTCGTCGGCGCGCGAGGTGATGATCACGACCTTTCCGCGCGGCAGGATTGCGAGCATCTGGCTCGTGGCGTCGGCGACGTCGCCGTCTGGCAGCTCGACGTCGATGAGGACCACCTCCGGTTGGTAGGCGATCGCTGCGACGCGGGCCTCGGCGATGGTCGTCGTCGTGCCGACGACCTTGATCGTGGGTTGCGATTCGAGCAGTCCGACCGCGTTCTGTGTCATGGTGCCGCGATCTCCCACCAATAGGACACGGACGCGGGTCTCCGCGCGACGATCCGGGTAGGCCTCACGGATCGTCACGATCGCGTCCATCGCGCCGAGGAAGGCGTCGAGGAGCCGAGGTTCGAACTGATAGCCCCGAAGCTCGGACATCACACCGATGGCTTCGTCGAAGCCGATGGCAGGGCGATAGACCCGGGTGCTCGTCAGCGCGTCGAAGACCTCGTTGATCGCCGCAATCCTCGCCTCCTCCGGGATCTCCGTCCCGCGGAGGCCGCGTGGGTAACCCCCGCCGTCCCACCACTCGTGATGGGACAGGGCGATGTCGGCCGCGGCGCCGACCAGCACGGAGTTCGAGCCGGCGAGCAGCTGATAGCCGATCTGGGTGTGGCGCTGCATCGCCCAATGCTCGTCGCTGGAGAGGGTGCCGGGTTTGAGCAACACACTCTCCGGCACACCGATCTTCCCGACGTCGTGAAAGGCCGTCGCCAGACGGACATCGTTCGCCGTGAGGCGGGTGAACCCCACCGCTTCGGCGAGGATCGCCGAGCACCGGCTCATCCGCTCGATGTGCGGCCTTGTCTCGTCATCACCGAGCGATATCGCGTACGACAAGCGCTCGATCATGTCCTCGTCGGTGTCTGGGAACGCGCTCGACGCGTCGTCGATTCCTGCGATCACACCCTCGAGTGCCTTGGTCCGGGTGATGGTCTGCTCGAGGGCGCTGAGGTGATCCCGCCGAGCGAGCTCCAGGCCGCGCCGCCGCAGTGCGCTGGCGAGGTTGATGAGCAACTCGTTGTGGTCGAACGGCTTGACGACATAGCCGAACGCACCGATCTCGAACGCTACGTCCGCCATCTGTGGGTCATCCACAGCAGTGGTCATCACCACCGCAACGTCGCGGTAGTCCGTGGTCAGGTCGCGGAGCAGTTCGATCCCCGACTCCCCGGGCATCTGGATGTCGCACAGCACGGCTTGGACGTCCTGTGTGTCCGCGAGCGCGGTTCGGGCCTCGGAGGCGCCGGCCGCTTCGATGCACTCGTATCCCTGATACGCCAGCAACCGGGCCGTGCTGCGCCGAAACGCATCGTCGTCGTCGACGATCAAGACCTTCACGTTCCGACTCAACGGTCGCCGTCCAGCACCTCGCGCACGCAACGGAACAGGTTCACCGCCGAGAACGGCTTCTCGATCAGGTGCACACCCTCTTCGAGCACCCCTTGGTCGACGATCAGGTCGTGGCCATACCCGCTCATGAACAGTGTTCTGGTTGCAGGCCGCAACTCGCCGACAATGGTCGAGAGCTCCTTGCCCGAGCGTCCCGGCATCACGACGTCGGTGAGCAGCAGGTGGATCTCGCCGGAATGCTCGCGCACGATCGCCAGGGCATCGTCGGCGTTGGCCGCGGCCAACACCGTGTAGCCCCGGCTCAGCAACATCCGCCGGGTTGGTTCACGCACGATCTGCTCGTCCTCCACCAGCAAGATCGTCTCGTCATTGGCAGCGGTCGGCGTCTGGTCGTCCGTCGCTTGCGGGCGGCGTCGCGTCTCGTCGGTCGCCATCGGGAAAAGGACTCGAACCGTGGTGCCCAGCTCGGGCTCCGAGTAGATGCTCACGTCGCCCCCGGCCTGCGTCGCGATCCCATAGACCGTCGCAAGGCCAAGACCTGATCCCTCGCCCTTCGACTTGGTGGTGAAGAACGGCTCGAACACCCGGTCGCATATCTCGGATGACATGCCAACGCCCGTGTCCGTGACGGTCATCTGCACGTACGTGCCGGGCGGAATCGGATGAAATGCGGAGTAGTGCTCATCGGCGTCGAACGTGGTGGTCGTGATCTCGAGCGTTCCCCCGGCCGGCATCGCGTCGCGAGCATTGACCGCGAGATTCATGAGGACCTGTTCGATCTGCCCGCGATCGGCATTGATGTGGGGCAGATCCGTCGCAAACGTCATACGGAGCTCGACGTTGTCGCCGATCGTCGTTCGCAGCAGCTTCTCCATGTCACCGATCACAGCGTGGAGGTCGAGGACCTCCGGGCGCACGACTTCTCGGCGGCTGAAGATGAGCAGCTGCCTCGTCAGGGCCGCTGCCCGTCTCGCGACTGCGGTGATCTCCTGCACGTCCTGGCCGAGGGTGACGAATGCCTCGTCATCCGACAGTCCGTGACGAGCCGACACCTCGCGCAGGCTCACGGCGACGAGCTCGGCGTAGTTCATGATTCCCGCGAGCAGGTTGTTGAAGTCGTGGGCCACGCCGCCGGCCAGCTGGCCGATGCTCTCCAGTCGCTGCGCCTGGTGGAGCTGGGCCTCGAGGAGTGCTCGTTCTTCGTCATGCTCGGCCTCGACGATCCTTCCCTCGAGCCGGGCGCGTTCGGCCTCGATGCGGAGGCGTTCCGTGATGTCGCGCACGGCCGCCGAGACCAAAAGGCCGTCGTCCGTCTCGACCGACGAGAGCGAGATGGAGACCGGGAACTCGCCGCCGTCCTTCCTTCGCGCTGTCAAGTTCAGCAGTGCTCCCATCGGTCGGGCGATGGGATGCGAGAAGTATTCGGCTCGGTGGCGGGGATGCACTGCTTTCAACGTGTCCGGCACGAGGATCTCGAGCACCTGGCCGAGCAGCTCCCGCCGGTCGTACCCGAACATCAGCTCGGCCTGCCGGTTAACCAACCGGATCAGACCGTGCGCATCGACGACAACCACCCCATCGGGGGCGGAGTCGAGCAACTGCTCGGTAGAGGCCGAGATCGGCGGCGGTAGGACTCGACCGTCGACCACATCGTCACTGGGTGCGTCCATGCGCTCTCCCCGTTCAGACCCGGTAACTGCTGGTCGCCGTGCTCCCACACGTGGTGGTCGGCTTTGGCGTGCGTGCTCCGCACCCGACGCCCAACAATAGTCACACTTCAGAGACCAGCGAGAGGGACTCCAGCAATTGGTGCGCCCGGAGTGAGTCGAACGAACGTGGCGTAGCCGGACGCCAGCGCATTGAGCTGGGCTGCGAACACTGACGCATGCGGTGTGAAACAGGAATGTCTTCCTACGACGCCCGGCGTCACGAGCAGCCGGCGGGTGTGGTTGTGCAACCGCACCCGCCGGTGTTGTGGCGGTAGTCAGCGACGGCGCCGAGGGTGTCGAGCTCGACCGTGCAGCATTGCTCGAGCAGCTGCTTGAGCTCGCGCCGGGCGCGCTGGACGCGCGACTTCATGCCCGACACGGACAATCCCAACGTGTCAGCGGCGTGTTGGTGGGTTTCGCCGTCGACGTCGACACGCTCGAGGGCGTCGCGCGCGTCCGGCGAGAGGTGGTCGAGAAGTGGCTGGAGGCAGCGCGACAGCTCACGGGTGGCGTCGTTCGGCATGTCGTCAGCCGTGTCCGGATCGGGCCAACGGCCGGTTTCGTCGAGCGGGTCGTGCTTGTGTCGGGTGCGGTAGTGGTCGATCACCGCGTTGCGGGCGGACCGGTACAGCCAGGCGACGGGGTTGTCGACGCGCTCGAGCGCACCGGAGGCGATGCTGCGCACGATCACGTCCTGGGTGATGTCGGCAGCGATCTCTCGGTCGTCGACCCGTGCGGCGACGAAGGCTCGTAGTCGGTCAACCGTCTCAGCCCACTGAGTGTCGAGGGCGTCGCGTCGGTCAGGTGTGGTTTTGCGGTGCATGTGTTTCTCCTCACTGTGCTGACGAACGTGGACCGAAAAGGACGCAACTGGTCGGGGCGTGCGTCCATCGGGGGAATCGTTCGTCATCGCCATCGCCTCCCGCATCGGGTGGGAGCAGACCGAGGAGAACCGTCATGCAGACCAGCCGTGTCCAACTGGCGCTCAATGTCACCGACATCGACGCCGCAACCCGCTTCTACAGCGACTTGTTCGGCGTCGAGCCCGCGAAGCAGCGTCCCGGCTACGCCAACTTCGTGGTGGCCGACCCGCCGCTCAAGCTCGTGCTGTTCGAGCACCCGACAGCGGCGTCGCCACTCAACCACCTCGGCGTCGAAGTCCCGACGTCGGCCGACGTGGTGGCTGCCGCCGATCGCTTCCGCGCCGTCGGTCTGTCCCACAACATGACCGAATCGGATCGCTGCTGCCACGCCGTCCAGGACAAGGTGTGGGTCGACGCTCCCGACGTCCCGCTCGGCGCATGGGAGTTCTACACGGTCCTCGCCGACGACGCCGGCGACGACGCCGCGGAAGTCCAGAGCACCTGCTGCTCGACCGGCCCATCGCAGGGCGGCCCGTGTTGCGGCGGTGACGCTCCGGAGCCAGAGTGAGCCCTGCGGTCAGCACGACGCAGCGCGCCGTCGGATGAAACTCGTCCAATGTTGACTCAATCTACGCTGACTGAAATACTCTGGGCTCGTGAACGACGAGCAGCTCGCGAGGCGGGCGGCGCGACACGCGGCGTTGGGGGATCCGGTACGGCTGGCGATCGTCGACGAGCTGGCGACGTCGGATCGTTCGCCGATCGAGCTGCGCCGGCTAGTCGGGATCGAGTCGAACCTGCTGGCCCATCATCTCGACGTGCTCGAGCAGGTCGGGATGATCAACCGATCCCGCTCCAGCGGCGACGGCCGCCGCCGGTACGTGCATCTCGTTCGCAGCTCCCTCCCCGGTCTCCATCA
>DATMDV010000373.1:0-11108 GCA_035557475.1 Ilumatobacteraceae bacterium
TACCTGTCCTCCTCGCCGTACAAGGGGAAGGTCGCGCTGACCGGGCTGGGCACGCCGAACCAGATGCGCCAGTTCGTCAAGGACGGCACGGTCAAGGAGTTCGCGCTCTGGGACCCGGCCGAGCTGGGCTACCTGGCCGGCTACGCGGCCGCGGCCCTGGCGTCCGGCCAGATCTCGGGCGCCGAGGGCGAGACGTTCGAGGCCGGCAAGCTCGGCGAGCGCACCATCGGCAAGGACGGCGAGGTCATCCTCGGCCCGCCCACGGTGTTCAACGCCGACAACATCGGCGACTACGACTTCTGATCGCCGTGCGCCGAGTCTGCTTCCTGTTGAAGGTCAAGGCGTCCCGGGCCGAGGAGTACGCGGCCCGGCACGCCGCCGTGTGGCCGGACATGATGGCGGCGCTGCGCGAGACCGGCTGGCGGAACTACTCGCTGTTCCTGGCGTCGGACGGGTTGCTGGTCGGCTACTTCGAGACCGACGACCTGGACGCGGCGCTCGCCGGCATGGCCGCCACCGAGGTCAACACCCGGTGGCAGACGGAGATGGCGCAGTTCTTCGAAGGGCTCGACGGGGCGCCCGACGAGGGGATCGTCCCGTTGACCGAGGTCTTCCACCTCGACGAGGAGTAAGTCATGATCGACCAGGCAGCTGTGCGGGAAGCGTTGCGTACCCAGCACATCGAGACGCCGTCGTGGGCGTACGGCAACTCCGGCACCCGGTTCAAGGTGTTCGCGCAGGAAGGCGTGCCCCGCAACGCCTACGAGAAGGTCGACGACGCGGCGACGGTGCACCGGTACACCGGCGTGGCCCCGACGGTGGCGCTGCACATCCCGTGGGACGGGGTGGCCGACTACGGCGACCTTGCCCGGCACGCCGCCGAGCAGGGCGTGGGCCTCGGCGCGATCAACCCGAACGTGTTCCAGGAGGACGACTACCGGCTGGGCAGCGTGTGCAACCCGGACCCGGCGGTGCGGCGCAAGGCGCTGGATCATCTGTTGGAGTGCGTGGACATCATGGATGTCACGGGTTCGGCGGACCTGTCGCTGTGGTTCGCCGACGGGACCAACTATCCCGGCCAGGACGACATCGCGTCGCGGCAGGATCGCCTCGCCGAGGCACTGGCCGAGGTGTACGCGCGGCTCGACGACGATCAGCGCTTCCTCCTCGAGTACAAGTTGTTCGAGCCCGCGTTCTACACGATGGACGTGCCGGACTGGGGCACGGCATACGCGCACTGCATCGCCCTCGGGCCGAAGGCGCAAGTGGTGATCGACACCGGACACCACGCGCCGGGGACGAACATCGAGTTCATCGTCGCCGTCCTGCTGCGCGCCGGGAAGCTCGGCGGCTTCGACTTCAACTCCCGCTTCTATGCCGACGACGATCTGATGGCCGGCGCGGCCGACCCGTTCCAGCTGTTCCGCATCATGTGGGAGGTCCGCCGCGGTGGCGGGCTCGACCCGAGCATCGGGGTGGCGTTCATGCTCGACCAGTGCCACAACATCGAACCCAAGATCGCAGGCCAGATCCGTTCGGTCATGAACGTCCAGGAGGCGACGGCCAAGGCCCTGCTCGTCGACACCGATGCCCTCGCCGGCGCACAAGCGGCCGGCGACGTGCTCGCCGCCAACGCAGTGCTGATGGATGCCTACGCGACCGACGTCAGGCCACTCCTCGGCGAGATCCGGACCGACATGGGACTCGACCCCGACCCGGTGGCCGCGTACCACCGCTCGGGGTACTACGAGCGGGTGTGCGAGGAACGCGTCGGCGGCACCCAGGCAGGCTGGGGCGCGTGAGCCCCGTCGAGCACTTGATCGCGCGGTCGAACCGGCTCGGCTCAGACCCCCGCAACACGAACTACGCCGGCGGGAACACGTCCGCGAAAGGGGAGGAGATCGATCCTGTCACCGATCGACCGGTCGAGCTGTTGTGGGTGAAGGGCTCCGGCGGCGACCTCGGCACGTTGACGAAGGAAGGTCTCGCCGTGCTCCGGCTCGATCGCGTGCGCGCCCTCGCTGACGTCTATCCGGGGGTCGATCGGGAAGACGAGATGGTCGCTGCCTTCGACTACTGCCTGCACGGGCGCGGCGGCGCGGCGCCCTCGATCGACACCGCGATGCACGGTCTCGTCGACACGACGCATGTCGATCATCTCCATCCGGACTCGGGCATCGCGCTGGCGACCGCGTCTGACGGCGAGGCGCTGACCAAGGAGTGCTTCGGCGACCGTGTCATGTGGGTGCCCTGGCGGCGTCCAGGTTTCCAGCTCGGCCTCGAGATCGCGGCGGTGCAGAAGGCCAATCCGCAGGCGATCGGCGTGATCCTCGGCGGTCACGGCATCACCGCATGGGGAGCCACCAGCGACGAGTGCGAGGCGAACTCGCTCGACATCATCCGCACCGCCGAGGCGTTCCTCGCCAGTCGTGGCGCCGCAGAACCGTTCGGATCGGTCGTCGCCGGATTCGAACCGCTCCCCGACGAGCAGCGGCGAGGTCGCGCAGCCGCGCTGGCTCCGATCATCCGCGGGTTGGCATCGACCGACCACCCACAGGTGGGCCACTTCACCGATGCCGCCGTCGTGCTCGATTTCTGCGCCCGCGAGAAACTCGCCCGCCTGGCTGGTCTCGGCACGTCGTGCCCCGACCACTTCCTGCGCACCAAAGTGCGCCCGCTCGTGCTCGACCTGCCCGCCACGGCCTCGCTCGACGACGCGGTGGCGCGCCTGCGTGAGCTCCACCAGGCCTACCGCGACGACTACCGCGCCTACTACGAGCGGCATGCCGACGCGGACTCACCGACGATGCGCGGTGCCGACCCCGCCATCGTGCTCGTCCCAGGAGTCGGTATGTACTCGTTCGGCGCCAACAAGCAGACGGCGCGGGTTGCCTCCGAGTTCTACGTGAACGCCATCAACGTGATGCGTGGCGCCGAGTCCGTGTCGACCTACGCACCGATCGCCGAAGCCGAGAAGTTCCGCATCGAGTACTGGGGCCTCGAGGAGGCGAAGCTGCAGCGCCTGCCGAAGCCGAAGCCGCTGGCGACGCGGATCGCGTTCGTCACCGGTGCTGGATCGGGCATCGGCCGAGCGATCGCCCATCGGCTTGCGGCGGAGGGCGCGTGTGTGGTCGTCGCCGACGTCGACGGCGACTCGGCGGCGACCGTCGCCGCCCAGATCGGTTCCAGCGACGTCGCCGTTCCCGTGACGGTCGACGTGACGGACCCACAGCAGGTCGCCAGCGCGGTGGCGGAGGCGGCGCTGGCCTTCGGCGGCGTCGACCTGGTCGTCAACAACGCCGGGTTGTCGATCTCGAAGTCGTTGCTCGACACCACCGAGAGCGACTGGGACGTTCAGCACGACGTGATGGCGAAGGGTTCGTTCCTCGTGTCCCGCGAGACCACCCGGCTGATGATCGACCAGGGCATGGGCGGCGACATCGTGTACATCTCGAGCAAGAATGCGTTCTTCGCCGGGCCGAACAACGTCGCCTACGGCGCGGCGAAAGCCGACCAGGCGCACCAGGTGCGGCTCCTCGCGGCCGAGCTCGGCGAGCACGGCATCCGGGTCAACGGCATCAACCCCGACGGCGTGGTGCGTGGCTCGGGGATCTTCGCCAAGGGATGGGGTGCCCAGCGAGCAGCCGTCTACGGCGTGCCAGAGGAGGAGCTCGGTGCGTTCTACGCCCAGCGCACACTGCTGAAGCGGGAGGTTCTTCCCGAGCATGTCGCGGCGGCCGTGTTCGCGTTGACCGCCGGCGACCTTTCACTGACGACCGGTCTGCACGTTCCCGTGGACGCCGGCGTCGCCGCCGCCTTCCTGCGCTGAGCCGTGCCGACGTTCGTCGCCGTCGACCTCGGGGCCACGAGCGGGCGCGTCGTGAACGTCCGGATCGATCGAGATGCGATCGAGCTCGACCTGGTCCGTCGATTCCCGACCGTTGCCGTCGCCGGACCGCACGGCGATCTGACCTGGGATTTCGATGCCCTGCTGAACGACGTGACCGCGGGGATCTCCGAGGCGGCATCGCGCGCGCGGGCCGAGTCGGTGGCCGTCGACTCATGGGCCATCGACTACGGCCTCGTCGACCAGGAGTGGCGCCGCACCGGTCGGGTGCACGCCTATCGGTCGGCGCGCACCGACGGTGTGATGGATGACGTCTGCGCGCGCATCGGCCGCGATCGCATCTACGGCATCACCGGCATCCAGTTCCTTGCGTTCAACACCGCCTATCAACTCGTCGCGGCCCGCGAGACGCCGGAGTACGCGGGCGCCCACCGGTTGTTGATGCTCCCCGACCTCGTGAACCACGAGCTCTGCGGCAGCACGACCAACGACATCACCAACGCCAGCACGACCCAACTGCTCGACATCGGCACTCGGTCGTGGAGCGACGAGCTGGTCGCCGACCTCGGGCTCCGGCGTGACCTGCTCCCCGAGCTGCACGAGCCCGGCGCCGTCCTGGGCACGGTGATGGGAGTCGATCCGGCAGTCGATGGAATGCGTGTGATCGCCGCCGCCAGCCACGACACCGCGAGCGCGGTCGTCGGTGTCCCGTTGCGCCCTGATCGCCGGGGCATCTACATCTCGTGCGGCACCTGGTCGCTCGTCGGGTGCGAGGTCGCGTCTCCGATCACCACGAGCGAGGCGTTGGCGGCGAACGTCACCAATGAGTTGGGGGTGGCCGGCACGGTGCGGCTGCTCAAGAACGTGACCGGGCTCTGGCTCCTCGAAGAGTGCAGGAGGACATGGGCCGCTCAGGGGCGTGCGACCGACACGGCCGACCTCGTCACCGCGGCCGCCGCGCTCCCGGGCGGGCGCAGCGTGATCGACCCCGACGATCCCCGTTTCGCGACGCCCGGTGACATGCCGGCACGACTCGGCGAGTACTGCCGCCAGACGGGCCAGCCGGTTCCCACCTCACCCGCCGAGCTGACCCGGACGATCCTCGATTCGCTCGCCCTGACCTGGCGCACCACGGTCGCCACGATCGAGCGTGTCGCCGGCTTCGAAGCCGAGGTGATCCACCTCGTCGGCGGTGGTTCGTCGATCCCGCTGCTGCGCGAGCTCTGCGCGAGCGCATGCGGGCGACCGGTGTTGGCGGGGCCGGCCGAGGCCACGGTCGTCGGCAACGCGATCGTCCAGGCGATCGCCGGCGGCACCCTCACCGACCTCGCCGAAGGTCGCGACCTCGTCGAGCGCACCCTCGACCTCGTCGATGTCCCCCCGAGCGCCACCCTCGACTGGCTCGCCCTCGCCGCCCGCCTCGACTAACCCCGTTCTGTCTGCTTCAGACTGCCGGAGGGCTCGTTTGAAGCAGACAGTTCGGATTTCGTGATCGAGGAGGCGCGGACGACGAGCTCGGGGCGGAACACCACCTGTTGGTGGACGTGGTCGGTGCCCGCCGCGCTTTCGGCCAGCAGCAGTTCGGCCGCGGTGCGGCCGAGGAGCTCGCGCGGCTGACGTACCGAGCTGAGCGGCACGGCCGCGGCCCCTGCGAACTCGATGTCGTCGTAGCCGACGATCGCCAGCTCGTCGGGAACGTCGACGCCCATCACCGTCATCTGTTGGAGCAGCCCGAGCGCGACGAGGTCGTTGGCGCAGAACGCCGCCGTCGGGCGGCGCGCCCGCGGCAGCCCGCTGAGTCGCTCGCCGGCGCGGCGACCTTCGGCCACGTTGAGCGTTGTCGTCTCGATCACCGACAGCGAGTCAGGGGGACGCCCGGCGGCAGCGAGTGCACGGCGCGACCCTTCGAGACGATCGGCGACCTGCACGGTGTGCATCGGGCCACCGACGAACGCGATCCGCTGATGGCCCTGTTCGCAGAGATGGGTGACGGCCAGCTCGCCGCCTTCCACGTCGTCGACGCCGACGCTGCACCATGCCGCGTCGGGACTGCGATCGACGAGTACGACGGGCATGCCGCGGCGCGCATGGACGGCGAGCTGCGACGTCTCCTGGGTGACGGGCGTGATCAGGATGCCGCGAACACGTTGTTCGAGCAGGAGGTCCAGGTAGTCGGCCTCTCGCGCGGTGTCACCGTCGCTGTTGCAGATGTAGAGCGCCACACCGGCCGCCCGGGCGACCTGCTCGATGCCCTTGGCGACATCGGTGAAGAACGGGTTCGACGCGTCGAGGACGACATAGGCGAGCGTTCGGCTGTGCCCGGCCCGCAACTGCCGACCGGACTCGTTGCGCACGAATCCGAGCTCCTCGATGGCGCTCAGCACCTTGCTGCGAGTGGGTTCGCTGACCCGATCGGGCCGGTTCAGGACGTTCGACACGGTGCCCACGGAGACACCGGCACGAGCTGCCACGTGCTTGATGCCCGTTGAATCCCGCACCGGAACGCCCCTTCGTGACTGATTGAATCGGTTCAAAGACTAGACCCATCTCCTGCCGGCGCTCGCAGTCGGTCGATCGACCGTGGCGAACACAGGATGCGCCGCTCAGCCCTCCGCGTCGTCGACGTCACCGAACGGCGACGGGCGCGGTGGGATCGGTGGGTCGAGCGCGGCCGGTCGGCACTCGCAATCGAACTGATGAGCGCCCGATCCGACTTCGACGGGGTCGCAGCCGGGCAGCTCGACCCGCGCCGTGCTCCCGACTGGGACGACGATGTCGACGACAAGCCGATCGCCGGGTCGGTGCCAGTGCACGCGGGCGTCGCCGTACGGTGTCCGCAGCGTCGTCCCCGCTTCGGTGAGACCGCCGCCCGGACGCGGGTGGACGAGCAGCTCGCGATAGCCGGGCTCGGCGGGGGCCAGCCCGGCGACGACACGATGCAGGAAGTCGGCGACGGCGCCGAGCGCGTAGTGGTTGAACGACGTCATGTCGCCGGGATTGATCGACCCGTCCGGCAACATGCTGTCCCACCGCTCCCACACGGTCGTGGCGCCCATCGTCACCGGGTACAACCAGGACGGGCAGCGCTCCTGCAGCAGCAGGTGGTAGGCCTCGTCGACGTAGCCCGCGTCGACCAGTGCGTCGCACACGAGCGGCGTGCCGACGAAACCGGTGCCGATGCAGAAGCCCTCCTGGCTGACGAGCTGGGCAAGACGGCTCCCCGCCCGAACGCGTTGCGATTCGGTCGCGAGCAGGCCGAACTGGAGCGCCAACGCGTACGCGGTCTGGGCGTCGCTCGCCAGGCGACCGGTCGAGGTGACGAACTCCGCGTTGAATGCCTCGACGATGCGGTCGGCCAGTTGCGAGTAGCGCGTCCGATCGGCGTCGCGTCCGAGCACGTCCGCGACCCGCACCAGCAACCGCGCCGTGTGCGCGTGGTAGGCGGTGGCGACGAGCGTCTTGTCGGTCCGGGCCGCGCCGGGATCGTCGGGCGGGGCGGCCGGGTCGAGCCAGTCGCCGAACTGGAACCCCGTGTCCCAGCGGTGGTTCTCGCCGGCGATCGTGGCGATCTGGTCGACCCAGGCACACATGCTGTCGTACTGCCGCCGCAGCAGGTCGACGTCGCCGAACCGTTCGTACAGCACCCACGGGACGACGACGGCCGCGTCGCCCCACGCGGCTGCTGGCAGCACCCGGAACCGGAGATCGATCCAGGGGACGTATGCCGGCACCGTGCCGAGCGCGTGCTGCTCGTCGGCGAGATCCTGCAGCCACGACGTCAGGAAGCCGCTCGAGTCGTACAGGAACGACGCCGTCGGTGCGAACACCTGGATGTCGCCGGTCCAGCCGAGCCGCTCGTCGCGCTGCGGGCAGTCGGTCGGCAGGTCGACGAAGTTCCCGCGCATGCTCCAGCGCACGTTCTCGTGGAGCCGGTCGAGACCTTCGTGCGACGAATGGAACGTGCCGGTCGGCTCCATGTCGGAGTGGCACACGACGGCATTGATCGCGTCGGTCGTCAGCTCGCCGGGCCAACCGTCGACCTCGACGTAACGGAACCCATGGATCGTGAACGTCGGCTCGTAGATCTCGACGCCATCACCGGCGAGCACGTAGGTGTCGGTCTGCGCTGCGCCGCGGAGCGGACGGGTGCCGAGCTCACCGTGCTCCAGCACCTCGGCGTGCCGCATGACGACCTGGCCGCCCGCCGGTCCGCCGACGCGGATGCGAACCCGGCCGGAGATGTTCTGGCCGAAGTCGACGATCGTGGCGCCACCCGGCGACGCCTCGATCGAGACCGGACGGATCGTCTCGATCCGCCGGACCGGCGGTCCGGTCGGTGCGGCCATGAGATGGGCGACCGAGGCGCGCTCGCTGGCCTCGACCCAGTCGCGATCGTCGAAGTCCGGCGTCGACCACGCCGGATCGACCAGCCGGGCGTCGTACGTCTCGCCGTCGTACAGGCTGGCCGCGATGTGCGGGCCGAGTCCGGCGCGCCACTGTCGATCGGTCGCGACGACGTCGATCGTGCCGTCGTCGTAGTGCAGCTCGAGCTGGGCGACCGGGCCGACGTCGGTGCCGTAGACCTCGCGGCGGCCGCCGCGAAACCCGAGACGGCCCCGGTACCACCCCTCGGCGACGGTCACGCCCAGCGCGTTGTCACCTTCGTGGATGGCCGATGTGACGTCGAGCGTCTGGTACCGCAGCCGATGGTGATAGCTCGTCCAGCCAGGGGCGAGGACGTCGTCGCCGACCGACGCGCCGTTGCACTCGACGGTGTAGATCCCGAGCGCCGACGCGTACAGCCGGGCCCGGACGAGCCCTGACCGCACGGAGAAGGTGCGCCGGAAACGAACCGGTCGTTCCGGGGGAGTGTCGGCGAACGTGGCCGTGATCGGCACCGCCGTCCAGTCGGACGGATCGATCAAGCCGACCTCGATGTCGAGCGGGTCGCTCCAGTCGGAGACGTCGTCGGTCGAGGTCGTCACACGCACTCGGATCTGTCGTCGTGCTCGCGACCGGAGGGGTTCGAACGGCCACTCGACGAGCACCGAGTCGGCGGACCCGACCACACCCGTCGCAGCTTCGACGTCGGATTCGCGATCGTTGAGGGCGATCTCGTAGGCGCGCTGCGCGCAGCCCGCCTGGTCGGACTCGACGTGCCACGAGAGCCGCGGTACCGCCGTGCCGAGCGCGCACGGGTTCGCGCCGTATTCGGCCCTCAGTTGTCTCACGGTCGCTGCCACGTGGGTCGCACTCCTATCCCTTGATGGCGCCCGCGGTCAGGCCGGCGACGATCTTGCGGTTGAAGAGGATGAACATGATCAGCGGTGGAATGGTGATCAGCAGCACGTCCATGAACAGCAGGTTCCACCGCGTGTTGAATTGACTCTGGAAGTTGTAGAGCGTCAGCTGGACGGTCGGGTTGTCCGACCCGGGCAGGAAGTAGAGCGGATTGACGAAGTCGTTGTAGATCGCCACCGACGCAGTCACGATCACCGTGATGATCACCGGCCTGAGCAGCGGGAAGACCACCCGGCGATAGAGGGTGAAGCTCGTACAGCCATCGATCATCGCCGCCTCGTCGAGCTCGCGGGGGATGGTCGCGACGAAAGCCCTGAAGAGGATGATCGCAAACGGCGCGGTGAAGGCCACCTCGACCAGGATCAACCCCCACAGCGTGTTGAACAGGTTGATCTCCTGGAGCACGTAGATGGTCGGAACCACCGCCGGCGGGATGATGAGGCCCGAGAGGACGAACGCGTTGACGACCTTCGACATCCGGTCCCGCCGGCGTTCCAGGACGAAGCCGACCATCGAGCAGGCGATGACGACGATCGTCACGGAGGCGATCGTCACGAACAAGCTGTTCCTGGTTGCCGTCTGGAGCATGTTGTTGCGGGCCGTGAAGACCTCCGTGAGGTTCTCCCTCACATGCCACGAGGTCGGCCACGACAGATCGAGCGCGGCTGATTGGGCTCGGTCCTTGACCGCGGTGAGGAAGATGAACCCGAACGGGACGACGAACACGACGATCGCAACGGCGAGCGCCACCGCATCGAGCCAGTATCTCCGCAAGAACCTCACGACACGAGCTCCTTGCGACGCAACAACCAGTAGAGCGGGAACACGATCGCCGTGACGAGCACGAACAGAATCACGTTGCCGGCGGTCGACAGGCCATAGAAGCCTGCCTGGTACTGCTTGTAGATGGTCGAGGTGATGACGTCGGTGGTGAAGCCTGGGCCACCGCCGGTCATCGTCCAGATCAACTCGAACGAGCGCAGTCCGCCCACGAACGACAGCAGGATCACGGTGAACGTCGCCGGCCGGCTGAGCGGGAGGATGATGTAGCGGAACCGCGCCCATGCTCCGCCGCCGTCGACGGAAACCGACTCGTACAGCTCCTGCGGGATCGAGAGGATGCCGGCGATGAAGATCACCATCGCCAGACCGACCCCCTTCCAGACGTCGACCAGGGCGACCGACAGCAGCGCGATCTGGGGGTCGGTCAACCACTTCGGTCCGGCGATTCCGACGAGGCCGATCGTCGAGTTGATGAGCCCGTCGGTGGGGTGCATCAGCTCTCGGAACGTGATGCCGACCGCCACCGTGCTCACCAGCACCGGGAAGAACACGATCGAGCGCAGGGTGCCCTTGAGCTTGATCCTCGACGTGACAAGGACACCGAGTGCCATTCCGAGGACGACCTTCAGCCCGCTGGTGACGACGGCATAGACCAGTGTGTTGCGCAGCCCTTTGGTGAGCGACTCCTCACGGAAGAACTGACGAAAGTTGTCGAGGCCGATGAACTCCCAGTCGAACAGCGTCCATCGCGTGAACGAGTAGAAGAACGCCAGGCACGTCGGGATCACGAAGATGACCACGAAAACGATCCCAGCCGGAACGTAGAACCAGTGCGGGTACATCGAACGATGAACGACGCTCGGTTGCCGCATGCCGTTCCCCTTTCGCCAGGCGCATTGTCGAGGCCAATTTCGCGACCCGGGGGTGGGTCACATGTGCGCCCACCCCCGCACCGCAGGGTGCTGTCGTCGTGACGACGTCAGTACACCGTGGATGTCAGTACGTGGATGTCAGTACGTCACCAGCCCGGAAGGCCGAGCTGCTGGGCCTGCTTCTCCACGTCCTCGTCGTAGCTGGCTGCCGCATCGGCGGCGCTCTTCAGACCCGAGCCGACCTCGACGGTGATGAACTCGAGGTTCGGTCCCTTGACCGGCGAGAGGAACTCGAGTGCCGGGCC
>DATMDV010000374.1:0-5987 GCA_035557475.1 Ilumatobacteraceae bacterium
CCCGCTCGAGGACCCGACCCAACTCGGCCCCGTCGTCGCCGACCTCGTCGCCAAGGCCCGCAAGAATTCCGGGATGGACGGCCGCCCCGGCACCTGGCCCCAACCCCAGTGACAACCCCCGAACTGTCTGCTTCAACGGAAGCGACGCGCCAACTGAGGCAGACAGAACGGAAGGCGAGAGATGAGGAGCGATCATGCCGTTGAACCCTGATGCGGTCGGGACCGAAGGCGCACCGAGTGAAGCGAGCTGGACCAGCAAGGACGCCCTGCTGTACGCCGTCGGGATCGGCGCCGGCACCGACGAGTTGCCGTTCACGACCGAGAACACCGCCAACGTGGAACAGGTCGTGTTCCCCACGTTCCCGGTGGTGATCGGGTGGGGGGCCGACAGCCCGATGCGTGCGATCGGCACCTTCAACCCGGCGCTGCTCGTGCACGGCCAGCAGGCCGTCACACTGCACCGCCCGATCCCCGTCGCCGGCACGGTGACGCTGACGTCCAAGATCGTGGCGATGTACGACAAGGTCAAGGCGGCCGTCGTCGTCACCGAGACCAACGCCGTGATGGAAGGCGAGCCGCTCTACACCAACCGGGCATCGGTGTTCATCCGCGGTGAAGGCGGCTGGGGTGGCGACCGCGGGCCGTCGGGACCGCAGAACGAGCCTCCGGATCGGGCGCCCGACCACGAGGTCACGTATCAGACGTCACCCGACCAGGCCCTCGTCTACCGGCTCAGCGGCGACCGCAACCCGCTCCACTCCGATCCGGCGTTCGCCGCGATGGGTGGCTTCGACCGTCCGATCCTGCACGGGTTGTGCAGCTACGGGTTCACCGGCCGCGCGCTGCTCCACTCGCTGTGCGACAGCGACCCGGCGAAGTTCCACCACATCGAGGCCCGGTTCGCGTCACCGGTTCTACCCGGCGACGCGTTGACCGTGCGGATGTGGACCACCGGCGACGGCGAGTCGGTGTTCACGACGTCCGTGGGCGACCGCCTGGTGATCGACCAGGGCTTATTGCGGCACGGGTAGGGCGTCAGACCACCACGTCGCCGATGACCAACGTGGGCTGGATCGTCGTGTAGTTGGCGACGTCGCCCATGATCTCGGCGCCGTGCTCCTTCATCGCACCGTTGAAGCCGTCCATGTCGTCGACGAGCGCCCAGCCGATGGCTTCGTAGGGGCCGCTGACGACTTTGTCGACGCCCCAACCCTTGCAATGGTCGCCGAGCCGCTCGGCGAGCAGCGGCATGTGGGAGGTGGAGTAGTAGTCGAGGTCGAACGAGGCGCCCTCGGTCTTGGGGTACAGGATCGTCACACGGTTCATGGCGGGAGTCTCGCGCGGCGAGGGGCCATCGGAAGAGGTCGACGATTAGAGTCGGCAGGCGTGGGGATGATCGAGACGTTCCGTTCGGTGGTCCGGTTCAAGCCGATCGAGCTCGACCGGGTGAAGCGTCGTCTCAGCGGCGTCGCGACCGTCGACGACCTCCGCGCGATCGCCAGGCGGCGACTGCCGCGGGGCGTGTTCGACTACATCGACGGCGGGGCCGAGGACGAGCGCTCGATGGCCCGCAACGTCGGTGCGTTCGGACGGATCGAGTTCCGCCCGCGTGTGCTGCGCGACGTCAGCCGGGTCGACCCCAGCACCGAGCTGTTCGGCCGGCGCCTGGCGTTCCCGTTGATCCTCGCCCCGACGGGCTTCACCCGCATCGCCCACTCGCAGGGTGAGCTGGCGGTGGCACGCGCCGCCCAACGCGCCGGTATCCCGTACTCGCTGTCGACGGTCTCGACCCGGTCGATCGAGGAGATCGCCGCCGTCTCCGACGGCCCCAAGTGGTTCCAGGTCTACACGTGGCGCGACCGGGGTCTCGTTCGCGAGCTCGTCGAGCGCTCGGCCGCCGCCGGGTACGAGGCGTTGTGGCTGACGGTCGACACGGCCGTGCTCGGGCGTCGCGAGCGCGACGTCCGCCGCGGTTTCACGCTGCCGCCCAAGATCGGGCTCGAGACGATCTTCGACGGCGCGTTCCATCCCGGCTGGACGCTCGACTTCCTCCGCGCCGAACCGATCACGTTCTCGAACGTCGTCGACAAGGGCGTCGACGACGGCAGGACCGCGGTGTCCCTCGCCGGCCAGGTGCAGTCACAGTTCGATCCCTCGCTGTCATGGGACGACGTCGAGTGGCTGCGGTCGATCTGGGACGGCCCGATCGTGCTGAAGGGGATCCAGACCGTCGCCGACGCCAAGCAGGCCGTCGCCTCAGGCGTCGCGGGGATCGCCCTGTCGAACCACGGTGGCCGCCAACTCGACGACGCGCCCACGCCGATCGAGCTCGTCGAGCCGGTCGCCCAGGAGGTCGGCGGCCAGATCGCGATCATCTGCGACGGCGGGATCAGGCGTGGCGCCGACATCGTGAAGGCGATCGCGCTCGGCGCCGACGCGTGCTCCGCCGGCCGGGCCTACCTCTACGCACTCGGCGCGGCGGGCGAGCGCGGCGTCGACCACATGCTCGGCATCATGCACGACGGGGTTGTCAGGACGATGGCGCTCAGCGGCTGCCGCACGATCGACGAGATCGACCGCTCACTCGTCACCTGGCGCTAGGACGGGATCGACCGCGGACACCTGGAGTCGACCTCCGAGTCGGCGACCAAACGTTCGGCGAGCCGACGTGCGGTGAGCCGACTCAATTCAGCCGAGTCGGCGACCAAACGTTCGGCGACCCGACGTGCGGTGAGCCGACTCAATTCAACAGCGCGGCGACGGCGGCCGCGAACACCTCGGTGTGGCGGTCGACGGCCGACTCGGTGTGGAACGGCGACAGCAACGCCATGTTGTGGAACGGGGTCAGCAGGATGCCGCGGTTCATCGCCCACAGGTGCATGAACGCGTCGAGCTCCTCGTCGACGGCGGCGGCCGCTTCGGCGCCGTTGCGCGGCGGCGGGCAGAACCAGTACTCGGCGCGGCAGCCGAGCCGCTGCACGGTCCACGCCAGCCCGGCGTCGTCGATGACCCCCGCGACGCCGTCAGTCCATCTGGTGGCGAGCGGGACCATGACCGCGTAGTCGTCGTCGAGCAGCGCGTTCGAAAGCGTCGCCCGCGTCGCGGCGAGCGCGAGTGCGCTGGCGGTCAGCGTCCCGCCGATCCCTGAGACGTCGGCCTCGTGGCCGTTGAGCGGGTCCTGGAGCCTGGCCGCGATGTCGGCGGTCATGCCGTACGCCGCGGCGGGCACGCCGCCGGCGATCGGCTTGCCGATCACGAAGAAGTCGGGCTCGAGGTCCCACGCCGCGGTGCACCCGCCGGGTCCGGCGCAGATCGTGTGCGTCTCGTCGATCACGAGCAACGTGCCGTGCCGGCGGGTGAGCTCGCGAACGCCCTCGAGATACCCGGGCTCGGGCAGGACGATGCCGATGTTCGTCAACGCCGGTTCCATCAGCACCGCCGCTACGTCGCCGTTGGCGAGGGCGGTGTCGAGCGCGTCGAGGTCGTTGAACGGCACGACACGAGTGGTCAGGGCGGGATCGACCTGAGCGCCGAGCGAACCGGGGCGAGCGACCACCTGGCCGGCCGAGTCGAGGATCGCCAGCGTCTCGTCGACCGTGCCGTGGTAGCACCAGTCCATCACGCAGACCTTCGGCCGTCCGGTGAGATGGCGGGCGAAGCGCAACACGAAGCGGTTGGCGTCGGTCGCCGTCATCGCCATCTGCCAGCTCGGGAGGCGGAACCGCCGCGCGAGCTCGTCCGCGACCCACGCCGCGTCGGTGGTCGGCAGCATCGTCGTGATGCCGCGCTCGGCCTGGCGGGCGATCGCGTCGGCCACCTGGGGAAGTGCGTGCCCGGTCATCGCCCCGGTGTCGCCGAGGCAGAAGTCGACGTACTCGTTGCCGTCGACATCCGTGATGCGCGCCCCGTTGGCCTCGGCGACGAACAACGGGAACGCACCGGGCCAGCGCGTCATCCAGGGCATCGGCACGCCGGCCAGCAGGTGCTCGCGCGCGTCGGCCGCGAGCTCCGCCGAACCCGGATGCAGCTCGACGAAGCGATCTTCCTCCACCGCGTGCAGCTCAGCCAGCCGACCCCCGTCAAAATCCGGAACTGTCTGCTTCATACGGCCCGTGGCTTCGTCTCAAGCAGACAGTTCGGAGAGGTGGGGGACGATTTCGGGGAGGGGGACGTCGGTGCGGGTGTTGGTGCGGCGGTCCTTGACCTCGATCGTGCTCGTGGCCGGATCGTCGGTGAGACCGCGGCCGACGACGACGATGGTCGGCACGCCGATGAGCTCGGCGTCCTTGAACTTGACTCCGGGCGACACGCCCTGGCGGTCGTCGAGCAGCACCCGCACACCGGCGGCCTCCAGCTCGGTCGCGATCGTGTCGGCCGCCGGACCCTGGGGGCCGCCGTCCTTGCCGGCGACGACGATGTGGACGTCGGCCGGCGCGACCTCGCGCGGCCAGCACAGCCCGAGCTCGTCGTGGGTGGCCTCGGCGATCGCCGCCACCGCCCGCGACACGCCGATGCCGTACGAGCCCATCGTGACCGTGACCTGCTTGCCCGATTCGTCCTGCACCGTGAGCCCGAAGGCCTCGGCGTACAGCCGTCCGAGTTGGAAGATGTGGCCGATCTCGATGCCGCGGGCGATCTCGAGCGATGATCCGCACGCCGGGCAGAGGTCGCCGTCGACGATCTCGGTGGCGTCGATCACGCCGTCAGCCGTGAAGTCGCGCCCGTAAATGAGGTCGATCACGTGGTTGCCGGGCGAGTTGGCGCCCGTCACCCACCGCGTGCCGTCGACGATGCGTGGGTCGACGACGAACCGGATCCCCGACGTGCCGTCGGTGCCGAGCGCGCCCGGCCCGATGTAGCCCTTCACGAGCGATGGGTGGGCGGCGAAGTCGTCCTCGGTGAACGGCTCGACCTCGGCCGGAGCGACCTGGGCCTCGAGCCGTTTGAGATCGACGTCGCGGTCGCCGGGGACCCCGACCGCGAGTGGTTCGACGGTGCCGTCGGGGTGCCGCAGCTTGACGACCACGTTCTTCAACGTGTCGCCGGCGTTCCAGTCGCGACGCGAGTCGCCGGCGCGCTGCAGGTCGTCACGGGCGTTGAGCAGGTCGACGAGCGTTGCGATCGTCGGTGTGTCGGGCGTGTCGGCGACGCGCGCTGGTGGAACACCGTCGTACGGGACCGGCGGCGGCACCGGGACCCGCACGGCCTCCGTGTTCGCCGCGTAGTCGCAGTTCGTGCACCGCACGAACGTGTCCTCGCCGACATCGAGCGGGGCGAGGAACTCCTCGCTCGCCGAGCCGCCCATCGCGCCCGACATCGCCGACACGATCACATACGGCAGGCCGAGACGGTCGAACGTCTTGATGTAGGCGGCGCGGTGCAACGCGTACGACTCCTGCAGCCCGGCGTCGTCGATGTCGAACGAGTACGAGTCCTTCATCACGAACTCGCGGCCGCGCAGCAGGCCGGCGCGTGGCCGGGCCTCGTCGCGGAACTTGGTCTGGATCTGGTAGATGTGCAGCGGAAGGTCGCGGTACGACGAGTACAGGTCCTTCACCAGGAGCGTGAACAACTCCTCGTGCGTGGGGGCGAGCAGGAAGTCGTTGCCGCGGCGATCCTTGAGCCGGAACACGTTGTCGCCGTAGTCGGTCCAGCGATGCGAGATCTCGTACGGCTCCCGCGGTAAGAGGGCCGGAAAGTTGACCTCCTGGAACCCGGCGGCGTTCATCTCCTCGCGAACAATGTTCTCGACGTTGCGGTACACGATCCACCCGAGCGGCAGCCACGTGAACCCACCCGGCGCGGCGCGGCGGATGTAGCCGGCCCGCACCAGCAGCCGGTGCGAGGGGACCTCGGCGTCGGACGGATCGTCGCGAAGGGTCCGCAGGAACAGGGTCGACATCCGCAGCACCCGGGCAAGATACCCGCCGCCCCGGATATACTCGGAGGCCGCTGTTTGGTTTGCGGAACCGGAAGGCGTGGGGTTC
>DATMDV010000375.1:0-4095 GCA_035557475.1 Ilumatobacteraceae bacterium
CGACGGCGTGACGTGACGGTGACCGACTCGGGCGGAGCGATCGGAACGTCGAACCCCGTTGCAAATGCTTCGTCAGGCGGGCGCCATGGCGACGCCAGGGGCGTCGAGCTGCGGATGGTCGCGACACCATTTGACGACGACGGCCGCGCCGTCGTCGGCGACGTGGGCGACGCGTCCGTACGAGCCCTTGTCCAAGTCGTTTCGCTCGTGCAGCGCGCGGCGGAGGTACAGGATCGAGGTCGCCTGGTAGTCCCAGCCCGCCAACCAACCGTCGAGCGCGCCGTCGTCGAGGGCGGCGACGATCTCCTCGTATGCATATCGACACAGGTCGCCAGCCTCGCGTGGGAACTCGAGGCTCTCCCCAGCCAGCTTCGCGAGCGCGAGGATGGCGGCCTCACGGCGGCGACCGGGATGGATCGCGTCCGGAACACCGAGCGCGAGTTGGACGATGCGCTCAGACTCCATGGTGCGCCGTGCGAGACCCATCTACGCGTCGACGGGTGTGCACCGCACGGGCGGTCGGCCGGGTCCCCAGTTCCCCGGCCACACCGCCCTGCAGCGCCCCAGCGCCACAGCTGATCAGCGACGACCCCCATCGTCGTTGTCGCAATCGCGCGTCAGGGCCGTCGCTCAGGGCGATGGCCTCACGACGCGCGTCGCTCAGCCGCAACCGCGCGGCGCCGTCCTGTCGAATCTCGAGGATTTCGAACACGACATCCTCCAATGACAACGGAGCCCCAGGCGAGGTCCGGAGGGCGGCGCGCGATCACCGTACCTCCACCTTGGAGGAAACGCGTCGTCGGGAGCGTCAACTCGTGTGACGTTTCGACATGTTCGACCACGCACCGTGACTGCGAGCGCGAGTTCATCCGATCGGGGTGGCGCCGTTCCTCATCCCGGACGACGAATCGACCGATACACAGGTCGTGCCCCTGCTTCCGCGCGTCGATCTCTCATCGCCGACGCGCCGGGCGCCACCAAGCGTGGCGTCGGCACGGGCTGTCGCGGCTGCAGCGATCGTCGTGGGACTGTGCGCCATCCACTTCATGTGGCCAGATGGCGGGTTCGGACAAGTCACGTACCTCACCGTCACCGTCGGCGCGAGCGCGGTGGCCTGGGTCAGCGTCGCCCGATTCGGCGGACTCAGTCGGGTCCTGCTGGCGGTGGGGATCAGCGCATCGGCCCTGGGCGACGTCCTCTACGAAGGGTACGTGATCGTGCGGGACACCGAGCCCGACGTGTCGATCGCCGATGCCGGGTGGATCGCCGCGTATCTCGCGGTTGCCGTCGGCATGCTCCAATTGCTGCGCCGAGGTCACCGCCGAACGCGGCGCCAACTCGACGGCCTGATCGACATGGCGGTCATCGCCCTGATCGCGGTGCTCATCCTGTGGCACTTCTGGATCGCACCCAGCGTGAGTGACACTTCGGTGCCGTTGTTCGTGCGGAGCGTGTGGGCGTCGTATCCGATCCTCGACGCGATCTTGCTGGCGGTGGTGCTCCGAACTCTGGTCGAGCTGCGTACCAAGACGACGATGGGGGTGTTCCTGGCCGCCGGTGTCGGGTTGTGGCTGATCTCGGACTTCACGTTCCTGATCGCCGCCCCGGGCGGCTCGGTCAGTGTCCTGCTCGACATCGGATGGATGGCGGGTGCGGCCCTCCTCGCCGCCGGTTGCCGGCGAATCCCGGAAGCCGACCCCGACGATGACGAATCCGATCAGTACCAGGCGCAGGCCGGACCGGCCGGGATCGCACTGGCGATCGCGCCGCTTCTCGTACCCGGCTTCATCGAGTTGGTGGGCTACTACCAGGGCAACGATCCGAACCCAGTGCCGCTCCTCGTGGCCACGTTCGCGTTCGTGGTGCTCGCCGGCGCCAGGGCGATGCGCCTGCTCGAGCTCCGCGATGGTGCCCAGGCGAGTCTGGCCTCGAGCGAACGGTTGTACCGCGCCCTCGCCGCCAACTCGTCGGACGCGGTGCTCGTGCTGGATGCCGACGGCTGCGTCATGAACGACGCTCCGAACCTCGCCGCGCTGCTCGGGTACCCGGGAGAGCCGACACGCGGGCACCGTGCGCTCGACTTCCTGTCGGACGCCGACGTCGATTCTCAGACCCTGTTCGACCAGGCGCTGCTCGCTCCGGGTGTCGTGCTGTCCGGCGAGACACGCGCCACGCGGGCCGACGGCAGCGAGATGTGGTTGTCGAGCCGCGCCGTCAACCTGCTCGGCGAGCCCGACATCAAGGGCATCGTGGTCAACCTGCACGACATCACCGATCGCAAGCGCGCCGAGGACGAGCTCGTGCACCAAGCCTTCCACGACTCGTTGACGGGACTCGCGAACCGGGCGTTGTTCCGGGACCGTGTCGCGCACACGTTGAGTCGCCGCGCCCGCACCGGTTCCGACCCGGCCGTGATCTACCTCGATCTCGACGCATTCAAGAACGTCAACGACGGACTCGGCCACGATGCGGGCGACAGCCTTCTTCGCGAGGTCGCGGCCCGACTCCTCGACGTCGTGCGGTCGGGCGATACCGTTGCCCGACTCGGCGGCGACGAGTTCGCCGTGCTCGTCGACGATTCGTCACGGGGCCTGGTCGAAGCCGAGGCGATCGCCGAGCGCGTACTGCAGTCGCTCGCGACTCCCGTGCGACTCGGCGACCACGATGTCACTTTGTCGGCCAGCCTCGGCATCGCCCATGCCGACGCCGAGTCGACTGCGACGTCACTGCTCCGCGACGCAGACGTGGCGATGTACCAAGCGAAGACGAGCGGCAAGGCGCGCTGGGTGCTCTACGACCCAACCATGCGGGAAGCCGCCATTGAACGCGTGCAACTCGAGAACGAGCTGATCCACGCCCTCGAGAGAGATCAGTTCAGGCTCGTCTACCAGCCGGTCGTGGAACTGGCGACGAATCGCATCGTCGGGTTCGAAGCGCTGCTCCGCTGGGAGCACCCCGAGCTCGGGGCGGTGATGCCCGACCAGTTCATCCCGATCGTCGAGGACAACGGCATGATCATCCCGATCGGGCGGTGGGTGCTCAAGACCGCGTGTCGCACAATCGCAGCGTGGCTCGAGGACCGTCCCGGCGAGCTCACGATGGCGGTGAACCTCTCGGCGAAGCAGCTGGCGTCTGCCGAGCTGTTCCACCACGTGCAGGACGCCCTGCAATCCAACGGGCTCGACCCATCAGCGCTCGTCCTCGAGATGACAGAGACCGCGCTCGTCCAGGACGCGACGCTCGCCGCCGCACGTCTCCATCAACTCCGAACGCTGGGCGTGCGCTTGGCGATCGACGACTTCGGCACGGGCTACTCGTCGCTCAGTTACCTGCGCCAGTTTCCTGTCGACATCCTCAAGATCGATCGGTCGTTCATCAACACGATCACCGAGCGCGAGACGGTCCCGGCGATCGTGCGCGGGCTCCTCGAGCTCGCCCGGACGCTCGGCCTCGAGACCATCGCCGAAGGCATCGAGACCGAAGCCCAACACGGTCAGCTGCGTGACCAGCACTGCGCGCTGGGACAGGGCTACCTCTTCGCCAGGCCGCTCCCGTTGGAGCAGGCCGAAGCACTCCTCGACCCGCTCCCGGCACCGTTGTGACGACCTGCACCCTCATCTGACGCGGTCGAGGGCGGCCGCAAGGAAGGCGTCTCGTCGGGCGAGCAGGGTGGGCGGGTCGAGGTCGGTGCGTCCTTGCCCCGCGTAGATCTGCACGAACGAGTCCATCGTTCCTGGTGTGGTCAAGGCCGCGGCGATGTCCCAATAGGCGACGTCCGCGGCGGCGTGCCCGATGGCCGATTCGTAGCCGGCGAGTACGGCGTCCGCGCCGGAGAGCCCGACCACCAGCGCGGCGTCGCAACGTTGCATGCCGAGGTCGATGCCCGGATGCCCGATACCCGCACACTCCCAGTCGATGATGCCCGTCAGTCGATCGTGGTCCCACATCGTGTTGCCGCCCATCGCGACACCGAGCAGCCGCGGGCCGGGGACATCCGAGGCGACGATCGCCTCGAGGGCGGCCGCCTCGGTCGCCAACAGCGCAACGCTCGATTCGTCACCACCACGAACGACGACCTCGCCGATGTGCGAGCTC
>DATMDV010000376.1:0-2519 GCA_035557475.1 Ilumatobacteraceae bacterium
ATCGTCCAGTACGGACGTTGGGCCGGCCATGCGGTCCGCGGTGATTTCGGCGACAGTTGGTTCAGCTCGCAGTCGGTCTCCGAGATGCTGAAGCAGCGGGCGCCGATCACGCTCACCCTGATCATCGGATCGCTGTTCCTCGCCTCGATCCTGGCGACCATCCTCGGGATACTCGCCGCGATCCGAGGTGGCATCGTCGACCGCTTCGTGCAGGCGGCGGGTGTGATCGGGTTCGCCATTCCCGGATTCCTGATCGCGTTCGGCTTGGTCGTGTGGCTGGCGATCGACAACCAGATCTTCCGGGCGACCGGGTACACCAAGCCGTCCGAGGACCTCGGTGAGTGGTGGAAGTCGGTCACGCTGCCTGTCATCGCCCTCTCGTTCAGCAGCCTCGCGGCACTCTCGCTCCAGATCCGCGGATCGGTGCGCGACACGCTCGATCTCGACTTCGTCCGGACTCTTCGGAGCCGTGGACTGAGTGATCGCCGAGTCGTTTACAAGCACGTCCTTCGAAATTCCGCCGGACCTGCTCTCTCGATCTTGGGCGTCCAGTTCATCGGACTGTTCGGTGCGGCCGTGATCATCGAGCGGATCTTCGCCATCCAAGGACTCGGACTCACGGCCGTCAATTCGGCAACGACGGGCGACGTCCCCGTCGTGATGGGACTTGTCGTCTTCACGGCGGTGATGGTGGTGGTCGTCAACCTGCTCGTCGATCTGATCGGCGCCTGGCTGAACCCGAAGGTGAGGCTGTCATGAGCGCCGGCGATGCGGTCGCTACCGGCGAGGACGCCGCTTCGGCGGTCGGCAACATCCCATCGAGGCCGCTGGGCGTGGAGCGAGGGATCGTTCGACGCTTGCTCCGTCACCCGGTCGGCATGTTGACGATCGGATGGCTCGCGGTCGTGGTGTTCGTCGCCCTCACCTGCCAGTGGATAACTCCCTACGATCCAAGGGCCACCGATGCCCGCAACGCCCTCCTCGCACCCGGCTCCGACGGCCACCTGCTTGGAACCGACGAGGGCGGACGCGACATCCTCTCCCGTCTGCTCGCAGCGAGCCAGGCCAGCATGCTCGCTGTTCTGCTCACCGTCGGAATCGCCCTACTGATCGGGGTCACGCTCGGACTGATCGGTGGGTACTTCAGCGGCGGGTTCGACCAGGCCTCGAGCTGGGTGTCGAACCTGATCATGGCAATGCCGGGGGTGGTGCTCCTGCTCGCAGCTCGCACGGTGGTCGGCCCGTCGATCGTCTGGGCCATGGCGATCTTCGGAATCATCCTCTCGCCCGTGTTCTACCGACTCGTGAGTGCCAATGTCCGCGTGGTGCGCGAGGAGCTGTACGTCGATGCCGCGCGTGTGTCGGGAATCTCGGACTCGCGAATCGTCGCCAGCCACGTGCTGCGGGTGGTTCGCGGCCCCATCATCATCCAGGCGTCGATCGTCTGCAGCATCGCCATCGCCGTCCTCGCCGGACTCCCTCTCATCGGATTCGGTGACATCAACACGATCACATGGGGCCAGATGCTCAACTCCGGCTTCGACCGCATCTTCAACGATCAGACAGAGCTCCTCTGGCCCGCCCTCGTGATCTCGCTCACATCGTTGTCGTTTGCGCTGCTCGGCAGCCTCCTGCACGACGAGCTCGACAGCGGTGCACCCCACGGACATCGCCGTCGGCGCGCCCTGGGTGGTACTTCAGCGACGCTTCTGACGCCGACCTTCGACGCCACTCTCACCGGAGCAGGCGTCGCTGCAGTGGCCGAGCGCGGACCGGTGCTCACCGAGCTCGAAGTCCGGATGCCGCCGTCGAGCACCGGTGTCACGATCGAGCACATATTGCCCGAGGCGATCGACCCGCTGCTCTCCGTGCGCAACCTCGTCGTCGGGTACCCCGGCCCGACCGCCGACGACTGGGTGCTCGTTGTGCGCGGTGTCGACCTCGACGTCGGGCGTGGTGAGGTGCTCGGACTGGTCGGAGAGTCCGGTTCCGGAAAGACGCAGACCGCATTCGCGGTGATGGGACTCCTCGGCGTCGGCGGCGAGATTCTCGGCGGCTCGATCGAGTTCGATGGTCAGCAACTCGTCGACAACTCGAAGGCCGCCCGGCAACTGCGCGGCCGTCGAATCGGGTACGTCCCCCAAGAGCCGATGTCCAACCTCGACCCGACCTTCACCGTCGGCAGCCAGCTGGTCGAACCGCTGCGGGTCTGTCTCGGTCTCGACAAGCAGGAAGCCAAGCGGCGGGCGATCGAGCTGCTCGATCGGGTCCACATCCCCAATCCCGAGCGCGTTTTCGACTCATATCCGCATCAGCTTTCGGGCGGCATGGCCCAGCGGGTGCTGATCGCAGGCGCGGTGGCGTCGAAGCCCGATCTGATCATCGCCGATGAACCGACGACGGCGCTCGACGTGACCGTGCAGGCGGAGATCCTCGACCTGCTGCGCGAGTTGCAGCGCGACCTGGATACCTCGCTGTTGCTCGTCACGCACAACTTCGGCGTCGTCGCTGACGTCGCC
>DATMDV010000377.1:0-5959 GCA_035557475.1 Ilumatobacteraceae bacterium
ACGACCTTGCGGACCTTCGGGATCGACTCGGTGCCAAACCCCAAGGCGGCGATGCCGGCCGGTCCGTTGACCCGGAACACGTCGCGCAGTCCGAGCTTGCGGCACACGACGAGCACGGCGGGATCGACGTCGCCGCCGCGACCCGGGATCGGCGGCACGACGAGCGCGAGCTGCGGAACTCCGGCGACGACCGCGGGGACCGCCAGCTGATAGGTGACGCTCGGGTAGCTGGCCTTGCCAGACGGCGTGAACAGCCCGGCCGACGACACCGGCGTGAACTTCTCGCCGACCGTCAAACCCGGCTCGGACTCGAAGCTCCAATCGGTGGTGCGCGACAGCTGTTGCTCGTTGAAGGCCCGGATATGGGCGATGGCGTCATCGATCGCCGCGTCCACCGCCGGATCGACGACGGCCTGCGAGAACTCGTCGTCGGTGATGCGCAGTCCGTCCGGTTCGACCGTCGTGCCGTCGTGGCGCGCCAACGCGTCGCACACGGCCGCGTCGCCGCGTTCGCGGACGTCGTCGATGAGCGCACTGATCGAAGCGCGCAGAGTGGGGTCGAAGATGTCGTCGAGGCCCCTCGCGCAGAGGCGGTCGCGCGCGTCCTCCGACATGTCGGCCCACCGTTGGCGACGCATCACCGTCATCGGCGGGCACGGTAGCGGCGGTGCGGGACAGTACCGTTCCGGGAATGCCCGTCACCGTCGTCGTCGGCGCCCAGTGGGGTGACGAGGGCAAGGCGAAGATCATCGACCTGCTCGCCAAGGAACACACGTACGTCGTGCGGTACCAGGGTGGGCACAACGCCGGGCACACCGTCGTCGTCGGCGACCAGAAGTACGCCCTCCAGCTCGTGCCGAGCGGTGTGCTGTACGACCACGTGGTGCCCGTGATCGCCAACGGCGTGGTGGTCGATCTGCCGACGCTTTTCCACGAGATCGACGTGCTCGAGTCGCGGGGCATCTCGTGTAGCGATCTCCGCGTGTCGAGCCACGCCCACCTCATCTTCCCGTGGCACCAGGCCCACGACGCGATCGCCGAGGCGATGCGTGGTGACGACAAGATCGGCACCACCCTGAAGGGGATCGGTCCGGCGTACGCCGACAAGGCCCGGCGGGTCGGGATCCGCGCCGGCGAGGTGCTCGATCTCGATTCGTTCACGAGCGCGGTCCGGGCGCGGGCGGTTGCCGAGAACACCCTGATCCAGGACGCGGGTGGCGAGACGATCGATGTCGACGACGTCGTCACCCGCTTCGGTGATCTCGGGGCCCGTCTGCAGCCGTACGTGTGCGACACCGTCGGCCTGTTGCACGACGCGCTCGCGGCCGGGGTGCAGATCCTGCTCGAGGGAGCTCAGGCGACGTTCCTCGACCTCGACCACGGCACCTATCCGTACGTCACGTCGTCGAATCCCACCGCCGGCGGGGCGTGTGCCGGCACCGGACTCGGTCCGCGCGACATCGATCGCATCGTCGGTATCAGCAAGGCGTACACGACGCGCGTGGGTGCCGGCCCGTTCCCGACCGAGCTGACCGATCACGACGGCGACACACTCGTCGACGTCGGCCGCGAGTTCGGCACGGTGACGGGGCGCCGCCGGCGCGCCGGTTGGCTCGACTGCGTGATGCTGCGCCAGGCGATCCGGCTCAACAGCCTCACCGAGCTGGCGCTCACCAAGCTCGACGTGCTCGACGGCTTCGAGACGGTCAAGGTCTGCACCGGGTATCGGATCGACGGCGAGCTGCTCGCCACGTATCCCGATCGCGCCGACGTGCTGGCGAGGGTCGAGCCCGTGTACGAGACGATGCCCGGATGGCGCACCGATCTGTCGGAGGCGCGCCAACCGGACGCGCTGCCGGCACCCGCCCGGTCCTTCATCGAGCTCGTCGAGAACCAGGTCCGCATCCCCGTGAAGGTGATCGGTGTGGGCGCCGAACGCGATGACTACTTGTTGTGGACGGCGTGACGGCCGGGCCCGTCGCCACACCCCCCGCCGCACCGTGGGCCGGGCATGACGGCGGCGTGACCACACCATGATCACGCGGTACTGCACACCGGAGATGACTGCCGTGTGGTCCGACGTCGCGCGGTTCCAACGGTGGCTCGAGGTCGAGTTGCTGGCAGCCGACGCGCACGCCGCGATCGGCGTCGTGCCGGTGGCCGAGGCGGTGGCGTGCCGCGAGCGGGCACCGACCATCGACGAATCGTTCGTCGAGGCAGTCGCGGCACGCGAGGTGGTCACCGATCACGACGTGGCCGCCTTCGTCGACGTGGTGCAGGACGCGATCGGCGAACCGGAAGGGTCGTGGATCCACTACGGGTTGACGTCGACCGACGTCGTCGACACCGCCCTGTGCTGGGCGATGCGGGATGCGGTCGCATTGCTGATCGTCGCCTCCACCGACTTGCTGCGCACGCTCGTCGATCTGGCCCTCGCCCACCGCGACACGGTGATGATCGGCAGGACGCATGGCATCCACGCCGAGCCGACGACGTTCGGCGCCAAGGCCGCCCTGTGGGCGCTCCAGGTCGACCGCGATCGGGCCCGGCTCGACGCTGCCCTCGCGGCGGTTTCGGTGATGAAGCTGAGCGGCGCGGTGGGGACTTACTCGAACGTCCCACCAGAAGTCGAGGCGCACGTCGGCCATGCCCTGGAATTGACGCCGGTACCCGCCACGCAAGTCGTCGCACGCGATCGTCACGCCGAGTTCCTCTGGGCGTGCACGGCCGTGGGCTCGACGTGCGAAGCCGTGGCCGTCGAGCTCCGACACCTGCAGCGCACCGAGGTGGGCGAGGTTCGCGAGGGGTTCAAGCCCGGCCAGAAGGGTTCGTCGGCGATGCCGCACAAGCGCAACCCGATCTCGGCCGAGACCATCTCCGGGCTCGCGCGGGTGCTCCGCGGGAATCTTCAAGCCGGGCTCCAAGATGTCGCCTTGTGGCATGAGCGCGACATCTCGCATTCGTCGGTCGAGCGTGTCGTGCTGCCCGATTCGTCCCAGCTCGCCCACTACGTGATGCGTCGTCTCACACGACTGTTATCGGGCCTCGAGATTCTGCCGGACCAAATGTTGCATAACCTGTGGTCGAGCCACGGGCTCGTGTTCAGTCAGCCGGTTCTCCTTGCACTCGTGCGCTCCGGGAAGACCCGCGATGAGGCCTATCGGATCGTGCAACGAAATGCCATGAAGGCATGGGACGAACGGAGCGATTTCCGAACGTTGCTCGAAGATGATCCCGATGTATCCGTCGATTCGCTCGACGAGGCGTTCGACCTTTCTCGATCGCTCCGCAATCTCGGCACGGTCTTCGACGCCCTCGACGACATCTCGATCTGACCTCAACAACGCGAACTGTCTGCTCCAGATCGCGGATATCCGCGGTCTCGAGCAGACAGAACGAGGGTTTTGAAACTTGTGCTGACCAGCGGGTCAGTCAGTAAGGCTGCCGAATCGTTTCAGGACGAGCGGGAGATGCCGGCCCGTTTGAGCACGCCCGCTTCGACGCCGACCTCGCGCCACGAGGAGTACGAGATCCCTTGTCGTTCGCTGTACCCCTTGGCGACCGACACGAACGCATCCTCGAGTGTCGACGTGTCGACGCTCGACTCCATGGAGGCCAACTCGTCGGACAAGTTGCGACGTTCCTGGACGAGTTTCAGTTCGCTCAGGGGATCGGCGTCGACCAATGCGTCGTCGATCGCGGCGAGCCGCTTGTTGATCGAATCCGCCGTCCGCTTGCGACCCCGCTTGGGCTTGGAGGAACGCAAGGCTTCGAGGTAATCCCGAACGGCTCGGCCTTCGGTGCGTCCCTGTGCGAGAGCAGCCTTGTGTTCCTTGGTCATGGGCCCTTTGGGGCCTCGCTTTTTCGCAGCCATACCGCGAGTCTACGCGGACGAGTCGGCGTTTTCTAATTCACTGATCAGATCAGTCCATTTGGGAATGTCGGACCGACCATCACGTGAGTCGAATCACCTCAGTCGAATCACGTCAGTCGTGGGGCGACCTCAGTTGCCAGAACATCGAGGTGCTCGAGGTCGGCGAGATCGAGGATCTGAAGGTAGATCCGGTCGATACCAGCATCGATCCAGCGTCGCAGCGTCGCCGCGGTTTCGTCGATCGTGCCGGCCGCACCGTTACGGCGGAGCTCGTCGGGTTCGCGGCCGATCGCCGCGGCGCGTCGTACGACTCCGGCCTCGTCGACCGCCGCGCACGCCACCACCGCTGTCGACCACACCATCGTGGCCGGATCGCGGTCGATCTTCTCGCAGGCCGCGGTCACGCGATCGCGTTGCTCCGTGAACGCCTCGACCGGCGCGAACGCGAAGTTGAACTCCGCCGCGTACCGCGCGGCCAGTTCAGGTGTTCGGCGTGGCCCTTTGCCCCCCACGATGATCGGCGGGCCGCCCGCCTGGACCGGCTTCGGAAGTGCCGGGGAGTCGGAGAGGACGTACTGCTCGCCGTCGAACGAGTAGGTCTCACCCTCCGCCGTGCGCCACAGCCCGGTGATGATCGCGAGTTGTTCCTCGAGCCGGTCGAAACGGGTGCGGACGTCGGGGAACGAGATGCCGTATGCGCTGTGCTCCGCCTCGAACCAGCCGGCACCGAGGCCGAGCTCGATCCGCCCGCCCGACATCTGGTCGACGCCGGCCACCGTGATGGCGAGCGGCCCCGGGAGCCGGAACGTCGCCGATGTGACGAGCGTGCCGAGGCGGATGCTCGACGTGTCCCTGGCGAGCCCGGCGAGCGTCGTCCAGGCGTCGCTCGGCCCGGGGAGACCTGTGACGCCGCCCATCTTGAGGTAGTGGTCGCTGCGGAAGAAGGCGCCGAAACCGAGCCGTTCCGCTCTTGCCGCGACGGCGAGGATGTCGTCGTACGAAGCGCCCTGTTGGGGCTCGATGAAGATGCGCAAGTCCGTGAGGTCCATCGGGCGAGCGTATGACTCCCGCGTCAACTGCCTGAAACGCCGCGCACCGGGTCATTACGATCGGTCGCCATGCATCGTTCCTCCTCTCGATTTGGCGCGGCCGGGGCCGCGGCGCTGATCCTGCTTCCGTTGTCGCTGGTGTTGCCGGCGGTCGACGTCGCGGTCGCAGCCGCCCCGAGCACCGTGTCGTGCACCGCGCCGAGCGGTCCACTCCCTTCGACGGCGGTCGTCGGCGGGTTCCACGGGGTGACCCCCGAGCGGTTGGTCGACACCCGACAGGCGCAGCCGGTCCCACCGGGTTGCTGGTTGCGAGTCCCGGTGCCTGCCTCCGTACCCGCCAACGCCGAGGTGCTCGCGCTCACGGTGACGTCGGATCGTGCGTTGGAGCCCGGGTTCCTCACGGTGCACGGCTGTGGCTCCGGCCTCTCGGAGCTGTCGAACGTCAACGTCCGGCCAGAGGGGCCGACCGCCAACCTCGCCGTGGTCGCCATCGATGCGACACGCGAGACCTGCATCTTCAGCGATGGGGGCACCGACCTGATCGTCGACCTCGTGGGATGGTTCGGTCCCGGCGGGTCACCGTTCCAGGAGTTCGCACCACGCCGAGCGGTCGACACGCGGCAACCGTCGTTGCGCCCGCCCGGCGTCACCGGTGCACCCTCGGTCGGACAGTTCGTCGAGATCCCGCGCGCCATGCTCGGTGTCCCTGCCGACGCCGAGGCCGTGGTGGTGAACCTGACAATCACCCAGGCGACCGGCTACGGATACCTGACCGCCTTCCCGTGCGGTGACGACCCGCCCAACACGTCGAACGTCAACTACAACGTTGGCGTCGATCGGGCCAACACCTCGATCATGGCGCTCGGCCCGCAGGGTTCTTTGTGTGTGCGGCTCTCGGAATCGAGTGCTCATGTCATCGTCGACGTCAACGGTTGGTTCGGCGGCACCACGGGGATCCACTACGCAGCACGCACACAACGCATCGCCGATTCGCGCAACGGGCTCGGCGGTTGGTCGGGCACGTTCGCGCCCGGCG